>DASYRF010000390.1:0-7751 GCA_036004705.1 Myxococcota bacterium
ACGTGCTGGTTCGAGTCGGTGTGATCGAGCGCGAAGACCACCGGCGCGCCGTCGGGCGCGGGCGCCGGCTCCAGCCACGCCGCGCCCGCGGGCGGCTCGAGCAAAGCCTCCGGGGGCTGCCAGTCCACGCGGGCAGGTGGCACTGCCGGAAGGCCCGGGGCGTCCAGCCGGAGCACGCGCCGCTCGCCGGCCGGCGCGAACAGGCGCGTGAAGACGTGCTCCGCGAACACGCGCCCCGCTGTCACGGGCTCGCCCGCCCCGTCCGGCGGCGGGCCGTGCGTGCGCCCGCTCAGCCCGCGCACGCTGACCCACATGTTCAGCAGCAGCTTGGACACCGCGCCATGCTCGTCCACCGCGTGAGCGAGCTGAAAGCAGCCGCTCCCGTCGAGCGGCCGCCGCACCGAGACCGGCCCGCCGCCGCCCTCCACCACGACACGCGTGAGGATCGGCACGACACCCGCCGCACGCAGCGCCTGCGTCATCGACGCATCGGCCAGCGCGCTTCGCCACAGCACCTCGCCCAGCGCGTGCGGCAGCGCCGCCAGCGCCAGCCGCCCGTCCTGGGTGACGTCCTCGTAGCGGAGCCGCACCTGTCCCTCGGCGCGCTGCGCGGCCGGCACGTCCGGCTCGGGCGGGAAGGACGCGAGTCCCGTCTTGCTCATGGCGCGCGAATCTACCAGATCACAAGTCGGCGAGCGGCGCCGCGCATTCGCGCCCGCGCAGCTTGCAGCCGGCGCATTCGGCGCCGCGCCAGATGCGCTCGTAGAGCGCCTGCACCTCGTCGCAAAGCCCTTCGTCGCTCGTCACCAGGCCCAGCTCGAAGTTGCGCCGCCCGGTGCCCTTTGCGCCCAGTCCGGCGCCCGTCCAGTTCGCGCTCCCCAGGTAGAGGCGCGCGCCGTCCACGACGACGACTTTGAGGTGGACGCGCGGGCAGCGCCGCAGGGCCAGCCCGCCGCCGCGCGCCAGCCGCGGCAGCCGGCGCAGCGCCGCGCGGAACGCAAGCGACGGCTCCCCGGCGTGTAGGATTCGAAGCTCCACGCCGCGCGCCGCCAGCTCGTCGAACGCTTCCAGCACCGAGCGGTACGCCCCGCCGCGCGCGCTGCGCCGCCGGCCCGGCCGCACGCGCGTGTCCTCCACCATCAGCTCCTTGAGGTTGGCGGTGGCGATCCAGACGCTGCACTCCGCCGCCTGCACGGCCTCCACGACCGCGGCGAGGTGGCCGCGCCCCGCGACGAGCTGCATCGTCACGGCGCGCGCGGGACGCACGAAGTCCACGCCCCATGGTAAGGCGCCGTTGCCAAGCGGCCAGTTTTCCGCCGCCGGTGGTCTCGTCAATGGTAGGCGGTGGCGGGCGGCGCTGCGCGGTTGCGGGCGGGGGCGCCGGTCTGATACGACGCACGCTCCCGGAGGGACTCATGCTCCACACCGGCTTCGAGCAGCCTCGCCTCACCGACGCACAAGTCACCGCGCTGGACGCGCTGCGCGTACAGTGCGCTGGGGACGTCGTCAAGATGACGACGCTGGCCCAGAGCGGCCACCCCGGCGGCTCGCTGTCGTCACTGCATTTCCTGCTGGTGCTGTACGCCGGGATCCGGCGCCCCGGCGTGCGCGATCCCGATCGCGACCGCGTGGTCGTCTCACACGGCCACATCTCGCCCGGCACCTACAGCGTGCTGGCGGCGTGCGACTACTTCCCGCGCGAGCGCATGCTCATGGACTTCCGCCGCGCCGGTACGCCCTTCAGCGGCCACGTCGAGACCTGCGTCCCGGGCGTGGAGTGGAACACCGGCAACCTCGGTCAGGGGCTGTCGGCGGGCGTGGGTATGGCGCTGGCGGCGCGCCTGCGCGGCAGCGACCTTCGCGTGGCGGTTTGCATGGGCGACGGCGAGCAACAGAAGGGCCAGATCGCCGAGGCGCGGCGCTTCGCGGTGAAGTTCGGGCTCGCCAACCTGTTCGGCGTCATCGACCTGAACGGCCTGCAGATCGGCGGCAAGACCTCCGACATCATGCCTCAGAACATTGCCGGCGCCTGGGAAGCAGAGGGCTGGAACGTGCTCGACGTGCCGGACGGCCACGACTGGCAGCAGCTCTACGCTGCGCTGCGCGCCGCCTACCGGCACGAGACGGCGCGCCCGGAGCGGCCGACCGTGGTCATCGCCCACACGGTCATGGGCAAGGGCGTCTCGTTCATGGAGAACAAGCACCAATTCCACGGAGCGGCGGCGAGCTGGGAGCAGGCGGCGCAGGCGCTGGCGGAGATCGGCGCGGAGAACGACCTCGAGCGGCTGAAGGCGAAGCGCGCCGCGCTGCCGCTGAAGCACGAAGGGCGCGAGGCGCCGCCCGCGCCGGAGGTGGCGATCGACCCCGGCCAGCCGCGCACGCTGGGCGTGGACGTGAAGACCGACTGCCGCAGCGCCTACGGCGATGCGCTGGCCGACCTGGCGGCGGTGAACAACGCAGCCGGCGCGCCGCCCAAGGTGGTTGGGTTCACGTGCGACCTCATGGAGTCCGTGAAGATGAACGTGCTGAAGAAGGCGCAGCCCGCGGCTTTCTTCGAGGCGGGCATCCAGGAGCACCACACCGCGGCGATGTGCGGGGCGATGTCGCGCGAAGGGCTACGCGTGTTCTTCTCCACGTTCGGCGTCTTCGGCTGTGCGGAGACCTACAACCAGCAGCGGCTCAGCGACATCAACGAGGCGCGGTTGAAGGTCGTGCTGACGCACTGCGGGCTGGACGTGGGCGAGGACGGGCCGACGCACCAGAACATCGATTACCTGGCGCTGTTCGGGTCGCTCTTCCATTTTGACGTCTTCGCCCCGGCGGACCCGAACCAGTGCGACCGTATCATCCGCTGCATCGCCGTTCGGGAAACCGACTCGTTCGTGCCGATGGGCCGCTCCAAGCTGCCCGTCATCGCCGACGAGACGGGCAAGCGGCCCTTCTTCGACGAGGCGTACGCCTTCACGCCGGGCAAGGCGGACCGGCTGCGCAGCGGCAGCGAGGTGGCCGTCCTGGCGTTCGGGCCGACGAGCTGGCGCGCGGTCAAGGTGCACGAGCTGCTGAAGGCCAAGGGCATCGGGGTCGAGGTCTGGAACATGGCGTCGCTCAAGCCGCTCGATCGCGAGGCCGTACTGCGCGCCGCCGAGACGGGGATGATCGTCACTTACGAGGACCACAACGTGAACACCGGGCTCGGGCTGCTGGTGGCGAACGTGCTGGCAGAGGAGCGGGTGCAGTGCCGGCTGTTGAAGCTCGGCGTCACGTTCTACGGGTCGAGCGGGCTGGCGGACCAGCTCTACGCGGAGCAGGGACTGTCGCCCGAGCAGGTGGCGGCGCGGGTGGAAGCGTTCCTGGCCGAAGCGTCCACGCCGGAGTCGGCGGCGGGCGGGCGCGCAGTGCCGACCTGGCTCCGGTGAGTCGATGACGCCGCGGCGGGAAGGCGCGCTGCTCCTCGCCATCGGCGCGACGGCGCTCGCTGGCTGCGGCGCAGGCGGGCGCGCGGACGCGGGCGCGACGAGCGCGGACGGGGCGGCGACGAGCGACACGGGCGCGGCCTCCGACGCGGCTGGCGGCACCGACGCGACCGCCGCGCTGGTGGACCTCGACGGCGACGGGCTGGACGACGCCGTCGAGCAGATGCTCGCCGAGAGCTACTTGCCGTTCATGTCGCTTTCGCCGATGGACGGGTGTCCCACGATGGGCATCGTCTTCCGGCTAACGCCGCACGCGCTCGACGCGACGAAGGTGCACGTCATCTACGACGTCCTCTACGACGAGGACTGTGGCGCCGGTGGGCACGTCGGCGACGACGAGGTATTCGCCGCGACGATCGATCCCGCCGTGCCGGCTCCGGCCGGCATCCTTGCGTTGCGCGCCATCTCCCACCAGGGAACCCCCTGTGAGGCGGTCACCGACTGCGGCTGCGCCGCCGGCGGGCTGACCGCGTGCGAGACGCAGAGCTGGATGGGGGCGAGCTGGCCGGTCGTCTACGCCAGCCGCGACAAGCACGGCAGCTACGTCTTCGAGGGCACGTGCGACGGCGCCTGCTTCTTCACGAACTACTGCGACCTCGCGCCCACGCCGGCCGTTCCGCTGCTGGTGAACGCCGGCGAGCCCGGTGCGCCGCTGACGAACGACCTCACCGCCGCCGGCCTCGTCACGACCGCCAACGGCTGGATGAACGCGGCGCTGTTCGACTACGACCCGTGGGGCGCGGTCGACTTCGGCGGCGCCGGCAGCGTCGCCGGCGACCTCGTCGATCCGGCCTTCGACACGCCCGTGCCGGGCTGCTGACGCGCTTCCCGCGCTAAGGGCGCAGGCTCTCGATCGCGGCGAGCAGCTGCCGCAGCTCCAGGTTGTACGGGTCGTGCAACAGCGCCGCGCGCAGCAAGCCCCGTGCTCCCAGCGCGCGCCCCACCGCTGCTTCGCGCCGCGCCGCCTCGGCGAAGGGGCGCGCCAGCGCGTAGTCGGCTTGCTGCTCGGGGCTGGCCGACTCGCGGCGGAAGGCCAGCTCGGCGCGGAAGGCCTCCATCTCTGCGTCCGACCGCCCCGCCGGCAGGTTCTCCTCCAGCCGCAGGTCGAGCTGGGCGCGGCTCGCCGGCGACGAGAGCACTTCCAGGGCGGCGTCCAGCGCGGCGCGCATGCGGTCCAAGCGCTCGCGCAGGTAGTAGGGGATGCGGCCGTGCAATGCGCCGGCGTCGATCTCCGCGAGGCGCTCGGCGTACGCGGCAGCGACGCCGTCTTGCGTGGCGCTCATCTCCAGCCCGAGCAGGTCGTACGCCGTGCCGTGCGCGCTCGACTCGAGCAGGTGTACCTCTTCGTCCAACAGGAGCGTCACCTCCAGCAGCTCGCGCTGCTGCTCGGGCGTCGGCGGCGGGGCCGCCGCCAGCGGTGGGGCGAGCGGCGGCGGCGGTGGCGGCAGGGGCGGCGGCCGGGGCGCTGGTGGGGCGCCCGATATCTCGCGAGGGATGGCGAACTCGCGCGTGGGCGGCTCCAGCATCACCAGGCTGGAGACGCGCGACACTTCCATCGGTGCGTCGCCGTGGTCGAGCAGAGCCACCGACCCCGGCTCGACGGGCGCCGGCTCGTCCGTTGCCAGGGCGGGGTCCACCGGAAGGGGCCCGGGCGGCGGCGACAGCGCTTCGCCCTGGTGCAGCGAGATGTATTCCTCCAGCAGGAAGGCGGTGGTGTCGTTCAGGTCGAGGAAGCGGACGCCCACGCCGGCGTCCCCGGGGCGGCGCGCCTGCTGCGGTGTGACGCAGTAGGTGATCTCGCCCTGCAGCGGCAGGCGCGTGCCGTCAGGAAGCTCCAGCACCACCTGCAAGTGGTCGCGCATGGCGCGCGGATGGCGCGTGCGCACGAACATTCCGCCGCGCGAGATGTCGCGCACGTAGGTGCGGCGAAGCTGACGGGTGCTGCCGAAGCGCACCAGCAGGAACCGCTCGAGAGAATGGCGCACGTTGTGCCTGCGTTCGGGGCTGTCCCGCTGCTCGACCACGGGCCTCCTGGCTCTCGGCGAGCGCGCATTCCCCGTGCTCGATGGTATCACGCGCCGCGCAAGGGAATGGCGGGAGCGCACGACGTCGACGCACAGGCGCTCATCACCACGAGCGGCACGGTGCGCACGATGGACGTGACGACGAGCACGACGGGCGCTACCGCGCGCGGCGACGATCTCGCGCGCGCCGGCGACTACACGCTCACGGTCGACTCCAGCGCCGAGTGCGTGACGCTGAACGGAAACTGGGAGACGACCATCAACACGACGAACGGCTGGACGACCGACGTGGCAGGCTACGCCCGCTGCGCCGGCGCGTGTCCCGCCGCGGGCGGCACGATCGTCTTCACCGGCACCCGGCGCGGCAACACGGTGACCGTCGCGTTCGACGGCACGAACGTCGCCGCCTGGAACACGTCGCCGCGGCGGCGAACGCGAGCACGCTTCGGCGCTTTGCGCCGCGCGCCTTCACGGCGCCGTGACGTAGCGGACCCGCCCCGCGCCCTGGTCGATCTCCACGTAATAGTTCGCGCGCACGTCGGCGAAGGTCTCCACGGTGTGCGCCGCGTCCGGCCAGGTGATCGTGACACTCTCGGCGCGGCAGGCGCTCCCCAGGCCGAAGAGCACGTCCGTGCCGTTCTGGATGCCCTGGTGGCCGTAGCCGCCGTCGACGGTGCGCACCATCGACACGCCGCCCGCCTCGACGACCACGCGCGCGCCGATGGCGGCACCGTTGGCCCCGGCGGCGGCCGCGCCGGCGCCCCGCAGGCGCACGGCGAGCCAGTTGCCGGCCGCGCCCACGTCGTTGCGGAACACGTGCACGTCCGCCGTCGGCCAAGCCTCGGCGCGCGCCAGCCCCGAGCCGATGATGACGTCCAGGTCGCCGTCGCGGTCGTAGTCCACCACCGCCAGTCCGCTCGCCTCGGCGCGGTCGAGCCCCGCGGTCGGTCCCACTTCGACGAACGTCCCGTCCGGCTGCTGCCAGAAGAGGAACGCGCGCGTCCCCGGGTAGTCGGTCGACCCCAGGAAGATGTCCGGCCGTCCGTCGGCGTCGAAGTCGAAGAAGTCGGCGAAGATGTCGCCCTCGTTCCAGTCGGTGCGGCCGGTCCAGTCGCGCGCCAGCCCGGTGGCGACGTTGCCGGGGCGCACGAACGTCCACCCCAGCGCGGCGCCCGCGTCCGGCGTGTTCACCAGCAGCTCGCTCGGGTCGCTCGACAGCCCGATGTGCCAGTGGCGGATCTCGGCGCTCAGCACGTCCATGTCGCCGTCGTTGTCGACGTCCCCGCACACCGTGGTGAAGGTGTTGCCGTTGGCCATGTAGGGCTGGTCGTCGATGCCGGGCGCCCAGGCGGACTGAGAACAGTCGATGCGGGGCGCCGGCGCCGTGCAGGCCCCGGTCGTGGCGCAATAGCAGCGGTAGAACTCGTTGTCGCTGTAATCGACGATGTCGTCACCGTCGAACCCGACGTCGGCGGCGACGTTCACGAACGTGCCGTCGCCCTGGTTGAGCCACAGCATGTTCCATTCGCGCCCGTACGCCGACACTAGGATGTCCTGGTCGCCGTCCGAATCGACGTCGCACGCGGTGCTTCCGTAGGTGGCGCGATGGTTCGTCCCGTCCGGCCCGCCGGTGATGTACGTCGCCAGGCCGGCCTCGTACGTGACCTCCTCGAACGTCCCGTCGCCGTTGCCGCGGTAGAGGCGGTCCTGCATGCCGAAGGGCGAGCCGAAGCTCATGTACCAGTGGCCCACGAACAGGTCGAGCCGCCCGTCCGCGTCGAAGTCGAGGAACGAGGCGCTCGCCGCACTGTAGGTGCTCGGGTCGCCGAACGCAGAGGGCGGCGCCAGCGAGAAATGGCCGGTGCCGTCGTTGAGCATCAGCTCCGAGCGGTCGCCGGTGTCGATGGCGAGATTGTTCGAGTCGACGTACGCCGACGAGTAGACGTCCAGGTCGCCGTCGTCGTCGACGTCGCCGAACACGCCCATCGACGCCGCGCGCCCGTAGCCGCCGTCGCGCGTCACGAAGAACCCGGACTCCAGGCTCGCGTCCGCGAACACGCGCCGCGCCGGGTCGGCCGGGTCGGGGCGGTTCAGGAGCAGCCAGCGCGTGTGTACCGGCGGCGCGGCGTCGAAGTCGTCGCGCACCATCGCCCCCACCGGTCCCACCAGGAGGTCGGGGTAGCCGTCGCCGTCGACGTCGCCCGCCGAGAGGCGGTTCCCCTGCACCCACAGGCCCGCCGTGCCGATGCCCATC
>DASYRF010000391.1:0-1588 GCA_036004705.1 Myxococcota bacterium
CAGGTTCCGGACGGCGATCGCTTCGGTGGCGACGGGCATGGATGGCAGAGTGTACACCAGCCCGTCAGGTGGTCAGCGTCCCGGCGCGGTCCGCTCCGAGTCCCACACGTACAGGCACTCGACGTGAAACTGCAGCGCCCGCTTGGTGGGGTCCGTGGAGACGCCTTCCATGACGAACTCGGCTTTCTTGATTACGAGCGCGCAGGCGTCGCAGGTTTCCCCGTTGGCCGGCCCACCCCAGACTCTCGGGATGCTGTCTTGCGGCAGACTACCGTCGGCAAGCTTCTGACGAACGAGAAGGCGAAGAGCTTTAGGATCCATTGCCAACACGGTAGTCAATGGCGGCTGCGGCTCGGTAGTGGACCTTAGTCCTACGCCCGCGTCTTCAGCGCCGGCCACGCCAGACAGCCGGCGACGGCGACGAGGGCGGCGAGGCTGCCCGCGATGGCGAGCCGGTACGACATCGGCGCGAACTCGAAGACGACCTGGTGGCGCCCGGCGGGCACGTGGACGGCGCGGAACAGGAAGTCGGCGGGGTAGATCGGCGTGGCGACGCCGTCGACGCGTGCCCGCCAGCCCGGGTGAAACGTGTCGGCCAGCACGAGGTACGCCGGCGCCGTGGCCTCCGTGAGCACGACGACGCGGTTGGCGTCGTACTCGGTGAGCCGCGCGCCCCCGGTGCCGGCGGCCGTCAGACGCGGGCTTGCCGGATTCTCCAGCAGCACGGCGGCGCGCGGGTCGAAATCGGCGGACGTCACGCGCGCCAGCGCGCCGTCGGCGGAGACGACCTCCGCGCGGCCGACCAGGAACGCGCGGGGCAGCACCTCGACGTTGTGGTAGACGCGCACGTCGCGGTCGTAGATGCGCCGGAAGCCGGCGCGGTTCTCGTACGGGTCGCGGCTGTCCTGCAGCGTGGCCGGGTTCGGCGCCAGCACGTACTTCACGTTCATGAGACTCATCAGTGGGGCGTGACGCTCGGGGTCGAAGCGGAAGGTCCGGATGGTGTTGTCGGGGCCGAACGCGAAGCCGTTCACCTCGCGCTGCAGCCGCGTGTAGCGCTTGAGGTTGAGCACGTCGAACAGCGCGACGTCGTGCAGGCGATACGGCAGCTTCGAGTCCGGCGGCATCAGCCGGTCGGGCTCGGCCGAGACCACGCGGTAGAGCGAGGGGTCGCCGCGCAGGAAGCGCACGACGGGCGTCTCCGGATAGACGTGCGCGGTAGGGATCGGCGGGTTGAAATCGCCGAAGTGCCACCACATGTCGGCGAAGGCGAGCAGCACGACGGCGGCGCGGAACGCCGCCGGGCGAATGATCCCCCGCGCGCGCAGCGCCGCGGCGAGGGCCAGCCCGGCAAGGACGCCGATCACGCCGGCCTCGGCCCAGGTCGCGGCGCCGAGCGTCGGGAGCCGGTAGCCGCCGAGCGCCTGCATGATCGCGCGCGCCGCTGCCGGCGCGCCGAGCGCGACGACGGCGAAGCCGGCGACCCACGCCCACCAGCGCGCGCGGCCAGCGCGCTGGTCGGCGACGAAGCGATCGAAGCCGAGCGCGGCGGCGACGGCGAGCGCGAAGCGAAAGAGCAGGCGCAGGC
>DASYRF010000392.1:0-18403 GCA_036004705.1 Myxococcota bacterium
CCGACGAGGCCATCCTCGCCGACAACCTGGTGCGCGACACGCTGCGCGGCGCGCCGCCGGCGTGCGTGCCGCCGGGGGCGATGCGGCATGCCGTGGCGCTGTGGCAGGCGGTGCCCGCCGCCCTGGACGTGCGGCTCTGCGGCCAGGGCCGGCTGGTCCCGGACGCCGACGGCGACCGCGGCGGCGGCTACCGAGCGGCGCCCATGCGCCTGCGCGTGGCGGGAGCCGAGGGCGTGAACGCGCGCGTCGAGCCCTACGCGCGCGCCGAGAAGGCGCTGCGCCTGCTGCGCTTGCAGCTGCGCGGCGGACTGGGGCTGGTAGGGGGCGGCCTGCTGTGGGCGCTGGCGTTCTTCCTCGGTGCATGAGGCGGCCGGCGGCAGTATCCTGAGCGCGGGGGACTAGCCGAAACGACGACGGCGGGAAGAGCGACGGCCGGGGCGCCGTAACAGCGGCGGGCGCGCTGCGATCTGCGAGGGGAGAGGCCATGGCAGGAACGAACGACGAGAACGGCGCGGGAGCTCCTAGGCCCGAGTCGCCCGAGCCGCCCGCCGCGCACGGGGCGCCCGCCGCGCCGGTCTCCGCGCCGCCGCCCGCGCACGGGGCGCCCGGCGTCGAGCCAGCCTCCGCGCCGGCGGCCGCGCACGAGGCGCCCGGCGAGCCACGCTCCGCGCCGCCTGCCGCGCACGGGGCGCCCGGGGAGCCAGGTTCCGCGCCGGCGGCCGCGCACGGGGCGCCCGGCGGGCCAGGCTCTGAGCCGGCGGCGGCCGAAGCGCCCATCGACGTCATGGTGCGCGCGCTGCGCGCGCTCGACGACGACCTCGATGACGCGGATCTCGAGCCCGACGCGGCGCGCACCGGCTGGAACGACCGCCGCGCCGTGGTCGAAGCGCTGCGCGCGCGCCTCGAGACGGAGGTCCTGACGCCGGTCGACGCGGCGGTGGCGGCGCTCGACGCGAGCGAGGCGGACAGCCTGCGCCGCGCCGTCGCGCATGTGACGGCGCGCGCGGCGGTGCTCGTCGACGCCGCCGGCGACCAGGCCGCCGGCTGGCGGCTGTTGCAGCGCGCTGCGCAGATCGTTCCCGAGGCGGCGGTTCTGCGCGCGGAGCTGCAGGCCGCGCTGCGCCAGGCGGACGCCTACGCCTTGCTGGTGCGCGCGCGCTGGCGCCTGCGCCGCGGCGACATCGCCGGCGGCGACGCCTTGCTCCGGCCGCTTGCGCGCGGAAAGACCGAGCCGGCGCTCAAGGCGGCGGCGCGCCGGCTGCTCGACGGCCCGCGGCCCATCTCCGCGGCGCCGCCGCTCTTCCGCCTCAACGGCTTCGGCGTGGGCCTCTACGGCGAGCGCGACCAGCAAGCGGACGGCTCGTACGTCGCCACGTATTGCGTGTCGGCGCTCTGGATTCCCGTCTTCCCGCTCACCGCCTATCGCGTCATCGCGCAGGGCGATCGCCGCTACCTGTTCCTGGCGCGCGAGAAACTGAGCCCGCTGGCGCGCTTGTGCCGCAGCGTCGTCATGGTGGGCGCGGCGCTGGCCGTCGGCGGGTTCTGGCTTTCCAGCTGGCTGGACGACCCGGCGCGTCGCGCCACGTCGGCGCTGGCGGACGCCTCGGCGCTGGAGGCGCGCGGCGACCCGGCCGGCGCGCTCTCCGCCTACGACGAGGCGCTGCGGGCGTACGGGGAGACGGTCGACGGCGCCGCACTCGCGCCCGCCGCCGAGGCGGTCGTGCGGCTGGGCGCGGCGGCCATCGCCGAGCCGTTCACGCCGGAGGCGGTCGACGCGGCGGCGCGTCTGGTGTTGCGCTTCGAGGGCATGCCCGAGACGGCGCGCGCCGGCGCCGCCGCGGCGGCCCTCACCGGCGACCTGGAGCGGTGGGCCGGGCAGCTGGGAGACGCCGACGCGGCGCGGACGAACGCCGGGCTGCGCGTGCTGGACCTGGCCGCGCGCATCGCAGAGGGCGGCGACCGCGACCGGGTCGTGGCGCGGGGCGTGACGCTGCGCCGCGCGCTGGCGGCCCGGCTCGCTCCCGATTGGCCGCTCGAAGCGCTGCACCATTACGCGCTGCTGGGCGACGACCCGGCCGCGGTGGAGGGAGCGGCGGCGATCCTGCGTACGTTCGGCGAAGTGCCGGCGCTGTGGCTCGAAGCCGAGCCCGACGTCACGAAGTGGGCGAGCGTGGCGTCGGCGCACGACACGCTCGTGCCGGCCGTGGAGGACGCGCGCGCCAAGCTGGACGCGGCGCACCGGCTGGCCGACGACGCCGAACGCACCGCGGCGCTGGAGTCTGGCGACAAGGACCGCCTGGGCGCGGCGCTGCGGCGCCTGCCGGGCGACCACGAGGTAGCGGTGGCGCTTGCCGGAGCGCTGCGCGCGCGCGGAGACACGAGCGGCGCCATCGCGCTCCTCACGGGGCTGGGACCGCCCGGGCGGCTCAGCGGCGAGGCGCGCCTGGCGCTGGGGATGGCCTACGCCGAGGCGGAGCGTCTGGACGACGCCGACACGCTGCTCAGCCGTTACGTGGAGACGCGGCTCGCGCCCTTCTCCGAGGCGCGGCGCGTCTACGAGGAGGCTTACGACGCCACGCGCGAGGCGTTGATCAACTCCGCGGACATGGGCGGCCTGCCCGAGGACGTGCGCCGCAAAGTGGAAGGAGCGGGCGGCGGGCTGGGCGCCGGCGGGCCCGGCGAGGCGGAGGCGCGCGAGGCGCTGACGAGCTGGCTGACGTCCTCGCTGGAGGCGGACGCGCGGCTGACGGCGCTGAGGGCCGAATACCAGCGCTACGGCGACGTCGTGGCGGCGGCGCTGGCGCTCGGTACGGTCAAGCTCCGGCGCGCCGGCGCCACGAGCGGCGAGACGCGCGCCAAGCTGCTGGGCGAGGCCGAACGTGTCCTGCTTTCCATCCGCGCCGAGGCGGAGGGCACCCCGGAGTTTCACCTCGGGCTCGGCAAGGTCTACCACCGTCTGGGGAAGACCGAGGACGGCGAGCGCGAGCTGAAGGCGCTGCTCGACCGCGGCGAGCCGGAGACGTCGCTGGCGGTGGCGGGCGCCTATCGCGAGCTGGGGCTGGAGACGCGCGCCCGCGCCGTGGCGGAGAGCGTGTGGGACAGCGCGCCGTCGCCGGTCAAGGAGGAGGCGGCGACGCTGCGCGCGGTCATGGGGGACGACGACGCGGATCGGCGCACCTGGTACGAGCGCGGCGACGAGAAGTCCGAGTACGTGCGGCGCAGCCTCATGGAGATCGACGCGCGCGGCCTGTACCGCGAGGGAAAGCGCGCCGACGCGGACGCACTCTACGCGCGCATCGCCGCCGAGTACGCCAAAGAGGCGGCCCACGACGCCAGCGCCGCCAACAACGCGGCGCTGCAGATGAAGGCTCGTTACGTGTGCACGGGCGATCCCACGCACCTCGACAAGGCCGTGTCGCTGCTGGAGGCGGCCCTACGGCTGGCGCCCGACAACTCGCTGGTGGCCGGCAACCTGGCCGGCCTGCATGAATACCGCGCCGACCTGCGCGTGCTGGAGCGCTGGGTGCGCCCGCGCGTGCTGCGCCTCGACAGCGACGACGCGTCGCGCCTTTTCACGACGCTGGCGAGCGGCGACGAGCGGGAGGCCCTGCTGTCGGCGCGCCGCGAAGACCCCGCGTTTCGCCGCGCCCTCGACGTGACGCGCAGCGAAGAGGTGCTGGCGCCCCGCCGCACGGCCGGCTACGAGCGCGAGCTGGGATGGTACGCGGACGCCGGCGACGTGGCCGCGCTCGGCGCGCTGGCGGCGAAAGTCGGCGCGGCCGGCGCGCTCGACACCGGTGGGCTCGTGGAGATCCGCCGGGCGTTCGTCGCCGGCGAGAGCGACGCGCGCATCCGCGCCGAGCTGGACACGGCCGTGCACTGGCTGGAAGAGGCCGTGGAGGACGCGGCGCACAGCGGGCACAAGCCGACGCTGGCGGCGGCCAAGACGCTGCTGGCCTTCCGGCTCGGGCAACGGGCGCTCATCGGCGGCGGACTGGCGGACGCCGCGGCGGCCGTGACGGCGCTGCGCGACGCCGATCGCGCCTGGCCGTCGTGCGGCGCGCGCGGCGAGCTGGCGTGGGCGCTGGTGGAGCAGGCGGTCTGGAAGGCAGCCGCGACGGCGCCGGCGCTGGCGCACGCGATGGCCGCGGACTTTCGCACCTACAACATGAGCACGCTGCTCGACCGCCTGCTGGGCGGGTCGGACGGCGCCGCGGTGCGGGAGGCGCTGCGCGCCCAGGCCGAGCTCGCCGAGGCGGCGGCGCTGCGCAAGACCGACCTCGCCGGCGGCCGCCCGCCCGACGTCGCCGACTGGGTGCTGGCGCGGCTGGTGGGGGACGCGGACTACGAGCGCGCCGCCGCCGCGGCCTTCGCACGCGAGGACGCGCGTCTCGTGCTGGAGATAGGCGTGCTCCTCGCCCCAGGCGAAGGCGGGGACGCGGCGCTGGCCCTCTTCCGCCGCGGGCCCCGCTAGCGGCCAGACCTCGCTTCGCTGAAGCGCCGCTCGCCGCGCCGCCGCGCGCGGCGCCGCCGAACGCGCACGGCTATCGGCAGGGCGAGCAGGACGAGCAGCAGCGACGACGCAGAGGAAGACGCCGGCGCGCCGCGTGCGGCCACGACGCGGCATTGGCAGCCTCGCCGGTCGGAGGGGCCGGCGTCGGATGCGACGCCCGTGTCGGCGGGCGGCGAGGCGTCCACGGCGAAGGCGGCGTCGGCCGCGGCGCCATCGGGCGGCGCGGACCCGCCGTCGGCGGCGGTGGCGGCGTCGCTGGGGGAGGCGCCTCCGTCCGTGGTGCCGCCGTTGCCGGCGTCGGTCCCGCAACCGGCCACGGAGCTGCCCGTACACACGCCCCCGGCGCAGGCGTCGGCAGTGGTGCAGGCGTCGCCGTCGTCGCAGAGAGTGCCGTCGGCGAGCGCGGCGAAGGTGCAGCCGGTCGCCGCGTCGCAGCCGTTCGCAGTGCAGGGATCGAAGCCGTCGCAGGCGAGCGCGCCGCCCGCGCAAAGACCGGCGCCGTCGCAGACGTCGGTCGCGGTGCACGCGTTGGCGTCGTCGCACGGCGTGCCGGCCGGGGCCGGCGTCACCGCGCTGCAGGCGCCGCCGGTGCAGGTGCCGCCCGTCAGACAGCCCCCGGCGGCTGCGCACGGCGTCCCGTTCGCCACCGGCGCGTTCGTGCACGCCTGGGCCGCCCCGTCGCAGGCGTCGGCCGTGCAGGGGAGCGCGTCGGAGCAGCCGTTCGGTCCGCCGCCCCCGCACGCGCCGCCGATGCAGGTCTCGCCGACGGTGCACAGATCGCCGTCGTCGCACGCCGCGCCCTCCAGCGGGCTCGCGTCGGTCGTGCAGCCGACGGCCGGGTCGCAGGCGTCCGCCGTACAAGGGTTGCCGTCGGCGCAGGCCGTCGGGGCGCCCGGCGCGCAGGCGCCGGCGCTGCAAGCGTCGCCGCTCGTGCAGGCGTTGCCGTCGCTGCACGGCCCGCTGGCAAAGGCGTCGGCCGGACAGGAAGCGGCCGCCCCCGAGCACGTCTCCGCCGCGTCGCACTGTCCCGCGGCGGCACGGCACACCGTGGTGGGCGGCGCGAACGCATCGGCCGGGCACGCCGGCGCGAGCCCCGTGCAGCTCTCGGCGACGTCGCAGACGCCGGCCGCGGTGCGGCAAGGCGTGCCCGGCGACGCGAACCCGTCGGCCGGACAAGCGCCGCCCACGCCGTCGCACGCCTCGACGACGTCACAGAAGGCGGCGGCCGCGCGGCAGGTGAGCCCCGTCGGCTGGACGAGGTCCGCAGGACACGCCGCGGACGCGCCCGGGCAGCTCTCCGCCACGTCGCACGTTCCCGCGGAGACGCGGCACACCAGCGCCGGCGGCGCGAAGCCGTCGGCGGGACAAGCGGCGCCCGTGCCGCTGCAATTTTCCGACACGTCGCACGGCCCCGCCGCGACACGGCAGGACGTCCCCGGCGGCGCGAACCCGTCGGCCGGGCACGCCGGGCCAACACCGCTGCAGCTCTCCGCGACGTCGCAGGGGCCCGCGGTCGCGCGGCACGAGGTCGAGGGCGGCGCAAAGCCGTCGGCCGGGCAAGCCGCGGCCGCGCCCGTGCAGCTCTCCGCCACGTCGCAGGCACCGGCCGCGGCGCGACATACCGTGCCGGAGACGAACGCGTCGGTTGGGCACGTCGCCGCTGCGCCCGTGCAGCTCTCCGCCGCGTCGCAGACGCCCGCCGCCGGCCGGCACACCGTGGTCGGCGTCAGGAACGTGCAGGAGAAGCTCGTGCCTCCGCCCGTGCAGGCCTCGCAGGCCCCCGGGCATTGCGTCGCGTCGCCGGCGCAGTTGAAGGTCGCACCCGCACCCGTGCACGCGTCGCAGCCCCCGGTGCACAGCGCCGGGTCGGGGCCGCAGCTCCCGGCCGTGCACACTGCGCAGTTCCCCGTGCAGGCCGCGTCGTCGTCCGTGCACACGCCCGGCACCAGGTCGCAGCGATCGCACGCGCCGCCGCAGGCCGTGTCGCAGCACACGCCATCGGCGCAGCTCCCGCTCGCGCACACGGCGCCGGCGCTGCAGGCCACGCCGTTCGCGAACGGCAGCACGCGGAAGTCCGGGTCCGGCTCGGGGTTGCTGCCGAACGGGATCCAGCGCCCCCATCCCATCTCGACCGGGTAGGCGACGCGTGCGCGCCAGTGGTACGCGCCCAACGCCAGGCCGCTCACCGTGGCGGTCGCCACGGCGCCGGCCGCCACCGGCGCCGAAAATACCGTTCCGGTGCCGTCGAAGAGCACGTTGGAGGGCTTGACCTCGACCTCCAGGCGCAAGAGGCCGCCCACGCCCCCCTCCTGCGTCACGCGCCCGCGCAGGAGCACCGTGCCGCCGCCGGCGCTCCCGCCGACGCCGATCGACGTCGTGCCGTCCGCCCGGTACTGCATCAACCCGCGGCTCAGCCCCGGCGCGCCGTCGCCGCCGAGATACAGGAACGCGCGCCCTTCCTGGATCTCGCCGTTGCCATAGTACGCGGCGCCCAGGAGCACGTCGCCGAAGCCGTCGCCGTTCGCGTCGAGGATTCCCGACCCTGCCCCCAGCACCGCACCCACCTGGTTGGAATCGAGCGTCCGCAGCGGAAGGGTCGCGAGGCCCGTCGCCGACCCCAGATGGACGACGGCGATGCCCTCGTCGACCTCCGGGTTGTCGTACGTGGGGGCCCCCACCAGCACGTCGGCGAAGCGGTCGCCGTTGACGTCGCCCGCCGCGGCCACACTCGCTCCGAGATAGGCAAGCGTCTGACTTCCGAGGAGGCTCCATGAAGCGCTCGGCAAGAGACCCCCCGCGCCCCCCCAGCCCAGAAAGAGCGAGGCCCGCCCCTCGGACGAATAGGTGCTCGAAGTTCCCTCCGCGCCGATCAGCACGTCCCCGTAGCCGTCGCCGTTCACATCCCCGGCGGCCGAGACCGTGGCGCCAAAGAACGCAGCCACCACGTTCGGCTCGTAGGTCCAGGAAGCGGTGGCGCCGAGACCTGCGGCGGAGCCTACATAGAGGTAGGCGCGCCCCTCGTCGCTCTGACCGTTGTCGAGCGACGGCGCGCCAACGATCACGTCGCCGAAGCCGTCGCCGTTCACGTCTCCGGCGGAGGCGACCGCTGCGCCGAACTCCCCGCCCGCCAGGTTCGTCTCCGCGGTCCAGGCGGGCGTGGCGGCCAGACCCGCGGCCGAGCCGAGATAAACGTAGGCTCGGCCCTCGTCGACGTCGCCGTTGTCGAAGTTCTTCGCACCGACGATCACGTCGGCGAAGCCGTCGCCGTTCACGTCCCCTGCGCCGGCGAGCGCCAGCCCGAAGTTCGCATTGGCCTGGTCCGCCTCGGCGGTCCAGGCCTCCGTGGCCGCCAGCCCCGCCGCGGAGCCGAGGTAGAGGAACGCCCGCCCTTCGTCGGTCTCACCATTGTCGAACAACTGCGCGCCCACGAGGACGTCGGCGAAGCCGTCCCCGTTCACGTCGCCGGCCGCGGCCACGCATCGGCCGAACTGCGCCCCGACCTGGTTGGATTCGGCGATCCAGGCGGACGCCGTGGCGAGGCCCGACGCCGTACCGTGGTAGACGAACGCGCGCCCTTCATCGGTCTGGCCGTTGTCGTAACCCGGCGCGCCGACAATCACGTCGCCGAGCCCGTCGCCGTTCACGTCGCCGGCCGCGGCGACCGCGCAATAGGGATTGATGGGAGTGATGGACGTGGCGGCGAACTTCGCGTTCACCTGGTTCGACTCGGCGGTCCACGCCGCGGTGGCCGCCGTGCCCGTCGCGAGGCCGACGTAGAGGTAGCTGCGCCCTTCGTCCGTCTCGCCGGCGTCGTTCAGCTCGGCGCCGACGACCACGTCCCCGAAGCCGTCCCCGTTCGCATCGCCGGCGGCGGCCACCGAGAAGCCGAAGAGCGCGTTTGCCTGGTTCGGCTCGGCGGTCCACGCCGGAAGCGTGGCGAGGCCCGTGGCGGCGCCGAGGTAGAGGAACGCGCGCCCCTCGTTCGTCTCGCCGCTGTCGAAGCCGTACGCACCGACGACGACGTCCCCGAAGCCGTCGCCGTTCACGTCTCCCGCCGCGGCGACCGCCTGGCCGAACCCGGCCGCGATCTGGTTCGACTCCGCCGTCCACGCCGCCGTGGCGGAGAGCCCCGTCGCCGACCCGAGGTACACGTAAGCGCGCCCCTCGTCGGCCTCACCGGCGTCGTACTGGAAGGCGCCGGCGGCCACGTCGCCGAACCCGTCGCCGTTCACGTCTCCCGCCGACGACGCGGCGATGCCGAGCTCCGCGAACGCCTGATCCGAGTCGTTGGCCCACGCCTCGACGGCCGACAAGCCCGCGGCCGATCCCAGGTACACGAACAGCTGCCCCTCGTCCGCCTCGCCGTTGTCGTACAGGGGCGCGCCCACGACCACGTCGCCGAAGCCGTCGCCGTTGACGTCTCCCGCCGACGACACGGCCGAGCCGAAATGCGCGTCGGCCTGGTCCTTCTCGGCCGTCCACGCGGCCGTGGCGGCGAGCCCCGTCGCCGAGCCGACGTAAAGGTAGGCGCGGCCCTCGTCGGACTGGCCGTTGTCGTAGAGCCAGGCGCCCACGAGCACGTCCGCGAAGCCGTCGCCGTTCACGTCTCCCGCCGATGCAACGGCCTCCGCGAAACGGGCGCCCGCCTGGTTCGATTCGGCGGTCCACGCGGCGGTCGCCGCCAGGCCGGCCGCGGAGCCCAGATACAGGTAGGCGCGGCCCTCGTTCAGCTCGCCGCTGTCGAACTTCGGCGCGCCGACGATCACGTCGGCGTAGCCGTCGCCGTTCACGTCGCCGGCGCCGGCCACGGAGCTTCCGTAGTAGGCGTTCGCCTGGTCGGGCTCACCGGTCCAGCTCGGGCTCGCGGCGGGCCCCGAGGCCGAGCCGAGGAACAGAAGGGCGCGGCCCTCGTCCGTCTGGCCGTTGTCGTAGTACGGCGCGCCCACGAGGAAGTCGCCGAAGCCGTCGCCGTTCACGTCGCCGGCGAACGCGACCGAGTAGCCGAAGCTCGCGCTGACCTGGTTCGACTCGGCGGTCCAGTAGGCCGGCCCGAACAGCGGATCGAGCGTCACCGGAAAGAGCGCCGCCGACGCGTCGGCGCCGTCGACGCGCAGCACGATCTCGCCCGCGGCCGCGTCCCAGGCGATGGCGCCCGCCAGCTCCACGCCCGCCGCGTCCCAGGCGCGCAGCCCCGTGTAGCGCAGCTCGCCGAACGCGAGGCCGCCGGCGACGGCGCGCGGCGACTCCAGCGCGTCGACCGCGACGCGCACGACGAGGTCGCCGCCGTCCGGCGGAGCCTCGTACACGTCGAAGCCCTGCTCGATGCCCTCCGCCCGCGCTTCGTACCATTCGGTGAGCGCCGCGCGGCGGTAGACGACCCGGCTCCCCTCCGCTTCCGGCACGACCGCGTCGTCGGCGCCCGTCTCGAAGCGCGCGCCGTCGATCTCCACGCCGAACGCGTCGGCCCGCAGGCTCAGCCCGCCGCCTCGCAGCGCGTACCCCCACGGCATCGGCTGCGGCGCCCGCGCCTCGGCCGCCATCCAGTCCAGCGTCGACGCCCGCCACGCGTCAGTGACGCCGGGCGCGTCGCGCGCGCCAGCAGGGCGCCGACCGTCGTCCTCTGCGCCGCCCCGTGCGCACGCATGCGCCGCGGCGAGCGAGACGATGACGCAGAGAGCCAGCCTGCCCCGTCGTGCGCGTGTGCCCATGGTGCCTCCGGCGCCATGGTCGCCGGCACGCCCCGCCGTCCGATACCTGCATGTTGATGTGAAAATGCGCCGCCGCGCGGGGACGCGGCGTCCGCTCCCGCCTACAGCAGCTTCGCGTGCAGGGTACGGCTGATGGCCTCGGCGATGCTGTGGACCTGAAGCTTCTTGTAGAGCGACTTGATGTGGCTGCGCACCGTGTCGAGGCTCAACGACAGCTCGGCGGCGATCTGCTTGTACGACAGCCCGCGGACGAGCCCGCGCAGCACCTCTTGCTCGCGCGACGTGAGGACGGGCGCGTCCACCGTCTCCGCCGCTCGCACGCCGGGCGCGGCCAGCGCGGGCAGCCGTCCGGCGCGCACGAGGTCCAGGACCTGCCGCGCGACGCCCGGCGTCAGCGGCGCGCCGCCGTCCGCGACCGAGCGCAACATCTCCACCAGCTCGCCCGCGGGCGTGCTCTTCAGCGTGTATCCGTCGGCCCCAGCGCAGATGGCGCCGAGGATGGTCGGCGGATCCTCGAACACCGTGAGCATGACGACGGCCACCTCCGGCCAACGCCGCTTGATCCGGCGCGTCGCCTCGATGCCCCCGAGCCCGGGTAGCCCGACGTCCATGATCGCGAGGTCGAACGGCGCGCCGGCCGCCGGGCCGGCCGCCCCGAACAGCGCCTCGGCGCTCCCGTACGATCCCCACACCGTGAACCCCGCGGCCCGCGCGAGCAGGCGCTCGAGCCCCTCGCGATAACGCGGATCGTCCTCGACGATCACGGTACGGATGGGCGTCTGCACGCGCGCTCCCTACACGCCACCATCGCACACCCCGGCGCGCACCGCCGTCGCATGTTCATGTGATTTCGCGCGCGCGCCCGTGCGCGCGGCGGGGCGGCGCCGCCACGTCCTCGGCGGTGGGGCGGAACGTCACGGTCACCCGCGTTCCGCCGCCGGGGCGGCTGTCCACCCCGAGGTGGGCGCCGATCTCCTCGGCGCGCTTGCGCATGCTACCGAGACCTAGGCCACCGGTGGCGCGCGCCTCCGCGCCGGCGTCGGCCGCGGCCACGTCGAAACCGCTCCCGTCGTCGTGCACCCACAGGCGCCACCGGCGCAGTCCCGCGGGCGCGAGCCCCAGCACGACCCGCTTCGCCGACGCGTGGCGCGCGGCGTTGTGCAGCGCCTCCAGCGCGATGAGCTGGAGGTTGCGGCGCACCGGCAGCGTCAGCTGTAGCGGCGGCCAGGCCTCGGGCAAGTCGGCGACGAGGTCGGCGCCGCCGCCGGGAAAGAGCGCGCCGCCCCGCGCGAGCAGCTGGTCGGCCAGCGCCTGCAGCGTCCCCGAGCGCGCGCGCAGAGACCAGACGATGTCGCCCAGCGCGCGGCCGAGCTCCGTGGCCGTCTCGGCGATACGCGCCGCGTGCGAGCGCCGCTCGCCGTCGGGCACGTCGCCGTCGGCGGCCATGCTCCCGAGCAGCGCGATGCTGCCGAGCCCCGAGCCCATCTCGTCGTGCAGGTCCATGGCGATGCGGGCGCGCTGGCGCTCGAGGCGCAGCAGCGAGGCGAGGCGCATCCGGTAGGCCGCGTAAAGGAGCGCGGCGACGGCCAACGCGAGCGACGCCACCGCCCACGGCTCCAAGTACCACGGCCGCAGCACCACGAAGGAGAGGCCGGCGGGCGCGGGCGTCCAGCGCGCGCCGTCGAGCGACGCGACGACTTCGGCCCGATACGCGCCGGGCGCCAGGTCGACGAGCTGGAGCACCGGGCGGCCGACCACGTCCGTCCAGCCCGCGTCGGAGCTCAGGCGAAAGCGGTAGCGCAGCAGCGTCGGGTCGCGGAACGTCAGGGCGGCGAAGTGAAGCTCGAGCCGGTTGCGGCGGAACGGCAGCTCCAGCGCGCGGTCGACCGCGAGGACTTCGCCGTCGACCCTTGCCTCGACGAGCACGACAGGCGGCGGCTCGATGGGCGCGCGGCGCACCGCCGCCGGGAGGTGCTGCACCCCCGTCGCGGTGGCGAGCCACAAGCTCCCGTCTTCGTCTTCAATCAGGTCGTCGCAGTAGGTCGTGAGCAGCCCATGCCAGTGGTGCAGCCGTTCGAGCACGCGCCAGCCGTCGGGCAGGTCGGGGCGCTCCTCCACGCGCAGCGCCGCCCCGGCGGACGTGACCCAGACGCCCCCCGTCGGAGAAGGCGAGATCCCGTAGGCGACGGGCGAAGGGAAGGCGCGCGACCCCGGCAGCGGCTCCCAACGCGCGCCCGTCCAGCGCCAAAGCCCCGCCCGGCCGGTGGCGGCCCACGGCGTGCCGGCGGGCGTCTCTTGCAGGTCGCTCACGAAGAGGGCGCCCGGGAGCGCGTCGCACGTCCAGCGCGTCGCCGGCAGCGCGGCGCCGGCCAGTCCGCGAAGCACCGCCGCGTCGGTGCGGCACAGCCGCTCGCCGGGCGCGATCCAGAAACGCCCTGCGCGATCCTCCAGGAGAGGCGGGCCGGGATCGTCCTCACCGGGGAGCTCCAGCTCCGCCACCAGCGCGGGCGCCCCGGCCGTCGCCGCGCCAGCCGGCGCCCGTGCCGTGCGATAAAGCCGGCCGCGGCGCGCCCCCAGGTAGATCCAGACCGTGCCGTCCGGGGCGGTGCGGCAGGACCCGAGGAGGTCGCTCGGCTCGCCGTAGAAGGCGAACGCCCGGCCGCGGCGCTCGACGATGCGCCCGCCCACGTCCGACCACCAGGCGCCGTCCCCGTCGACGCACATCCGGCCGCGGAGGCGCGGCTCCGACGATTCGAGCTTGGTGCCGTGCAGGAGGCCGTCCGTTTCCGACAGCAGCCCTAGGCCGCCCCAGGTGGCCACCCACAAGCCCTCCTCGTCACGGGCGAGGAAGCGCGTGTGGGGCGACGGCAGGCCGTCGCGGTCGCCGTACGACCGCGTCTCCGGCTCGGGGAACTGAAGCAAGCCGCTGAACGTCCCGAGCCAGAGGCTGCCCTCGCGGTCCACGAGCATCGGGCCGCCGCTCAAGATCCCCTCGCTCGCGCCCAGGATCTCCACGGCGCGGCCCGCGCGGACGGCGGCGAGCACGTGATCGAAGGCCGCCCACACCGTGTCGCCGCGCACGGCGAGCGATATCGCGCGGGCGCTCAGCTTGAGGCGCTCCAGGAGCGTGCCGTCCGGCCGGATCTCGACGAGGCGCCCACCCCACACGGCCGCGATCACGCCCTTGTCCGCGCCCGGGAGGTCCACCGCGTCGACGACCTGCTCGAGCACGGCGAGCCGCTCGGCGCCGCCGGCGGCCGCGAGCCGCCAGACGCCGGAGTCCATGACCACGAGCATGGAGCCGTCGCGGCCCGCGCCCACGTGCCGCACGCGCTCGCCGGCGGCCGCGTCGCGCATCGGCTCGTCCCAGGTGCCGCCGGGTCGCCAGCGCAGCAGCGCGCGGCCGGACACCACCCAGACGGCACCCGTGCGCCGATCCACCAACAAGTCCTTCACCTCGCCGAGCGTGCGTCCGTCCGGCCCGGCCACGGGGAACGCGTCGTCGCCCACGACTCGCATCACGCGCCCGTCATGAATGGCGGCGAGCACCGAGCCGTCCGCCGTCACCGCGAGCTTGCGCACCTCGGCGTAGATCGCGCGCTCCGCCCAGCGGCGGACGGAAACGCCGTCATACCGGCAGATGCCGCCCACGGTACCGATCCAGAGGAAGCCCGCCGGGTCCTCCGCCAGCGCCGTCACGTTGTCGACGGGAAGCCCGGCGGCGCTATCCAACCGGCGAATGAGCCGCTGCGCGGCGGCGGCGTCCCGCACGCCTGGCCCCACGATCACGAGGGCAAGTGCGGCTCCCCATGCCGAAGCCCGTACCCGTCGCCACGATCGGTCTCTCACGCGCGAGGATCCTCGCCACCTCGGCGCGCCGGGTCAAGCCGCGCCTCGGACAATCTGGCGTGCAAACGCAGCGGTGCCCTGAGCCGAGGGCTCGCCCGAAGGGCGACCCCGTCGGCGAAGCATTCTCGGCGCTCGGACAATCTGGGTGGTGTCCGACGCACAGCGCACGGAACCCCCTCCTCCGATTTCTTCATACTCTCCGCAGCTCGGCCGGCGCCGCACCCGGCTCTGCAGCGGGAGTCCTGGATAGCTCTACGGGCAGTCGACCCAGACGGTGTCGACGCTCCAGCCGCGGAAGTAGTTCTGCAGCGCGTCGGAGGAGTTGAAGACGAAGCGCAGCTGCGCGGTGGTGTCGAACGCCGGCGCGGCCGGCAGCGCGACGACGACCTCCTGCCAGAAGCCGTCGACGTTGGGCGTGCTGGGCGTTCCGGCGGCGAAAGAGGCGCCGCCGTTCGAAAGGCCGTCGTTGGCGCCGAAGCCAAGGCACGCCTGCAGGCCCGTGTTGATCGTCCGCACCGTCGTGAACGGGCCGCTGGCCACCGACACCTGCACGGTCATCACGTCGAACGACGCCGGGACGCTGCATTCGATCTCCCACCAGGTCCAGAAGTGCAGCTCGGGCGTGGAGCCGCCTGGAACGACGAAGACCGGCGAGGTCGCGTTCCCCGTGGTGCCGCCCGTTCCCGCGAGGCACATCATCGTGGCGCTGTAATTGCCGGTGGCGGTCGCCCCGTACCACAGCGTCGTGTCGCCGCTGAAGGCCGGCAAGAAATCGGGGGGCGAGGCCGCACACCCCGTGCCCCCCGGCGGAGGCGCCGCGGCGACGTTGCTCACGGTATCGGGGTCCAGCAGGTAGTGCCAGGCCGAGCCGTCGTCCACGGCGGAGAACGTCCACGGCGTGCCGACCGCCCCGGCGTCGAAGTTGTCGGCGAAGCAGGTGCCGGCGACATTTTGGCAGCCGACAGCCGGATCGCAGAAGTCGAAGGTCGCCGGCAGACCGTCGTTGCAGGAGACGAGGGTGCCGTTGCAGGCGCCGGCGCTGCAGGCGTCGCCGCTGGTGCAGGCGCTGCCGTCGTCGCAGGGGTCGCTGTTGAAGGGGTACACGCACCCCGACCCCGGGTCGCAGGCGTCGTCCGTGCAGGGGTTCCCGTCGTCGGCGCACACGAGCGGCGCCGCCGGCACGCACACGCCGATGCTGCACGTGTCGCCGGTGGTGCAGGCGTCGCCGTCGTCGCACGGGTCGGTGTTGAACATGTAGTTGCACCCGATCGACGGCGCGCAGAAGTCGTCCGTGCACGTGTTGCCGTCGTCGCAGTTCACGAACCCGCCAGGGTTGCACGTGCCCCCGCCGCAGGTATCGCCCATCGAGCAAGCGTTGCCGTCGCTGCACGCCAGCGTGTTGGGCGTGAAGACGCACGCGCCGATCGCGTCGCAGGTGTCGTCCGTGCACACGTTGCCGTCGTTGCACGTACAAACCGGCGGTCCGGAGTCGGGGCCGGTGACCGCGGAGTCGGTGCCCGGGACGGTGGAGTCGGCGCCCGGGACCGTGGAGTCGATGCCGGGGCCCCCGTCGCCCGGCAGGCCGCCGTCCGTCGCGCCGGAGTCGCTGGGCGAGCCGCCCGAGTCGCGGGCGGAATCGGTGCCGCCGCCGTCAGTGCCGATCGCCTCGCACACCAGCGTCTGCGGGTTACAGAACAGCCCCGGGTCGCAGTCGCCGTTGGTGCGGCACTCGTCACCCGGCCCGCCGCCGCCACCGTGACAGTGGCAGCCACCGGCGACGCCCGCGACCGTCCAAATCACCGCCGCCAGGCGGGCCGCGCGCGCACCGCGGCCCGGCCGCGCACCTTCGAGAGCATTTCGCATCCTTGAAGTGTAGGAAGCGCGCGCCGATCGGTCAACGACGCCGACCGCGGCGCCTACTTGGCCGCGCGACGGAGGCCGGCGTCGTAGATCGCCGCGGGGAGCAGGCGGCCCACGCGCGAGGCGGCGGCGAGCGGCCAGGGGAACGCGAACAGGCGCCGGCGCGCGCGGATGGCGCGATGCATCCGGTCGGCGGCGTCCTCCAGCTCCAGCAGGAAGGGCATGGGCGACCCGCCCTTCTCCGTCATGGGCGTCTTCACGAAGCCAGGATGGATGGTGGTCACCGCCACGCCGTAGGGGCCGAGCTCGACGCGCAGCGACTCGAGCAGGGCGCTGAGTCCCGCCTTGCTGGCGCAGTAGCCTCCCCAGGTGGGCAGGCCGCGGTAGGCGGCCAGGCTGCTCACGCCGACCAGGTGACCGGAGCGCCGCTCGATCATCTCCGGCAGCACCGCTTCGATGCAGTAGGCGGGCCCGATCAGGTTGGTGCGCTGGATGCGCTCGAAGGCGGCGGCGTCGAAGCGCCGGCCTGGTGTCGGCTCGGAGATTCCGGCGTTCGCCACCAGGCGCTCGATGGGCCCCAGCGCGGCGCGCGCGCGCCGCACCGCGTCCTGCACGGCGGCCCGGTCGGAGACGTCGCAGGCGATCGCCAGCGCCTCGCCGCCGCCGTCGCGGATGCGGGCGGCCAGCGCCTCGAGCGGCTCGGCGCGACGCGCCAGCAGCGCCACGGCGTGCCCGTCGGACGCGAGCCGCGGGGCGAGCGCCAGCCCCAATCCCGACGACGCACCGGTCAAGACGGTCACGGGCTTCATGTCCACCTCCGCGGCCGGCGAGTGTACACTCGCCGCCGTGCCTCCGCTCGGATTCGTGCGCCCGGCGCTGGTCCTCGCGCTCGGACTGGGAGGCGGCGCCGCGTACGCCGCGCCCGCCCCGCCCGAGCCCGCCGCGCCCGAGAGTGCCCCGGCCGACAGCCGCCCTGCCGCGCCCGCGGGCCCGGCCACGGCACCCTCCCCAACGTCGGCCCCCTCGCCCGCGTCCGCGCTCGCGCCGCCCGCCGCGCCCGCCACGCCCGCCGCGCCCGCCGCGGAGAGCCGCTCCGTCCTCGACCGCCTGATCGGGGGCTTCGACTTCGGCAGCTACGGGCGCATCCTCGCCGCCACCGACCTGCGCGGCCACCCCGGCCGGCCTTACGAGCTTGTCTCGCACCGGCCGCGCGCCGACGAGAAGACTTACCTCGAGCTCGACCTCTGGTACCGGACCGCCCCCGCGACGGTGCACGTCACCCTCGCCTTCGCCGACGCGCTCTTCCACTTCGACGGCGACTTCGCCGTCAAGGCCGCCCTGCGCAACCTCTACGTCGAGGCGCCGCACCTCGGCGGCCTGGCCGGCCTCACCGCCTGGGTCGGCTCGCGCATGCTGCGCGGCGACGACATCTACCTGCTCGACTTCTGGCCGCTCGACGACCTCAACACGCTCGGCGGCGGCCTCGCGCTCCGCCTCGGCCCCGACGACGCGCCCTTCGAGCTGCAGCTCCACGCCGGCCTCAACCGCCTCGACGATGCCTGGCAGCTCCAGACTCTCGCCGCGCCGGGCACCGGCTTCGTGCCCGAAGACGTCGTCTACCTGGACCGCGCACGTTTCATCGCCTCGGCGCGGGCCACCTACGAGCGGCGTCTTGCCGGCGACCTGCGCGCCAAGGTGCGCGTCTACGGCGAGGCGCACCGCATCGGCGCCGGCGAGGCCCTCACCGATCCCGCCGCCGGCACCACCGAGCCGCTCCCCGCCGACCAGGGCTGGCTGGGCGGCGTGGAAGTCGGCGCCTGGGGCTTCGGCGCCCGCCAGGGGTTCGTGAACGTCTTCCTGCGCGCCGCCAGCGGGCTGGCCGCGTACGGCGAGCTGAGCGTGCCTTACGGTCTGAACGTCGACCGCCGCGCCGCCCGCGCCGCCGAATGGCTGGCCGGGCTGTCGGCCAATTACGACCTCGGGGCCGCCGCCCTCACCGTCGGCGCCTACTGGCGCTTGTTCCACGACGCCGATCCCAACGTCTTCGACCGCGACGATCTGCGGGAGGGCGCGTTCGTCGCGCGCCTGACGCTGCAGCTGTTCGCCCGTGCCCAGCTGCTCCTGCAGGCGAGCTGGGAGGGCGTCGCCACGACCGACCTCTCGGCGGCAACCGGGGCGCGCGACCATCCGGCCGCCTGGCGCTTCGCCGTCATGCCGGCGTGGTCGCCCTTCGGGCGCGGCGCCTTCACGCGTCCGCACCTACGGATCCTTTATGCGGTCGCGCTGCCCAACGCCGACGCCCGCGCCCTCCTGAACCCCCTCGACCCGCGCGCCTCCGAGCGCGCCATCCACTTCTTCGGCGTCGGCGCCGAATGGTGGTTCAACTCCTCGTTCCGGTGAGCCATGCTGAAGGACGTGACCCGCGCCGCCCGACTCGCCCTGTCCGCCGCCGCCGCTGCCGCCGCTGCCGCCG
>DASYRF010000393.1:0-42451 GCA_036004705.1 Myxococcota bacterium
CTCCCCACTCGCCGGTCTCGGGGTGCGCGTACGCCGCCATGAACGCCGCCATCGCCGCCTCGTCGGGCGCGCCGGCGGGGTCGTAGACCGGGTACACGGGCGCGCCTTGCGCCGGATCGAGGAAGCCGTGCACCTCGATGCCGGCGGCGGCGGCGCCGTCGCTGAACGCTCCGCCGGGCCCTTGCACGTGCAGCACGTTGGCCATCAGGTTCGTGACGTAGAAGTCGAGGTCGCCGTCGGCGTCGACGTCGGCGGGAGAAACGCCCATCCCGAAGACGCGCGCGCCCGCGCCCAGCGCCGCCGACACTTCGGTGAAGGCCCCGCCGCCGTCGTTGCGCCACAGGCGGTCGGGCTGCCAAAACGGGCCGAAGTCGTTGACGACCCAGAGGTCCACGTCGCCGTCCCCGTCGTAGTCCGTCCAGGCGGCGGCGAGCGTCGGGTCGGGCACGCGGCCCGGCGCGGCGGCGACCTCGGCGAAGGTGCCGCCCCCGGTGCCGCGGTAGAGGCGGTTAGGCGAGCCGCGGTAACGGTCCGGATACGGCAGCGCCGCGGCGGCAGGGTCGAGGTACGTGCCCACGTAGAGGTCGAGCCAGCCGTCGCCGTCGTAGTCGCCGAAGGCGGCGGCCGTGCCGACGGCGTCGTCGCCGAGGCCGCGCGCGGCGGTCTGGTCGCCGAAGGCGCCGCTGCCGTCGTTGACGTAGAGGCGATCCGGCCCGGCGCGCAGCACGTAGAGGTCGGGGTCGCCGTCGTTGTCGACGTCGGCGACGGCCGCACCGAGCGCGCGGTCGACGCCCGCCAGCCCGGCGGCGGCGGCGGCGGAGTCGAACGTCCCGTCCCCGCGGTTGCGCCAGAACGTGCTCGGCAGCTCGTCGCCGGCGACGAAAAGATCGGGGTCGCCGTCGCCGTCGGCGTCGAGGAAGGCCACGCCCCCGCCCACGAACCGCTCGGCGCCCAGGACGTCAGTGAAGACCACGCCCGTGGCGGCGGTGGCGTCCTCGAACGGGTCGCCGGGCACGGGCAGCGGCCCGCCCGCGTCGCGCGCGGCGTCGCCGGAGGTCGCGGCGGCGGCGGGCGCGCCCCGGCCTCCGCGGCACGCGGGTGCCAGGCCCACGAGCGCGGCGAGGGCGGCGCGCGCGGCGGACGCGGCCGGGCGGAAGGCGCGCATCAGAACTCGAACGTCATCGGCTCGGACACCGCGCCGCCCACCGCCGGCAGCGAGCCGTAGAAGACGACGCCCGTGCTGGTCTCCACGGTGTACTCGCCGCCGGCGCGCCCGTCGTAGTTCATCACCCAGATGATGTAGGGGCCGGGCGCGGCGTTGTCGGGGAAGTAGACGTTCTCGATGTGCTCGCCGCTGGGATTGTTCGCGCACTGTCCGCCGACGCAGTCGTCCACGTCCAAGAAGCCGCCGTCGTTCGACGGATTGCCGTACCAGATCTCCAGCCCTGCGGGCGTCTGCACGTGCAGGTCGAAGTCGCTGACGACGGTCCAGCTCAGCGACACACGCAGCTGCCCCTCGCCGACGCAGACCTGGTGGAAGCAGACGCTGTCGGCGTCTTCGCAATCGCCGTCGCTGGTGCAGGAGGCGTGCGGAAGGTCGCTGCCGCGCGGCACGCAGGCCCCCGCGGCGAGGGCGAGCGCGCAGAGCCACGCGCGCCTGACGCGTACGCCGGCCGGCTGGCGAGCCATGCCTCATCGTGACGCAACGGACGCCGCGCCGCCAGCGGGCCGCGGCGCGGCGCCACGGAGCACTGGGCGCGCCGGCGGCGCGGCGCGCGGGCCGTCAGTACAGCTCGCTCGCGGCGAGCCAGAGGTAGGCGAAGCCGAGCAGGAGCGCGGCGACGGACGAGACGGCCCAGCCGGCGGTGCCCACCGACGCGAGTCCCGGATCGAGACGCGCGACCGCGACGCGCGCGCGCGCATCGCCACGGTACGGGCCGGCGGCGAGCGGCGGCCGGTGCACGAGGACGTCGCCGCAGAGCGCACCGTCGCAGGGCGGCAGCAGCGCGAGCGCCTCGGCGTCTTCGTCGCACGGCGGCTCGATCGCCCAGTCGCGCACGCGTCCCGCCAGCACGCGCGCGAGCCAGGCGTCGCGCGCCGCGCGCGCCCGCGCCCCTAGGAAGGCGGCGCCCGCGCCGGCGACCAGCAGAGTCGTGCCGAGCACCGCCAGCGGCACTACGCGGGCGAGTGCCACGCCGGCGAGCGCGGCGCCGGCGCCGCCCACGGCCAGCCAGACGCCCGCCAGGATCAGCGCGCAGTCGGCGGAATCGTGGTCATCGCGCCGCGCCGTGCGCACCACCGCGGCCGACAGCGCCGCGCCGGCGACGCCGAGCGCCGCGCCGATGGAGACGTCCAGCGCCAAGTGGACGCGCAGCCCCGTTCGCAGGAACAGATCGTCGTCATCCAGCAGGCCCGTGAGCGATGACCCGCACGTCCAGAGGTCGTCCACCGTCCACATGCAGAGGCGCCAGTGGGCCAGTTGCACGGACAGCACGAAACCCAGCAGGCCGGCGACGACGCCGCCCGCCGCCAGCCAGAGCGCGGCGCGTCCAGGCGTGCGCGCGCGCACGGCCAGAGCGGTCAGCGCGGCGCCGGCGGCGGCCACGCCGCACGTCGTCCACCAGCCGAAGCCGAGCGGGCGCAGCGCCGCCACGACCGGCGCGATCATGGCGACGGCGCCCGCGGGCACGGCCAGCACGCCCACGCGCGCAGGGGTCAGCCAGGGCGGAAGGGCGGAGGGCAGGCGGCTCGATCGATCGTCCATGGGGCGCTCCGTCGTCGTCGTCGGCGTCGTCGGCGTCGTCGTCGGCGTCGGCGTCGTCGTCGGCGTCGTCGGCGTCGTCGTGCTTGAGACAACGGCGGCGGTCGCGCGTTCCGCGGGAAAGCGTCAGGGCGCCGGCAGCGCGGCCAGGAACGCCCGGACCGCCTCGAGCGCGGCACGGTCGGACTGCGCCTGATCCAGTCCGGCGGCGCGCAGGCGGGCCTTGGTGGCCACCAGCGAATGGTCGCCGCCGTCCACCACGTGCAGCGCGCTGAGCGCGGTCATGCGCGCGCGCACCGCGGCGAGCTGGTCGAGCGGACAGAGCTTGTCGCGCGTCCCCTGCACGAAGAGGACTGGCGTGCGCAGCGCCAGCAGCACCTGGTCGCGGACGTCGCCACGCGCCGCGCCCACCAGCGGGTAACCCAGGCACACCAGCGCGCGCACTGTCGGGTCCTCGAGCGCCACGTGGCAGCCGATGCGTCCGCCCATCGACTTGCCGGCGAGAACGGCCGGCGCGCCGGGGTGGCGGGCGCACGCCTCGGCCAGAGCGGCGCGATGCGCGGCCACCAGCACGGGTAGCCGGTCGGGCGCGCGGCGGCGCCCCTCCATGTAGGGGTAGTCGAAGGTCTCGACCTCGCCCAGCGCGCTCAGGTGCGTACGCCAGGCCTGCATCCAGGGCGAGGACGAAGGCAGCCCCGCGCCGTGCGCCAGCAGGATGACCGGCCGCGCCATCGCGTCAACCTATCACGCGACCCGCCGTCGGCCTCCGAGGCGATGGCACAAGGGTGCGACCTCCCCCAGACGGGAACGTCTCGGTGCACGGGTGGGCGGCGCTTGTCGCCGCGCACGCGTCGGGCCGCGCGGTCGCCGCGCCGGTTGGGCGGCGCTTGTCGCCGCGCACGCGTCGGGCGGCGCGACCGCGCGTCAGGCGGGGGGAAGCGTGTCGGGAAGGCTCTCGGGCACCAGCGCGCGCGCGACCTGATCGGTGCGCGGCAACAGCAACGCTCGCGCCCGCGCCGTGGCGCGCACCGCGGTTGCCCAGGCGCCTTCGCGCGCGGCGCGCGGCACGCCGGCCGTCTCGATCGTCTCGATCGCCGCGGCCAGCTGCCGGCCCAGCCGCTCGATCTCGCGCAGCGCCAGCTTCCCCTGGCCGCTGGCGCGCGCCACCAGGTAATAGGCGCGCCAGCGCTCCAGGTTCCGCCGCAGCTTGTCCACCAGCTCGTTCATGATCTTCGTGGCACCGGCGCCGCGCGGCGGCGGGCCAGTTGCCTACCTGGACAAAAGTCCAGCACATGAAACGCGGCGGGATCAAGCACGAACGCGGCGAACGCGGACTCCGCCTAGCGGGATCAAGCGCGAAGGCGGGCCGGGGCGGCCTCGGCGGCGGCCAGCGTCGCGGCGTCGCCGGCGCGTCGTGCCACGTCGGCGGCCCGCGCGTAGTGCTGCGTGGCGTCGGCGGCGAGGTCGAGGCGCGCGAAGTGGTCGCCGCGGCGGAGATCCGCACGTGCCGTCAGGTCCGGATAGCCGACGCCGGCGGCCAGGCGCTCCATCTCCACGAGGTCGGCGAACGCGCGCGAGGCCTTGCCGGTCTGCGCCAGCGCCGCCATGCGCAGCTCGAGCGCCTCGAAGCGCCAAAGCGCCAGGCCGCGCGCGCCCGCGAGGTCCACCGCGCTGTCCAGCAGGCGCAGCGCGTCCGCCTCGGCGCCTTCCCAGAAGGCGGCGTCGGCGCGCAGCACGCGGGCGCGGCAGACTTCCACGAACGCCGTCTCCGCCGCGGCGTCGTGCCCGGCGTCGTTGAAGGCGGCGGTGGCCGCTGCGAGCGCCGCGCCGAGCGCCGCGTCGTCGTCGCGCTCCGCCGCCTGCTCCACCTGGGCGCGGGCGACCAGTCCGCGCTCCAGCGCGGCGCGCGCCGCCAGCCAGTAGCGCCGCGCCCCGGCGGCCAGCCGCACGGCCTGCTCGGCGAGCAGCGTCGCCTCGGCCGTGCTTCCGGCGGCACGCAGCGCGGCGGCTGCCTCGATCCGCGCCTCCACGCGGTGATGCAGCGAGGCCGGCGCCGGCACGGTCGCCTCCTCACCCGGCGCGCCGCCGCCCTCGCCTCCGTCGGCGGCACGCACCGCGGCGCGGAACGCGTCGGCGGCGCGGCGCGCGCCCTCCTCGCCCTGGGCGGCGTCGGCCTCGGCGGCGCCCAGCGCCATCAGCGCGCGCACGCGCAACGGAGCGGACGCGGGCGCGCCGGCGGCGGCGCGCAAGTCGGCGAGGCAGCCCGCGGCGGCGCCGGCCTCGCCGGCACGGCGCAGACACCAGACGCGCACGCGCAGCGCCTCGACCCGCGTCCAGTGCGCCGGCGTCCCCGCCGCCTCGGCAACCGCCCGCGCCGCCACGCGCGCGCCGTCCTCCGGCGCGCCGAGGCGTCCCAGCGTCTCGGCCAGCCGCACCAGCGCGCGCCCTGCCGCCCCCGGGTGTCCCGACGCCCGCGCCGTCCGAACCGCCTCGCACAGCCGCGCCACCGCCGCTGCCGGGTCTCCCAGGCACAGCTCGATCTCGGCGGCGAGCCCCAGCGCCCGATGCTCGACGCGCATCCCCAGCTCGCGCGCGCGGCGCGGCTCGCCGGCTGCCAACAGCACCTCGGCCACCGACCCGTGCAGTCGCGCGTGGCCGAGCGCCGGCACCTGGCCGGCGAGGTCTTTCAGCCGGCGGAAGGCGTCACGCGCCGCCACCAGCTCCCCGCCGCGCAGGCGCGCCGTGCCGCGCAGCGCCCACAGCGCCGCCTGCTCCAGCTCCGGCAGATCCGCGACGCGCTCGCCCTTCTCACCCAGCGCCTCGTCGAGACGGGCCGCGGCGCCGTCCACGTCGTCGCCGTCCAGCCGCTCAACCGCGTCGCGCACGACCGCGCTCACGGTCGCCGACGCCCCCGCCCCCAAGCCCGACACCGACGCCGACGCCGACCCCGACCCCGACGACGGCTCGAGCAGCGCGTCGCTGAAGAAGACCGGCGCCGCCACGCGGCGCGACCACAGCTCCGGCGCGCCGAACGCCAGCCGCCGATAGGTCACCGGGTCCCCCGTCCAGAACCAGACCCACGTGCCGATGCGCGAAAGCAGCGGCGTGGCGCGGTCGAGCGCCGCCAGGTAGGCATCGCCCCCCGCGGCGACGGCCTCGTCGACACCGTCCACCACGTACAGCAGGTTGTTGTAGTGCGTGCCCTGGTGGCGCATCAGCGCCGGCGGGACCACCGCCTGCGCGTCGGTCGGCTGGTGCAGCAGCTCGATGCGCCCGGTGCGGCGCAGCTCCGCCTCCACGCGCTCGCGCACCTCGGCGTCCGCGGCCAGCGCCACTACCAGCCGCGGCTCCGCCCCGGCGTGCTGCAGCAAATCGATGATGCGGGCCAGCGCCCACTGATCGGCGAACGAATCCACGGGCGCAGTGTAACGGAAGCGGTGGGCGGCGCGCCTGCCCGGGTTCCGCCCCGAGGCCCGGCCGCCCGAGTCGCGGAGCCCGCTCTACCCTACTTCAGGCACGCCATCGTCGTGACCGTGCAGTTGGACTCGCAGCCGTCGCGGTTGGTCGTGTTGCCGTCGTCGCAGTCCTCGCCCGCGTCCACCACGCCGTCGCCGCACGTCGCCGACGCCGGCATCGTCCGGCAATCGCTCTGGCAGCCGGCCGAGCCGTCGCACTGCTCGCAGCCGTACGTCGGCGAGTCGTCCACGATGTTGTCGCCGCAGATAGGCACCTCGCAATACACGCGGCATCGGTTGGGCTGGTTGGCGTTCTGCGCCCCGTCGTCGCACTCCTCGTTCGGATCGGCGACGCCGTCGCCGCAGTCCTCGGTTGGGCAGCCGGGAAGCACCCACGCACAAAGTACGAGCATGAGGACGGCCGGCGATGCATTCCACCGTCGCATTCGATTCTCCGCGTTGTTTCGCCCAGTCTACTCCGTCAGGATCCCCGCGTCGAACTTCCAGCCGGCGCCCGGCCGCCAGTAGAGGACGCGCTCCGGCAGCGTAGTCCCCACGCGCAGCTCCCAGCGCGTCTCGCCCTCCACGTCCTGGAAGCGCAGCACCAGACTTCCCCAGCTGTCGGCTTCCGCGGCGCCGCCCGCGCCGGCGCGCAACAGCATCGTCCCGTCCTTCCACTCGCCCGCGAAGTCGGGCAGCCCAATCGCCGCCCACGACGCGCCGCTGAATGTCACGCGCCCCGCGTCGAGCGCCAGCGGCAGGCGCAGCTCGCCCGCCGCCAGCCCGCCCACGTCGCCGCGCGCGCTGATGGTCCAGCGCCCGACCGTCGCTGCCGGCGCGAGCCGTTGCCCCTCCATCGTCGCGTCGATCGTCAGGCGCGTCGGGGGCAGGTCCGGCGTCCAGGCGTTCAGGTCCACCGCCTCGCCGTGGAGCGCCAGCGCGTAGCTCGGCACGCCCACGAACCCCAGCTTGCCCTCCACCTGCACGGCGCCCGCCGTGCCGCCGTCGACTGCCACCGCCACGCGCAGATCGCTGGCCTTGCCGTGCACCGAGCCGCGCACGGTCACGCCGTCCGGCAGCCGCGCCCCCGGCAGCCAGCGCACGATCTCCGGTACCGCCAGCATCGCGCGTCCGATCTCCACGTCCAGCGTGGAAGGCTGCCCCTCCGGGCGCTCGTAGCGCGCCTCCACCTCGAGAACCGAATCGCCCAGCCGCAGCTCCGCCTGCGGCAGATCGATCAGGCGCGGCCCGAAGACCGCGTCTCCGGCGAGGCGCGCCACCGGACCGTCCTTCAGCGACGCGCTCAGCCAGCCCACGCGCAGCCGCGAGGTGCGGTCGGCAGTCTCGAAGCTCAGCTCGCCCGCCACGTCCGAAAACGCCACCGCCGGCCCGGGCCGGCCCGCGTAGTCCAGCGTGCCGCGCTCCACGACGAGCTTGGCGATGCGCAGGCGCGGCGGCGCCGGGCGCTCGTCGAGCGGTAGCCCGGGCGGCGGCTCGCGCCACAGCGCGGCGACGTTGAGAACGCCGTCGGGGCGCCAGGCGAGGTGCACGCGCGGCGCCACCAGCCGTATCGAGACGACCTGCACGCCCCCCGCGCCCAGTCCCAGCTCCAGATCCACCGCCTCGGCCGCGAGCACCTCGGCGCCGGTCTCGTCGAGCACGCGCGGCGCCACCAGCCGCCAGCCCCGCAGCGGCCCGCCCTCCAGCGCCGCCACCTCCAGCCGCCCGTTGAGCGCGCGCGCCGCGTCCTCCACGAGCCAGGCGCGCAGCCGCGCATGCCCCGACGCCGTGCCCAACAGCCAGCCCAGAAACAACGCCACGCCCACCACAACGCCGGCCGCGACCAGCGCGGCGCGCCGCAGCACCCGCCCCCGCCCCGCGGGCGCCCGGTCCCCCTCTCCCTTTGCTTCCATGGTGGCCACGCCCCCGAAGGTGTAGCATTGCGCCCACAGCAGGAGCCACGACCATGACCTACCTCCGCACTGCGTTCGCCGCCGGCGCCGCCGCGGCCGTCCTGTTCGCCCTTCCGCTGCGCGCCAACGCCCAGTTCACGAGCGACACCGACTGGGCCGGCGCCGATTTCACGCCGCCGCCCGGCGCGACGATCGCCGGCACGCACTCCAACATCGGGACTTTCTGGGTGCCGGCCGGCACCACCGTCTACGTGGCCGACTGGGACGGCAGCGCCGGCGGCGCCGCCGTCATCAACGCCACCACCATCCTGATCGAAGGCTCGCTCGTCGCCGACGGCGCCGGCTGGCTGGGCGGCCTGGGCAACCCTGGGCCCTCGCCCATGGGCGACGGCAGCGCCGGCACCGGCCCGGGCGCCGGCGGCGGCGGGCAGCGCGGCAGCTACGTCGGCTCGTCGGGCGGCGGTGGCGCCGGCTACGGCGGAATGGGCGGCGTCGGCGGCGACGGCGAGATGACCCCGGGCGTCGGCGGCGGAACTTACGGAACCATGTCGGGCATGGACGTCGACATGGGCTCGGGCGGCGGCGCCGGCGGCGCGCACGCGCAGCCCGGGTTCGAGTGCTACGTCGGCGGCACGGGCGGCGACGGCGGCGGCGCCCTCACGCTCATCGCCTCCGGCACCCTGACCATCTCCGGCACGGTGTCGGCGAACGGCGGCGCGGGGGCCGGCGGCCCCTACTGCATGTACGGGCCCTACAGCGCCGGCGGCGGCGGCGGGTCGGGCGGCGGCATCCTCATGCTGGTGGCGGGCGGCAGCATCACCGGCACGGTCAGCGCCAACGGCGGCGTGGGCGGAACGTACGGCACGAACTACGGCGGCATCGGCGGCGGCGGCGGGGGCGGCGGCGGGCGCATCAAGATCATCGGCTCGGTCGACGCGACCATGGCCACGCTGTCGGTGACGGGCGGCGCGGCCGGCGCCAACGGCGGCACCGCCGGCGCCAACGCGCCCGGGCTCGCCGGCACGACCTACACGTTCAGCAGCACCGACCCGACCGCCACGGCCATCCCCAACCCGGTGGACTTCGGCGACGTGCCCGTGGGCGCGATGGCCGGCCCCACGACGCTCACCATCATCAACACCGGCGGCGCCGACCTCGACATCAGCGCCATCACGTTCGGCGGCCCCGACGCCGCCTCGTTCACGCTCTCCGGCGTGCCCGTGAGCCCGCCCGTGACGCTGGCGCCCACCGCGAGCCTCGCGCTGACGCTGACGTACGCGCCCACCGTGCAGGCGGCGCACAGCGCGTCGGTGACGGTGGACTCCAACGACCCCTTCACGCCGTCGCTGGTGGTGCCGGTCGTGGGCGAAGGCGTCATCCCCGGCTTCGCCGTCACGCCCGCCGCGCTGAGCTTCGGCATGGTCGACGTCGGCACCAGCAGCGCGCCGCAGTTCTTCTACATCACCAACACCGGCAGCGGCGCCGTCAGCGTCACCGGCATCACCATCGGCGGCGCGTCGGCGGAGTACGCCATCACCGGGCTCCCCGCCACGCCCTACACGCTGACCGCGGCCGCCAGCGTGCCCGTGTCCGTCGTCTACAACCCCGTCGATCTGGGCGCCGACCTGGCGACCGTGACGCTGACGTCCAACGACCCCATGAACCCGATGGAGGTCGTCGACCTTGACGGCAGCGGCGTCAGCGGCCAGCTCGCCCCCGATCCGACGATGCTCGACTTCGGCGGCTGGCCGGTGGGGATGCAGTCCACGCCGCTGACGTTCACGCTGGACAACATCGGCACCGACACCGTCGTCGTCAGCGCCATCGCCGTGGCGGGCGGCACCGACCCGGCGTCCTTCGTCGTGCTCGTGCCCCCGTCGCTGCCGGCAACGATCCTGCCGGGCGGGTCGCTGAGCATGGACCTCGCGTTCACCCCCGACGCCCCCGGCCCCGCGTCGAGCTACATCGCCGTCACGAGCGACGCGCCGGTGACGCCGCTCATCAACGTGCCGCTGCTCGGCTCGGGCGTGACCGCGATGCTGACGGTGACGCCCACGAGCCTGTCGTTCGGCGCCGTGCCCATCGGCGTGCCGAGCCCGACGATGCCGATCAACATCGCCAACACCGGCGAGGCCGACGCGACGATCACCGCCGCGACGCTGGCCGGCGCCACCGCCACGGCGTTCGCCCACGACTTCCCCGCCGCCGGCGTCACGCTGGCCCCCGGCGACGCCGTCGACGTGAACGTGTCGATGACGCCCAACTCCCTCGGCGCGTTCTCGGCGACCCTGACGTTCGCCACCACCGTCCCCTCCCAGCCCAACGTGACCGTCGCCCTCATGGGCAGCGGCGCCGAGCCCAGCGGCGGCCTCGACTCCGGCGCCGGCGGCGGCAGCGACGCCGGCCCCCCCGACGGCGGCGGCCGCGGCGGTTGCCACTGCCGCGTCGCCACCGCGACGCCCGGCGCCCGCGACAGCGCCGCGGCCGGCGGCGCGCCCCTCGCCCTGCTCGCCGCGCTCGTCCTCGCGCTGCGCACCTCGCGCCGCCGCCCGCGCTAAGCGACACGGCCGCGGCTGGCGCCGGAAGTCATCCTTTCTTCACTTCACGCCTTGCCCTTGCGTCTAGAAGCCGCCTTCGGGGCGGTCGGCCATGTCGGCGTCGGGCTTGTCGGCGCTGCGAGCGGTGTCGGTGGGGACGGTGCCGTGGACGAACGGGAAGGCGACACCGTGGCCGGTCGGCGACAGGAGGCCGGTCTTGGGATCCACGACGGCGCCGACGATGCCCTTCGGGCGCTCGCCGGGGATCTCGCCTTGCGGGAGGCCGGCGACGGCCTTCTCCATGAAGCGGAGCCAGATGGGGAGGGCGGCTTTGCCGCCGGTCTCGCCTACGCCGAGCGGGCGCTCGTTGTTGTCGAAGCCGACCCATACGCCGGTCAGCAAGTCTTCGGTGAAGCCGATGAACCAGGCGTCGAAGGCGTCGTTGGTCGTTCCGGTCTTCCCGGCGGCGGGCACACCGAGCTTGCGCGCCGGAGCGCCGGTGCCGCCGAGGACGACGTTGCGTAGCAGGTACTCGGTCAGCCAGGCGGTCTTCTCGTCGATGACGCGCTCGGGCGCCACGAAGAGCGCGGCGTGCATCCGGTCCAGGCGCTCGTCCGCGGGGATGAACGGGTCGTACGCGACGGTGTTGTCCTCGAGCACGCGGCCGTCGCGGTTCACGATCTTGCGGATGATGATGGGGTGCGGGCGCGTGCCGCCGCGCGCGAAAACGCCGTACGCCTGGATGACGTCCCAAAGCTTCACGCAGTAGGCGCCGAGCACGAGCGTCGGGTCGCTGTGGTAGGTCACGACGCCGTCCTTGTCGGTCACCGGGTAGGTCAGGTCCGTGGTGATGCCGAGCGACTTCGCCCACTCGGCCGCCGCGTCGGGGCCGACCATGCCGATGAGGTGCAGCGACGGCAGGTTCATCGAGTTCACCAGCGCGTTGCGCAGCAGGACCTCGCCCTTGTAGCCGCCGCCGTAATTCGCCGGCTTCCATTTCTTGCCGCGCTTCCAGTCGAACTCGCTGATGGGGACGTCGGGCAGCGACGTCGCCAGCGTGTAGCCCATGTCGAGCGCCTTCGAGTAGACGAACGGCTTGAAGACGCTGCCGGGCTGGCGGCACGACTGGAACGCGCGGTTGTACTCGCTCATGTCGTAGTCGTGGCCGCCGGCCATCACTTTCACGTAGCCGGACCCGTGCTCGTACGTGAGCAACGCCCCTTCCACCGCCGGATCCTCTTCCAGCGAGAAGCGGTACGGCGTTCCGGCGGGCGGGCCCGCGGCGGCGGCGGCGAGCGCGGCGGCGGCGGCGCCCTCGGCCTCGTCGTCGGCCGTCGGATCCACGCGCCCGAGCTCCGGCACCACCGCCGGCAACGAGTCCGCGGCGGCGACCGTCTTGTCCTTCGGCTTGTCTTTCTTCGCGCGCGGCTTCTTCCCCTCGTCCGGGCGCCACTTCACCTCGACCACGTCGCCGGCGGCGATCGCCTTCGTCAGATCGGTGATGCGCGTGTTGTTCACGAGGCGGTTCTTCGAGTACTTCGCCGCCCAGCTGCCCAGATCCAGCGGAATGAACCCCTCGTGCGTGCCCACCGTCACGCGCGCCTCGCGCGGCGTGACCGCCGTCACCAGCCCGTAGTAGAAACGGTCCCGCGCCAGCGCTCCGTCGCCGTAGTACCCGGCGCTCGTCTCCAGGAACGCCTTCCAGTCGGGCGGCTCGAGGTGCTTCTTGGCGCCGCGGTATCCCTGGCGCTTGTGCAGCGCGCGCAGCCCCCAGTCGAGCGCCTCCTCGGCGGCGATGCTCCAGGGAACGTTCACGGTCGTGTAGACCTTCAGCCCACCCTTGTAGAGCGTGTCGAGCCCGTACTTGTCGGCGACGTAGCGGCGCACGTGCTCGGCGAAGTAGGGCGCCTTGTCGCGCATCGGGTAGTAGAGGTCGAACACGGTCTGCGCCGGCTTGACCTTCACCTCTTCGTCCACGGCGGCCTTCAGCTCCGCCGCCGAGATGTAGCCGTCCTCCATCATGCGGCGCAGCACGTACTTCCGCTGCACGGCGGCGCGCTCGGGGTTCACGTGCGGCGAGTACTTCGAGGGCGCCTTGGGCAGCCCGGCCAGCGTGGCGCACTCCGCCAAGTCCAGGTCCCAGACGTTCTTGTCGAAGTAGCTCATCGCCGCGGCCTGCACGCCGTAGGCGCCGTGGCCGAGGTACACCTCGTTGAGGTAGATGAAGAGGATCTCCTCCTTCGTGAGCGCTGCTTCCAGGCGGCGCGAGAGGATGGCCTCGCGGATCTTGCGCTCGAGCTTCTTGGCGGGGCTGAGGTAGAGCCCGCGCGCCACTTGCATCGTCAGCGTCGAGGCGCCCTGCACGAAGCCGCCCGCCTTCAGATCGGCGAGGATCGCCCCGGCGATGCGCTCGAAGTCGACCCCGCCGTGCGTGAAGAAGTTCTGGTCCTCGGCGGAGATGAACGCCTCGACGAGCTGCGGCGGAATCTTGGAGAGGGGCACGACGACGCGGCGCTTCTCGCTGAACTCGGCGATGAGCTCGCCGTCGTCGGCGTAGATGGTCGTGGCCGACTCGACCGTGCGCGCCCAATCGTCGACCGAGCGGATGTCGGGCAGGTCGATCGAGAACTTCACGTAGAGGTAGGCGCCGAAGAAGCCGACCGCCACCGGCCCCATCAGACAGCCGAGCCACAGCGCCAGCAGCACCGTCTTGACGACGCCGCGCCGCGGCTTCTCGTTGAGGACGACGGCGTCGGGGCGAGCAGGCGCGCGCGGACGCACCGCGCGGGGGGCCTTCGCGCGCGGCGCCGGCGCGGTCGCGGCCGTGGCCTTGGCCGCCGAGGCCGGAGCCCCAGCGGCACCCGGAGCCGCAGCCGCACCCGGAGCCGCAGCCGCAGCCGGGGCGGGCGTTGGCGTCGCGTCCGGCGCCGGGCCCGGAAGGGAAACGTCAACGTTGTCAGGAGCCTGGGGGGCGCTCGCGCCCTGTTCGCCCATCACCGGAGGATTCGCCATGCTCCCTTGCCGGCCGCGGCGGGTGGCCGGTCCCGCTGATTATGATCGCCCCGCCCGGGCGCGCAAATCTCCAACTGCCGCGCGGTCCTCCTTTAACTTCGGCGACGCGCGGGGGTCAACCCCATACAATGGTGGCGGAGGCACGGAACGTCTTGCCGCTCGAACGAGGACCAGCGCCGCCGACGACGCTCCGCCCGGGCGAGGACGAGCCGGACGCGGTGCTGGTCGCGCGCTTCCGCGCGCAGCAGAGCCGCGCCGCGTTCGAGACGCTGGTGCGGCGCCACCAGCGGGGCGTGTATGCGTTCGTGCGGCGCTTCGTCAAAAGCCATGACGACGCCGCGGACCTGACGCAGCGCACGTTCGTACGGGCGATGGGCTCGATCGGCACGTTCGAGGGGCGCAGCGAGTTCCGGACGTGGCTGTTCCGCATCGCCGTGAACCTCTGCAAGAACCACCACCGCGACCGGGGCCGCCGCGGCGAGGTGGCCATGGACTTGGAGCGGCTCGATACGCTCGAGGCGCCGGGCGTGGCCGGAGCAGGTGGTGGCGGCGGCGACGGCGGCGGCGCGGCGCTGGGACCGGGCGGCCTCATCACGCGCGAGGAGACGGAGGCGGTGCGGGCGGCCGTGGAGACGTTGCCGCCCAAGCAGCAGATGACGTTGTGCCTGCGCGTCTATCAGGACATGAGCTTCAAGGAAGTGGCGCAGGCAATGGGCTGCCGTGAGGGAACGGCCAAGGTGAACTTCCATCACGCCGTGGCGCGGCTACGGCGGGCGCTGGCGGAGCGGCGGGGCGGCGCGGCGGGGCGAGACGAGGACGAGCGACCATGACGTGCGCGCGGCTGCGAAGCGAGGTCGTGGAGCTGGTGCTGGGCGAGGTGGGCGCGCCCGAGCGGGCGGCGTGCGAGGCGCACCTGGCGGCTTGCTCGGCGTGCCGGCGCGAGCGCGACGAGGTGGCGCGGGTGCTGGCGGCGGCGCGTGCCGCCGACACGGCCGACCCGGGCAGCGCGTTCTGGGACGGCTTCGCCGAGCGCGTGTGGGCGCAGGTGAAGGACGCGCCGACGGTGGAGGAGCAGGCGAGCGCGGGGGCGTGGGCGCGACTCTGGGCGTGGCTCGGCGGCGCGGGCGAGGCGAGCGAGGGCGCGGGACGGCGGCGGGCGTGGGCGCTGGGCTTCGCGGGCGCGACGGCGGCGGCGGCACTGGCGATCGTGGCGACGCGCGCGCTGGTGTGGCGCGCCCCGGCCGGCGGCACGGCGACGCCGGCAGGGGCGGCGACGGCGGCGGCGACGGCGATGGCCGGTGGAGCGTCGGGCGCGGCGACAGGGTCTGCGCCCGGCGGTCCCGGCGCCGAGGGGGTGCCAGGCGCGGCGGGCGCGGCGGGCGACGGCGCGGCGGGCGGCTCGGCGCTGGGGCCTGGCGGCGGCGGCGACGACGGTGGCGGCGACGCGCTGCTGGCCGGCGGCGACGAGGCCGTGCTGCTGGACACGCTTGGCGCCGACGAGGTCGCGCGCCTGGCCGACGCGCTCGGCGAAGAGATCGACGATCAGATGGAGGACGCGGCGGCGGCGGTGGACGGCGTCGGCGCGTCGGATGTACAGGAGGCGCTGCGCGATGCCAGCGCCGAGGAGCTGCGCGCGATCGAGCGCGCTCTGGAGAAAGTGTCGATCGATGACCTCGTGTAAGTACCGCTCCCACGAGCTTCGGCCCGCGGCGGCCCTCGCCGCGGCGCTGGCGCTGCTCGTCCCCGTCACGACGATCCTCTGGAACGGCGCCGCGCGCGCGGCAGCCCCGGCCCCGACGGCGGCGCCGGCCCCGGCCTCCGTGTCCGCGGGTGCGAAGGCGGGGCCGCCCGGCCCGGGCGGCGGCATGCCCGACGAGATGCGCGCGAAGATCGAGCACCGCATCAAGACGATGCGCGCGATGTTCCTGACCGAGGCGCTCGATCTCGACGAGCCCACCGCGAAGAGGCTCTTCGCCGTGCTCGACAAGCACGACGTGAAGCGCAAGGGGCTGCTGATCGAGCGCGAGAAGCTGGTGCGCGACCTGCGCGCCGCCGGCGCCAAGGTGCCCGCGTCCGACGCCGAGGTGGACGCGCTCATCGACAAGATCCTCAAGAACCGCCTGGCGGAAGAGGCGCTGAACGCGGCGGTCCTCGCCGACGTGCGTCCGGTGCTGAGCGCGCAGCAGCGGGCGCGCCTCGTGCTGGCTTTGCCGCGCTTCTACAACAAGGTGCGCAAGCTCATCCACGACGCCAAGAAGGACATGGTGGAGAAGGCGCTGGAGGACGAGGACGTCTACTAGCCCCGAGCCCCGTCAGAGCGAGAACGCCTCGAGCGGGAGAGTCGCGGGGAAGTCGGCAGGAAGCGTGATCGACGCGGAGCGGCCGAAGAGCGCGCGCTCGGCGGCGCCGGCGAGCGGCGCGAGGTCGGCGGGCGGGGCGGAGCAATCGGCGGAAGGCGCGACGACGGAGAGCGCGACGGTGACGGCGACGCCGTGGGCGGAGTCGGGCTCCTCGCGGGCGAGCGCGCAGGCCTGGAACAGGGCCGAGTACCCGGTTGCGAGGGCGGCGAAGCTGGCGAGATAGGCGCTCAGCTCATTGCGCACCTCGGGGTCGCCGACGCCGGGCGGACAGCCGGGACACGCGGGCGGAACGTCGGGGCCGGCGGCGAGCGCGTCGGCGGCGTGACGCACCTCGTGCACCGTGACGGCACGCGCCAGGAACGCGACGAGCGCGCCCAGTGCGGGGTCGAGGTCGGTGCGCGCGGACAGGCGCGTCGAGGCCGCGATCAGGCTCTCGGCTTCGTCGGAGGTCACGGCCGGGCAGCGCCGGCCGGCGGACGCGGCGGCGAGGCGGCGCAGGCGGTCGAAGTCGGGCGCAGGGAGGCCCTTCCAGGAGGGGAGCACGACGACCAGGTCGCTCCCGCAGGCGGCGCGCGCTTCGATGGCGTCGACGGCGGCGCTCAGCGCGCCCCGGTCGGACGCGGTGTCGCGCAGCACGGCGTAAGTGACGGCGGGAAGCGCGGCGGCGACCTCGGCGCGGACGAACGGAGCGAAGGCGCGGTCGGCGGCGCCGGCGCGGGCGACGGCGACGGCCTCCTCGGCCAGCAGCGGCCACACGCGGTCGAGGGCGAGCTCGCGCACGCGGTCGACGATGACGGCGGCGTCGGCGCTGGAGCGGCCGAGGTACAGCTCCACGACGTTCGTGTGGTCGGCGCGCTCCAGCAAGCGCGCCCGTACGCTCGCTCCGCCGACGCCGGCGCGCAGGTCGGCGAGCACGTGGTAGGTCTTGGCGTAGAAGAAACCGCCGCCGCCGCCGTTCAGGCGCACGGCGCCGTCCAGGCGCCAGGGCAGGCTCTGCTGCTCGAGGTACTCGTTCCAGGCCCAGCTCAAATAGAGGATGCGGTCGGCGTTGCGCACGGGGTCGGCGGCCACGAGCGCGCCGAGCTCGGCGGCGAGGGCGTCGAGGTTTGGATCGGCGGCGACGGCGGCGCGCACCGCCGCGAGCGCCCCATCGGCGGCCGCACGGCCGCCGGGCTCGGCGGCCCGGCTCGCGGCGATGACCCAAGCGGGGAGCAGCTCGGCGTGCACGCGCGCGAGGTCGATGCCCGCTAGCGCCGCCGGAGAAGGCGCATGGGGCGGCCGATAGCGCGGCTCGCCCCATAGGTCGGCCTCGCCGCGCGCCCAGGCCGCCAGGCGCCCGGCCTGCCAAACGGCGGCCACCGCGAGCCCGACGACCACCAGGACCGCGGCGGCGACGACGGCGAGCCGCCACCGCCCCGCGCCGGCGATCTTGTCGGGCGCCTCGTCGTCGGACGAGGGCGAGGAGTCCGGCGGCGCGTTCGGCGGACGTTGCGCGTCCGGCGCCGCATCGCTTACAAACCGCCCATGAGCACTCAGGCGCTTCCCCCTTCCCCGCTCGACGCCGGCGATCCCAGCACCGTCATCAAGGTCGAAGACGACCGCACCGGCCTCAGCGCCGAGACGCTGGCTCGCGCCTTCACCGACCACCTGACCTTCTCGCAAGCGAAGACCTGGCACACCGCCACCGACCGCGACCGCTTCCTGGCCCTCGCCCTCGCCGTGCGCGACCGCCTCGTCCACCGCTGGATCCACACCCAGCAGACCTACTACCGGTCCGACCCCAAGCGCGTCTACTACCTCTCGCTCGAATACCTCATGGGGCGCGCGCTCGGCGACACCATGCTGAACCTCGGCCTCTACGACGCCTACCGCGCCGTGCTCGGCGATCTCGGTCTCGACGTCGAGACGCTGCGCCAGGTCGAGCCCGATCCCGGGCTGGGCAACGGCGGCCTCGGCCGCCTGGCCGCCTGCTTCCTCGACTCCATGGCCACGCTCGCCCTCCCCTGCTACGGCTACGGCATCCGCTACGAGTTCGGCATCTTCGACCAGCTCATCCGCGACGGCTGGCAAGTCGAGCGCCCCGACGAATGGCTGCGCTTCGGCAACCCCTGGGAGATCGAGCGCCCCGAGTACACGGTGCGCGTGCGTTTCGGCGGCCAAATCGAATGGAGCCACGCCGGCGCGGGCGGCGACCTGCGCGCCACCTGGGTCGGCGCCAAGACCGTGCTAGGCGTTCCCTACGACACGCCCATCGCCGGCTTCGGCAACGACACCGTCAACACGCTGCGCCTGTGGAGCGCGCGCGCCTCGGAGGAGTTCGATTTGTCGGTCTTCAACGCCGGCGACTACGAGCGCGCCGTCGAGGACAAGAACGCCTCCGAGACCATCTCCAAGGTGCTCTACCCGAACGACAACGTGATGCAGGGGCGCGAGCTGCGCCTCAAGCAGGAGTACTTCTTCGTCGCCTGCTCCGTGCAGGACATCGTGCGCCGCTATCGCCGCGCCCACCAGACGTTCGACGCGTTCCCCGACAAGGTCGCCCTGCAGCTCAACGACACGCACCCGTCGCTCGCGGTGGCCGAGCTGATGCGCGTCCTGGTCGACGAGAACGACCTCACCTGGGACAAGGCGTGGGACATCACCCAGCGGTCGATCGCCTACACGAACCACACGCTGCTTCCCGAAGCGCTGGAGAAATGGCCGGTGCCGCTGTTCGAGCAGCTCCTCCCGCGCCATCTACAGATCATCTACGAAGTGAACCGCCGCTTCCTGCGCGCCGTGCTCAACGCCCACCCGTTCGACCACGAGCGCGCGCGGCGCATGTCGCTCGTCGAGGAGGGCGAGCCGCGCCAAGTGCGCATGGCCCACCTGGCGGTGGTCGGGTCGCACTCGGTGAACGGCGTGGCGGAGCTGCACACGCGCCTGCTGAAGTCGGAGGTGCTGCGCGACTTCAACGAGATGTACCCGGAGCGCTTCAACAACAAGACGAACGGCGTCACGCCGCGCCGCTGGCTCTTGTGCGCGAACCCGCGCCTCGCCGCGCTCGTCACCGAGGCCATCGGCCCGGCCTGGGTGACCGACCTCGACCAGCTGCGCCGGCTGGAGCCGCTGGCCGACGACGCCGCGTTCCGGCGGCGCGTGCGCGACGTGAAGCGCGACAACAAGCTCGCGCTGGCGCGCTACTTCCACGAGGCCAACGCGGTGGACGTGGACGTCGACTCCCTGTTCGACGTGCAGATCAAGCGCCTGCACGAGTACAAGCGGCAGCTGCTGAACGTGCTGCACATCGTGGCGCTCTTCAACCGCGCCAAGCGCGAAGGGCTCGACGCCGTGGGCGTGCCGCGCACGTTCGTCTTCGGCGCCAAGGCGGCGCCGGGCTACGTGACGGCCAAGCTCATCATCAAGCTCATCAACTCGGTGGCGCAGGTGGTGAACGGCGACGCCGGGCTGCGCGGGCGGCTGAAGGTGGTGTTCGCGGCAAACTACCGCGTGTCGCTGGCGGAGAAGATCTTCCCCGCCTCCGACCTGTCCGAGCAGATCTCCACCGCTGGCAAGGAGGCGTCCGGCACCGGCAACATGAAGTTCGCGCTGAACGGCGCGCTGACGATCGGCACGCTCGACGGCGCCAACATCGAGATCCGCGAGGAGGTCGGCGCCGAAAATTTCTTCCTGTTCGGACTCACGGCGGAAGAGGTCGCCGAGCGCAAGCTGCAGGGCTACCAGCCGTGGCGCCACTACGACGAGAACCCCGAGCTGCGGGCGGTGCTCGACCTGATCCGCACCGGCTTCTTCTCGCCGGAGCAGCCGCAGCTCTTCGAAGGGCTGGTGGACGACCTGGTCAAGCGCGACCAGTACATGCTGCTGGCCGACTTCGCCTCCTACGCCGAGGCGCAGCAGCGCGTGAGCCGCGCCTTCCAGGACCCCGAAGCCTGGACGCGCATGGCGATCCTGAACATCGCCCGCATGGGGAAGTTCTCCTCCGACCGCGCCATCAGCCAGTACGCCGCGGAGATCTGGGGAGCGACGGCGGTGCCGGTGGCCTAGCGCCGGCGGCGACGCAGCCCGAGCGCGACGGCGGGCAGCGCCAGCGCCGCGAGCAGGCCGCCTCCGCTCGCCGCGGCGGCGCATCCGCCGGGCGGCGGCACGACGCCGACGGCGCAGGCGAGGCAACCTTTGGTGCCGACGCGCTCGTCGCGGCCGCCGCTCTCGCCGCCGCTCCAGCCACTGGGCGCGGGCGCGGCGCCCGCCGCCAGCCCCAGCTCGGGGACGCCTTCGCGCACGTAGGAGGCCAGCGCCACGCCCCCGCGCGGCGCGAAGGCCAGGTCGCGCGCCGCGGTGGGGCCGGTCGGGCGGTCCAGCCCGGGCGGCGGCCCTTCCCACACACCGCGCCGCGGGTGCTCGCAGGCGATGGGGCCCGTCCAGGCGTGGCGGATCGCGTAGCGCGCCTGGAAGTTGCTCGTCTCCCCTGGACCGGCGGGGCGCGCGCCCTTCTCCAGCTTGTCGCCGTCGACGAGCCACTCGCGGCCGCCGGTGATGGGGGGCGCGGCGCGGAAGACGAGGTCTTCGCCGAGGGCGTCCTTCGTGTAGCGCGCGTGCAGCCGCGTGAGCACGAACTCGCCGGCCATCGCCCAAGAGGGCGGCACCGGGGCGGTCGGCGAGGGCGGCGAGGGCGGCGGCGGCGGCGGCGCCATCTTCATCGCCGGCGCAACGGCCGGGGGCGAGCCGGCAGGCGCAGCGGGGGCCGCACCAGGCGCAGGCCCGGCGGAGGCCGGCGCGGCACCGGAAGGCGGCACCGGCTCGGCCGGCGTGAAGAGCACGTCGGCGCCCAGGGTCGCCACCTCGGAAGGGTCGAGCGACGGCGTGGGACACGGGTCGCACGAGCTCGCCGACCACGCGTATTCGGTCACCACCGCGCGCGGGTTGCGCTTCAGCGTCTCGTCGAAGAGCGCCGCGTAGAACGCGCCGAACGAATCGCGCGCCGTCTCGGCGACGTCCAGATTCGTGGGAATGGTCACGTTCGGATAGTTCGCCACCTCGTAGCGCGTGCCGCGCGCCAGGATGTGCACGAGCAGGTCCTGCGTGCCGGCCGAGTTCATCAGCCCGAGCCGTACGGGGAGCGTGAAGTCCGGCGTGTCGTAGTGAAAGCGCAGCGGAGAGAGCATGGCCATGCCGCCCTCGAACTTCACCTTCTTGACGTCGACTTTGGCCACGAAGAATTTGCTGCCGGCCTCGACGTACGGCCGCAAGATGGGCTCCGCACCCTCGGGGATCTTGTACTTCTGCTCGCGCAGCCAGGTGTCGAGGCCGAGCGCGTCCTTCGCCGACAGGATGACGATCTCGTACTCGCCGACGGTGAACTTCGCCTCGATCGTGACGCCGTGGCCCTCCCCGCCGCTCGGCATGGGCGGCTCCGCGCCGCCCTTCGCTGCCCGGTCCAGCCAGTCGCCCTCCTCCTCCTTGGGAGGCTCCCAGCACGGGTCGCGCTCCCAGTACTCGACCAGGCGCGGCGCGGCGAGCGTGTCAACGTGCTCGAAGATCTCGCGCGGCAGCGTCTTGACGTTGTCCTCGTGCAGCACCACCGGCACGGGGACGACCATCGCGAAGTCCTCGGTCGGCCCCTGATAGTTGTTCTGCATGGAGAGGACGGTGCGCATCCCCTCGCGCATCATCACGACGATCGTCGCGTTGTTGTAGAGCTTCGCCCCCGCGCCGTTCACGTAGAAGCCGCAGAAGGCGCGCGCATCGCCCGCCGCCGCCACCGCCAGCGCCACTGCTAGAGCCGCCGACACCGCCGTCCGCTTGGCCATGCGTCCCTCCGGGCCGACGATACAGCGCCTCGCCCCGGACGCGCTACAATGGCGCGATGGATCGACGCACGCTGGTGGTGGTGGTGGCGGTCATGGTCTTGACGGCCGCCGGCGGGGCCGCCTTCTTCTTGTTCGGGGGCGCGACCGGCGCGCTCGGCGGCGCCGCTGGCCTGGCGGGCGCTTTCGAAGCGGAGCCCATTGCCGTCACCGGCTCGCCCACGGCGACGCCGTTGTGCGACGTCCCGCCGTGCGACCTGCCGGAGGACGACGCGCCGCCCGCGCCCTCGGGCCCGGCGGCCTACTCGACTCACGGCGGCGGCAGCGGCGGCGTAAGCCCGGAGCAGGTCGGCGCGGTGGTGAGGTCGAAGATCGCCCGCGTGCAGGCCTGCTACGAGCATGCGCTGAAGTCGGATCCCGACCTCGCCGGCAAGGTCGTCGTGACCGTCGCGGTCGGCGGCGACGGGCGCGCGCGCGCCGAGGTCAAGGACGACGGGCTCGCCCCCGCCCCCGTCGCCGGCTGCGTCGCCTCGACACTGGCGCGCCTGAAGTACCCGGCCTCCGGCGGCGGCGAGGTGGCCGCGGTCTTCCCCTTCGTCTTTGCACCGAGCAAGTAACGGCGGACGAGGAGCCGGAGCCGGAAGCCGACCGCCTGGAGCGTCGGGCTGCGCGGCGCTCCTAGTTGCAGAGCCCCATGCCGAGGTTGCAGCTCCCGGAGCAGCAATCGGCGTCGGCGGCGCAGGCGAAGCCGACGTCCTGGCAGCAAGCGCCGGCCGGGCAAAGGGCGCCGGTGCAGCAGTCGGCCGCCGACCCACACGGGGCGCCGGTGGGCGTGCAGTCGCAGGTGCCGCCGCCCCCGCACGAGCCGCTGCAGCAGTCGGTGCCGCCGCCGCAGGCGCCGCCGGTCGGAAGGCACGTCGCGCAGGCACCGTTCGTGTGGCAGGTCAGGCCGGCGCAGCAGTCCGGATCGCTGCCGCACGTCGCACTGTCCGCGGCGCAGCACGCCGTGCCTTCGCAGCCGCCGCCGCAGCAGTCCACGAGGCTCGCGCACGTCGTGCCCGGCGCCCGGCAGACCGCATAGTGGCACTCCCCGCCTTGGCAGGTGAGGCCGCCGCAGCACTCCGGGTCTCCGCCGCAGCCGACGCCGAGGTCGCGGCAGGCGCAAGCGCTTCCCACGCACAGGCCGCTGCAGCACTCCGCCGGGGACGTGCACGTCGCCGTCACGGCCAGGCAGACCTGGCAGGTCGTACCGACGCACGCGAGCCCGGTACAGCAATCGGGCGCCGAGGCGCAGCCCTCGCCGTCGACGTTGCAACGCGGCGACGCGCAAGCGCCGCCCTCGCAGCCGCCCGAGCAGCACTCGGCGGGGTCGGTGCAGGGCGTGCCGTCGGCGGCGCAGGCGAGCGCGCACGTGCCTCCGGTGCAGGCGAGCCCGGCGCAGCAGCCCTCGTCGACCCAGCACTGCGTGCCCTCGAGCGCGCAGGCACAGCCGCCTAGCGTGCAGGCGAACGAGCAGCAATCGGCGTGCTCATCGCACGGCTCGCCGTCGACGCCGCAGCCCGGGCCCGGCTCGAACCGCCCGCCGCACTCGCAGCGACAGCCGGCGGCGAAGGGAAGGAGCAGCGCGAGCGCCGCCGCGAAAACGAGCTTGGTCATGGAAGCCGCCACCCGACCGAGACCGTTCCCTCGTAGAAGAGGGCGATCTGGCCGGCCGTCACGACGAAGAGGAGCCCGAGCGGCTGCACGCCCAGCGTCAGCCCCGAGGCAAAGCCGTAACGGAACGCCACCGCGCCGCGCCCTGCGCCGAGCCACTGCACCTCCCAGTGGGCCGGTGCATAGGCCATGTCCGGCACGTGCACCGAAGTCATCGCCACGCCCACGCCGGCCTCGACGAGCACGGTCGGCCGGCCGCTCGTGTGGATGGGGATCGGCCACTCGTACTGCGCGCCCGGGAAGACCGTCAGCCCGAACACGGTGTAGGAGCCGGGCAGCGGGTCGGGCAGGCTCACGCGCTGGAACGACACCACGACCGGAAGCACGAGCGACAGCCCCGGCAGCGGGCGCAGGCGCGGCGGGAGCCCCGCCTCGAGCCGCAGCCCCGGCGCCAGACGGCCGCCGTACCCGCCCACGAGGGCGAGGCCTACGCCGACCCAGGGGCCGTCGGGGCCCTTGGCCGCTGTTTCCGACGCGTCCACCTCCGGCGCTGCCGGCGCCGACGGCGCGGACGGCGGCGACGCCGGCGAGTCCGCCGCAGCCGGCGCGGCGGCCCCGGCCGCCACGCACGTCCCGAGCACGAATGCGGCGGCAGCGCGCATCACCCCCCCGCCAAGTCGAATACTTGATCGCGCGCCTCGGAGACGTCCGGATGGTCCGGCGGCGCTACCTTCAGGAAGTGCTCGAAAGCCCGCCGCGCTTCGGCGCGCTTGCCCAGCTCTTTGAACACGAACCCCAGCAGATACCACGCGTCGGCGTACGAGTCTTGCAGCTTCACTGCCTCCTGCAGCGCCGCCGCCGCCGCCTTGAGCTTCCCCGCGTCGGCCTGCATCTTGCCGATCTTGAACCAGCCCTCCGCCGACGGCGCCGCCTCCACGGCCTCGCGCAGCAACGACAGCGCCTTCTTCTTGTCGCCCAGCTCCGCGTAGGTGTCGGCCATCAGCATGAGCAGGTCCGACCGCTTCGGGTCGAGGAAGTAGGCCTCCTTCAGATCGGCGAGCGCAGCCTTGGTGTTCCCGCGTCCCAGCAGCAGGTCGGCGCGCGCCAGCCAGGCGTCCACGTCCTTCGGCGACAGCTCCGTAGCCTTCGTCAGCGCGGAGTAGGCTTCGGACGTTTCGCCGGCGACCGCCCACGCCCGCCCCAGCCACAGCCGGTAGCGGCCCTCGTCGGGGGCGAGATCGACCGCCTGTTGCAGCCAGCGCCGCGCCTCCTTGATATCGACGAGCTTGGCGAAGCTGGCCCGTCCCAGCCAGTAGTACACCTCGGCGTTGCGCGGAGCCTGCTCCGCCGCCTTCTTCAGCACGACGATCGCGTCGTCGTAGCGCTTGCCCTCGATGAGCGCGTGCCCGTAAGCGAGGTTCAGCGCGGGGTCGTTGGGCGCCGCCTCCACGCCCGCCCGGCCGGCCAGGATGGCGTCGTCGAGGGCGCCGCGCGCCAGGTGCACGTTCACCAGCGCCAGCGCCAGCCCGTCGAAGCCGGGCGTCGCCTTCTCGATCTCCTTGAGCATCGCCAGCGCGTCGTCGAGCTTGCCCCGGTCGGCCAGCAGCGACGCCAGGCGCAGCCGCGCCAGGTTGCTCTTCGCGTCCTTCTCGACGGCGCTCCGATAGGCCGCCTCCGCCTCGTCGAGCTGCCCGCTCAGCCGGTGCGCGTCGCCCACGGCCACCAGCACGCGCGGGGAGTCGGGCGACACCGTCTTCGCGCGCTCCAGCACGGCGAACGCGGCGTCGGGCGCACCCGCCGCCAGATGCACCTGCGCCAGCTCCACGTAGGCGTCGAGGAACTTGGGGTCGAGCGCGACGGCGTGCTCGAAGAAGCCGATAGCCTCCTTCGTCGCGCCGAGCTTGGCGGCAACGCGTCCGCGCCACAGCTCCACGCGCGGATCCGACGGCGCGGCCGCGGCCGCCTTCTCCAGCCGCGCGCGTGCGTCGTCGTTCTTGCCCTCCGCGAGGTCCAGGCGCGCCGCCAGCAGCAGCAACTCGGGATTGGCCGGCGCCGCCGCGAGCGCCGTGTCCAGCAGCGGACGCGCCTTTGGCGCCGACCCGGCGTCGAGGTCCAGGCCGACGATGAGCACGAGGATGTCGACGTCGCGCGGCGCGGCCTTCATGGCGTTCTCGAGCGTCGTGCGCGCCTCGGCGAGGCGCCCCTCGCCGATATCGACGCGCGCCTTGAGAACAGCGGCAGTCCGCGCCTCGACGGGCGAAGCCTCGACGGCGGGCGTGCCGAAAGGTTTCAGCAGCGCGCCGGCGCGAGCGGTGTCGGGCTTGGCGCCGGCCAGCGCCAGCCGCGCCAGCGCCAGACGTGCGCTGGCGTGCTTGGCCGAGGCCGCCAGCGCCTTCTCGTAGCTCTCCGCCGCCAGGTCCGCGTCGCCGCGCATCTCGCGCACGCGCCCCATGCCGTAGGCCGCCGCCGCAGGCATCGTGCCCTCCGCCGCGCTGAAGGCCCCCTCCGCGGCGCTCAGCGCCACCGGGGGCGGGGCGCCGCCGCCCGCGGTCGCTTGCGCGGCGATAGCGAGGTTCGCCTCGCCCACGAGCAAGCTCACCACGGGGTTCTTCGCCAGCTCGGGGCCGCTCAGCAGGCCGACCGCGGCGACCGGGTCGCCGGCCACGATCTTGTCGGCGGCGTCGGCGAGCTTCTTCTCGACGGCCTTGCTCCTGGCGGCGCGGGTCATCATCTCCGCCGCCGACCCGGTGGTGGAGTCCTTGCCGAAACGGACCGCGCGGTGCAGCGTGACCCACGCGGCGGTGGCGGCGACGTCCGCGTCTTCCGGCGCCTCGTCGGCGCGCGCCAGAACCGCCGACGACGCGCGCCCGTACGAGTAGTAAGTGTCCTGCGCCAGCTCCAGCATCACCGGCGAGCTGGCGGCCGCGCCGACCGGCACGTCGCCGCCGCCGCCGAGCAGATCCGGCAGCAGGCCCAGCTCCATGCCGAGGTAGCCGCCTCCCCCCAAGATGGCGAGCGCGAGGAGCACGAGCAGCACGGGCGAAGGGCGGCGGCCGCTCGCGGCCTTGACCTTGCGCGCAGCGGGCTTGTCCTCGTCGCGAACGGTGACCCGCGGGCCGCGCGCCGGCGGCAGCGCCGACGGCGCGGCCGTGCGCGCCGCCGAGCCGCTCGACGCGCGCGCCACCGTCGCCGCCGCGGGGACGCGACCGCGCGGTCCGTCGTCGAGCTCGACGGCGTCGAGGTCGACGGCGCCCTCGCCTCGCCCTGACGGCGCGTCGAACAGCTCGGCGCCGGCGTCGTCAGCAATGGGCTCGCGCGCGCCGCTGCGCTTGGGCGTCAGCAGGTCTGGGCCCGACGACGGCCCGCCCGCGCGCGGGGCGGGAAGGTCGACGCTCCCGGCGCCGGACGCCGCGCGCGGCGCCGGCAGGTCGGTCAACCCCGCCGTGCCTGCGCCGGGCGCTGATCTCGGCGCCGGCAGGTCGGTCACGCCCGCAGGCCCCGCCTTCGGTGCCGGCAAGTCGGTCATGCCGGGCGGCCCCGTCCTCGGCGCCGGCAGGTCGGTCACGCCTGCGGGTCCCGCCTTCGGCGCGGGCAAGTCGGTCACGCCCGCCGGTCCTGCCTTCGGCGCCGGAAGGTCGGTCCAGCCAGGCACGCCGAGCCCCACCCCGCCCGGCCCACGTTTGGGCGCCGGCAGGTCGGTCACGCCGGCGGACCTGGACTTCGGCGCGGGGAGGTCGGTGACCCCGCCGCCGCCGCCAGGCGCGCGCTTTGGCGCCGGCAGATCAGTGACACCCGGCGCGCCGCCAGGAGCCCCAGGACCGAGGTCGACTTCGCCGAACGCGGGCACCGCGGCGGGGGGCCGCGAGGTCGATCCCGGCGGAGCCGCGCGGGAGGCCCCGCCTCCTGGCCCTATCTTCGGCGTCGGCAGATCCGTGACCTCGCCGCTCGGCCCGAGGACCGCGCCGCCCGACGCTCCACCCAAGGCCGGTCGAGTGACCGCGCCCGCTGCTCCCGCTCTGGGCACGGAAGGATCCGGATGGCCTTTGGGCGCGGGCAAGTCGATCTCCCCGAACGCCGACGTCGACGTCCCCAGGCGCCCGACTCCGCCCGCGCCGGATCCCAGCCCCCCCGGGGGTAGTGGCTTGGCGGCGGCCGCGGCGGCCGCCAGCGAGCCGGTGAGGGTCGGTGGCCCTGCCGTCTTGGGCGCGGGCAGGTCGATCTCGCCGAACTCGATGCCCGACCGTGCGGGCGCGGCGGCGGCCGGCGGGGGCGGCAGCGTCGTCACGGCCGCCGGCGGCCGGACAGCGGGCGGCGGCGGCGGCGGCGGCGGCGTCATCACCGGCGAAGCCGCGTCGCCCGGGCCCGCGGCGTCGCCGCCCCCCAGCTCCGCGGCGAACACGGGCACGCTCCCGATCGGCACCCAGCTCTGGCCGTCGAGCGACACCTCCTCCGCGCCGGTGAGCTTCCCCGACTGGAGCATGGAGGTGATGACGAAATTTTCGAACGGCCCGAACACCCGGCCGCTCTTGCGGCGCACGTGGTAGCGGTCGCTCACGTCAGCCGACCCGACCGTATCATGGCCGCCCGAACAGATCTAGCTGCGCGGGCGGCATGGCGGTGCGCACCAGGACGCCGCGCGCCCCGAGCGCCGCGAGAAACGCCGGGGCGGGCGCGCGCGTCAAGTACACGACGCGCGGCGCGACGGCCTCGACGAAGCGAAGCAGATCGTCGTAGCCGGCGTGGTCGGGCAGGGGGAAAGTGGCGTGGACGGGGGCGCGCGCCGCCACCTCGGGCCGCACGGCCCAGGCGCTGCACAGCGCCACGCGCACGTCGCGCCAGCGCTCGGGGTCGAGCTGGAGCTGCGCCCCAGGGGGCAGCAGCACCACCTCGCCGGCGCGCGGCGCCGCGCCCAGCCGCCGCATCGCCAGCTCGATTCCCGCTTGGGCGAAGGGCCGCGCGTAGCGGTGAATGGCGGCGTGGGCGCGCACCGGGACGTCCTCGCCGGCGAAGAGCTGCACCAGCTCCTGGGCCGCGCCCAGCGGCTCGGCCAGCACGACCGGCACCTCGCCGGCGTCCAGCGTCTGTTGCACCCATTCGAGCACGGCGGCGCGGGTGCGGGCGCGCGCCGGGAAGCGGAAGGGCGGCGCGCCGAACGTGTTGTCGAGCACCAGCACGTCGGCGCGGCGCACCTCGCACGCCTCCACGGTGGGACGGCGGTCCAGGCACACGTCGCCGGCGTAGAGCACCGTGTGGCCGCGCGCGGTGCGCAACAGCAGCTGCGCCGAGCCCAGGACGTGCCCCGCCGGCAGGAGCTCGATGTCGAGCGACCCCAGCGAGAAGCGGCGCCCGAACGGACAGGTGAGCACGTCCGCCGCACGCAGCCGCGCCGTCGCCGTCGGATGGCCGGCGCGCAGCAGGCGCAGTGTGCCCTCGGTCATCAGCACCTTGCGGTGTGGCAGCAGCGCCTGGACGTGCGCGTGCGAAATGAAGGCGAGGTCGCGCACGCGCGCCGCGTCGAACCAGACGACGCTCCCCACCAGATGCAGGCCGTCTCGGTACTCGACCTCCGGCAGCTCGTCGACGGTCGGCGGCGGCGGCGGCGGCGGCGACGGCGGCACCATGCCCGGCGCCTCGGCCGCCGCGCCGACCGCCTTGCGCACCGCTGCGCCGGTTCCGCGTCCCGCCACCCCCGAGCCCTACCACCCCTTTCCCGTCCCGATCCAGCCCCGTCACGGGTCCTCGGCCAGCCAGGCGCGGGTCAGCGCCGCGTACTGGGCCACGCCGAGCTTCTCGGCGCGCACGTCGCCGTCCACGCCGGCGCGCGCGAGCACCGCGGCGGTGTGCGCGGCGAGCAGCGGCTTGAGGGCGTTGCGCAGCGTCTTGCGGCGCTGGCCGAAGCCGAAGCGCACGAGCCGGTCGAACCGCTCGACGTCGCCGACGGGCTCGCGCGGCGCCGGCAGGAAGCTGCCGTGCACCACCGCGGAGTCGACGCCCGGCACGGGGTGGAACGCGCCGCGCGGCACGGCGAACCGGTCGAGGTGCTCGCAGTGCAGAGCGAAGCGCACGGAGAGGGCGCCGTACGTGCGCGAGCCGGGCGGCGCGGCGAGGCGGTCCGCCACTTCGCGTTGCACCATGACGGCAAAGCGCGCGATGTGGGCGCGGTCCGCGAGGAGCTTCCCCAGCAGCGGACCGGTGAGGTGATAGGGCAGGTTGCCGGCCAGCAGCACGCGCCGCCCGGCGGCCGCCGCGGCGGTGGCCAGGTCGTACGTGAGCGCGTTCGCCTCGGCGACTTCCACCGCCGGCACGAGCGCGAACTCGGCGCGCAGCACGGGCACGAGGTCGCGGTCGCGCTCGATCGCCACGACGCGCGCGCCGGCATGCGCGAGCGCCGCGGTGAGGTGCCCGAGCCCGGCGCCGATCTCCACGACCGTCTCGCCGGCGGCGGCGCCCAGCGCCGCGGCGATCCGCCCGGGCACCGAGGGGTCGACGAGAAAGTTCTGCCCCCAGCCCTTCTTGGCGTCGAGCCCATAGCGCCGCAGCAGGGCGCGCGGGTCCGCCCAGCCGGACACGGGCGCGCTCATGCGTCGGGGAGCGGCGCCACGGCGAGCGCGTCGAGGTCCCAGCCGGAGCGCTCGCCGCGTTGCAGGCGCACGGTGCCGGCGGCGGCGATCATGGCGGCGTTGTCGGTACACAGCGCGGGCGGCGGCAGGAACACCGACAGCCCCTGCTCCTCCAGCCCCTGCAGGCGCGCCCGCAGGCGGCGGCTCGCCGCCACGCCACCCGCCAGCACCACGCGCCCGAGCCCCGCTTCGCGCGCCGCGCGCGCCGTCTTCGCCACCAGCACGTCCACCACGGCTTCGAGGTACGACGCGCACAGGTCGGCCATCGCCGCCGTGTCCGCCGCCGGCGCACCATGGCGGCGGACGTGCTCCGCCAGCGACGTCTTCAGCCCCGAGAACGAGAAGTCGCTCTCGCCCGCGCCCATGAGTGAGCGCGGGAAAGCGTGTGCGCGCGCGTCGCCCTGCGCGGCGAGCCGGTCGATGACGGCGCCGCCGGGGTAGCCGAGGCCGAGCAGCTTGGCGCCCTTGTCGAGCGCCTCGCCGGCGGCGTCGTCGCGCGTGGAGCCGAGGTGCCGGTAGGCGCCGACGTCGCGCACCTCGTAGAGCGACGTGTGCCCACCCGACACGATGAGCCCGAGGAACGGCAGCGCCGGGCGCGGCGCCGGCTCCAGCAGGATTGCGCAGAGATGCCCTTCGAGGTGGTTGACGCCGATGAACGGCAGGCCGCGCGCCCAGGCGATGCCCTTGGCCGCCTGCAGCCCGACCAGCAGCGACCCCAGCAGCCCCGGCGCGTGCGTCACGGCGACGGCGTCGACGTGGTCCAGGCCGCAACCGGCGGCATCGAGCGCGCGCTGCACCGCCGGCAGCACCTGCACGAGGTGGTCGCGCGAGGCGATCTCCGGCACGACTCCGCCGAACGGCGCGTGTAGCCGCTCCTGCGAGGCGACGTGCTGGCCCTCGATCACGCGGCCGTCGCGCACCACCGCCGCCGCCGTGTCGTCGCAAGAGCTTTCGATGGCGAGGACGCGCATGTGGAGCGCGCCGCGCGGCGCTACTTGCAGAGCCCGGCGACGACCGACTTCACGTCGGCGGCGTAAGGCGCCTTCGGCGCCTTCGCCAGGTAGGTCTTGTAGGCGGAGCACGCCTCCGCCACCTTGCTCATGTCCTGGTAGGTGCTGCCGAGGGTCAGGTAGGCGTTCGCGCAGCTGCCGTCGCGGTCGATGGCGGTCTTGGCCGCGGCGATGGCTTCGGTGTGCTTTCCCTTGTCGAGGAAGATGCTGGCGCGCCCCACGTGCGCGGCGCAGCCGTCCGGCTTCAGCTTCAGCGCCTCGTCGAAGGCCTCCATCGCCGGGCCCGTCTTGCCGGCGCCGTAGAGCTTGTTCGCCTTCTTCACCAGGTCCTTGTACGCCGCCTCGGGATCGGCCGCTGCCACGGCGGTGCCGGCGGTGGTGGTCGCCGGCGCCGCGGTCGGCGCCGCGGTGGCGGGCTTGGCGGTGGACGCGGCCGTCACCGGGGCCGCGGTCGGCGCCGCCGTCTCGGGCTTGGCCGTGGGCGCCGCGCTCGCGGCCCCCGTCTCGGCGGCGGCGCTGTCCGGCGCGGCGCTCGCCTCGGCGCTTCCGGGCGCGGCGGTGTCGGGGGCGGCGCTCTCCGACTCGGCGCTGCCCGCGCGCGCGGATCCGGGGTCGACCATTGCCACGGTGCTCGGCGCGCCGCCCGCGTGATCCTCGGCGGTGTCGGCGTGCTTCGCCGAAGGCGGCTTCAGCCCGCGCATCGACAGCCGCTTGCTGGGCAGATCGGGCGTCTTGGTGTTGAAGAGCAGCAGGAAGCTCACCCCGCCGACCACGAGCAGCGCCGCCGCCGCCACGCCGATCCAAACCAGCACCGGCACCTTCTTGTCCGCCTTCAGATCGCTGAAGTCGTCGCTGGGCTCGGCGGCGAGCTGCTCCTCGGCGGTCGCGAAGAAGCTCCGCCCGTCGTAGACGTCGCTGATCTCCCCGCCGCGCTCGCGCTCGTCGGGCGCCTGCGCCACGGCCGCGGCGCCGCCGGCGATGCCGCGCCTCGACACCGGCAGGGCGATGACGTTGGGACGCGACTCGTCACGCCGCGAGCGCTTGCGCTCTTCGCGCGAGATGGGCGTGGGCTCACGCGCCGCGGGCGCCGATTCGCGCGGCGCCGGGGTCGGCTCCCTGGCGGGCGGTGGCATGGGCTCCTTCGCCGCGGGCACGGGCGTCGCCTCCCGGACTGCTGGCGCCGGCACCGGCGTCGGCTCCTTGGCGGCAGGCGGCGCCGCCGCCTCCATCGCCGCGCGGACGGCCTCCTTCGCGGCCGGCGCGGGCAGCGCCTCCGCCGGCGGCGCTGCGGCCGGCGCGGCTGACGGCGCGGAAGCCAGCGCCGCCACGAGGCTCGGCGCCGGGGCCGCTTCCTTCGTGGCCGCCGCGGCCGCCTCCACCTGGCCGCGCTCCCCGGCTGCGGCGGACTCCCCGCCGGCGACGGACGGGGCGGCCGGCGGCGCCGTGGAACCCGGGCCGACGAGCACCGGCAGCGGTGTCGGCCGCAGCTCCGTCTCCACCGTGGCTTCGGCCCCCTCACGCGCCCCCTCGGGCGCCGCGCCCTTCCCCTTCTTCTTCCGCTTGCTCACGGGCTCTTCCTTCTGTTCGGGCGCGGCGTCGATCTCCTCGATGAATTGGTCGGGCTCGATCTCGGCCGCCAGCTCCGCCTCGTCGTCTGCCTGAGCGGGGGCCGGCGCCGTCGGCTCGCCCATCGCCTCATCCCAGACCGCCGCTGCCTCGCGGCGCAACGACGCCAGATCCGCGGCCGCGGCCGCGCGGCGCGCCAGCACCTCGAGCGATTCGTCCGCGACGCTCGTCACGCGCCTGGCCTCGGCGATCCCGAGCGAGTCCGCGGCGAACGCCAGCCCCGGGTCGGCGGGGCCCACGATGTCCGCGAGCCAGTGCGACATCTCGGCGCCGAGCACCTGCTCGAACGTCCCTGCCGGCGGCTCGGCGGGCACTGCCGCCGGCGCCGACTTGACGGGCGCCTCCGGGGACGCCGCCTCCTCCGTTGCAGCCGGTGCGTCCGGCGCCCCGTCCGACGCTGCGGCGGGCGCGGCCGGCGCGTCCGGCGATGGCGGCGGCGCGGCCGGGGCGGCGAGCGTCGCCGTGGCAACCGTCTCGTCCGCGGCGGTCTTCGCGGCGACGGGTGCCGTCACGGCCGCGGGCGCCGGAACGTCCTTCCCCTTGTCGAACGCCTCGGCGTCGGCACGAGCGGCTTCGACGACCCCGGGCGGGGTGGAAGGCGTCGCGGGGGCCGGCGTCTCTTCGCCCAGCGCCAGCGCATCGAGCTCCTCGTCGTCGTCCACGCGCAGCCCGGCGTCCTCGCCGGCGCGGCGCCCGGACGCGGTCTCGGCGTCGCCGCCCGCCGTTCCCGCCATCACCTCGTCGTCCTCGGCGCCGTCCTCCGCCGCGTCGGCGGCGCGCCCCGCCGCCGCACCCGCGCCGCGCCCCGGCGATCGCAGCGACAGCGTCGGACGCCCCTCGCCGGCGCGCCGCGCCCCCGGCACGTTGCGGTCGGCGGCGCCCTCCGGTCCCGTCGCACCCGGCAGCCCGCTCGCCGCCGCCGCCGCCTCGCGCGCCAGCCAGCCGTCCAGGCTCTTTCGCGGCTCGTCCTCGTCGGTGATGGGCTCGCGCGCCGCCGGATCGTAGATGAACCCTTCGAAGTACAGCTTGGAGATGACTGACAGCGCTTCCAGGTTGCCGAATTCCGAGTCGTCCACGACCTGCAGCAGCGTACGCCGCCCGTCGAACAGGCGCAGGATCGTGTTCACCTCGTCGGGGATCTCGCTCAGCCGCTCCGACAGCTCGTGGTAGTCGACCTCGAAGATCGTCTCCAGCGGCGGCAGTTGCTCCAGCAGCCGCCCCCACTCGTCCACCCGGCGCATGCCCTCCATCAGCAGGCCCTGGGTGCTCAGCTCGATACGGTCGTTGCGGCGGATGGGGCGGAACTCCGCCTCGAAGCTCCCCTCGTTCCAGATGAGCAGTCGGTAGACCGCTTCTTCGCCGTGCAGCTTCCCCAGCTCGGCGTCGATGACCTTGCCGTTGCGGCAATAAATGGCGCCGTGCTGCCCGCCGTTGTCGAAGTGGATGACCCCCGTCTTGCGCCCCAGCTCGATCGTCTGGATGAGGTCCACCACGCCCAGATCGGCGAGCGCGCCGCTGAACTTGGATTTCGGCGTACGGTCCAGCCGCTCCCGCTGCTTCTTCTGCAGCAGGATCTTCACGCGCGTGATGATCTCTTTGATGTAGATGGGCTTGGTGAGGTAGTCCTCCACGCCCAGCTCCAGCCCCTTGATCTTGTGCTCGACCGACTTCTGCCCGGTGAGAAAGATGAAGGGGATGTGCGTGGTGTCCTTGTTCTCCTTGATGCGGCGGCAGAACTCGAACCCGTCCATCTCGGGCATCTGCGTGTCGGAGATGATGATCTCCGGCTGGGACAGGGCGACCTTCTCCAGCCCGTCCTTGCCGTTGACGGCGGTCGTGACGCTGTACCCGGCCTTCTTGAGGCTGACCTCGAGGACGCGAAGGCTCTTCGCGTCACCATCGACCAAGAGTAGGTTCTGTTTGGCCAAACCGGCGCGCTCCGCGACGGGAGTATACCCGCCCTGGGAGGAGGATCAACGTGGCGGAACGAGTGCTTGGCCGCCGCGCCCCGCCCACCGCGCGTGTGGGAGACTCAGCCCACGCACTTCTTCTTGCCGGCAGACTTGATCGTCTTCTGCAGATCCTTCGCCTTCTTCGCGAAGGGGCTCTTCTTGAAGTCGGTCTCGACCTTGGTGAGGAACGCCGCGGCGCGCGTGCAGTCGCCCAGCTCGAACAGCGATGCGCCGATGTCGTACCAGGCTTCGTCGGCGCGCGAGCCGGCGGGGTACGCGTCCAGATACCCCTTGAAGTCGCGGATGGCCTTCTCCCACTCCTTCTCGCCCAGGTAGGTCAGCGCAATGGAGAAGCGCGCGTCCTCGATGCTCGGCCCCTTCGGCGCCCGCTTGGCGTACTCCCGGAAGATCTCGCGCGCCTCGCCGTAGGCGCCCGCGTCGAGGCGCGCCTTGCCTACCGCGTGCAACGCCTCGGGATCGTCCGGCAGCGCCGGCTTCTTGGCCACCTCCTCGACCTTGGCGCCGATGTCGCGCACCGCCTTGTCGATGCGGTCCACGCGATCGAGCGCCGACAGGAAATCGTCCTTGAGCGCGCGCAGCTGCAGCGCCGTCTCCTCCGAGGACCCGCGCAGCCCGCCCACGTCCTTCTCCACCGCGTCGACGCGCACGCCGATGTCCGCCCCCTCGCGCGCCAGCAGCTTCGTCGCCGACTTCAGTATCTCGTCGAGGCGCTTGAGGTCCGCCTCGGCGCCCTCCACGGCCGCCGAAAGGCGCGCGCGGTCCTTGTCGAGCGTCTTCTCCAGCCCGTCGACGCGCTTGCTCAGCGTGTCCACGTCGCGGCGCACGACGTCGAGCTGCTCGCCCGTGACGCAGCCGGCGGCCACCATGGCGGCGAACGCCAGCGCGGCCGGTCGAGCCAGGCGACGCTTCACTTCCAGTTGATGACGGCCTTGCGGTCGAGCTTCCATGTCCCCTCGTCGGTGCCGCTCGACTCCTCCTCGCCCTTGGGGAAGACGGTCAGCCGAGAAGCATCCACGCCGAGCTTGATGAGGTAGGACTTCACGCCCGAGCCGCGGCGGTCGGAGAGCGCCAGGTTGTACTCGTCCGTGCCGCGCGGATCGCAGTGCCCCTCGACCACCACCGCCTTGCCGGCGTTGGCAGGGAAATTGATGCACTCGGCGTCGGCCTTCAGCGCTTCCAGCGCCGTGTCGGTCAGCTCGTCGGAGTCGAGCCCGAAGTACACCGGCTGCAGCGCGCAATCGGCGCCCACCGTCGGCCCGGTCGAGCTGAGGGCGCGGCATTTCCCCGATACGCAGCCCGACCCCGGCGGGCAATCGGCGTCGGCGCTGCACTCGCTGGTCGCCACGCACTTGCCCTTCTTGCACTCGTACCCCGCCGGGCACTCGTCGCTCGACTCGCACTCCTTCTTGCACTTGCCGTCCTTGCACTTCTCGCCGCTCGGGCAGTCGGACGTGGTGGTGCAGGCCCCCTCGGGCTTCTCGCAGCGCCCGCCCTTACATTCCTCGCCCGGCTTGCAGTCCTTGGCGTCGCGGCAAGCGACGCACTTGCCCTTCACGCAGAACTCGTCGTGGTCCTTGCAGTCCTCGTCCTTCTTGCAATTGGGGTACTCGGGACCGGGACAGCCGGCAGCGCCAAAGCCCAGGCCCGCGAGCAACGCCAGGAGCGCTACCCCTCGGACGGCGGCGGAGGCGGCGGCGGTAGCGGCGACGGCGGCGGTGGGCGGGCGCACGAGCCTGCGCGTCATGCCCGTGGCCTTATTTCAGATCTGGTGCGGTGTCAAACGAATGACCGGCGCCGTCCTTGCGCCACTCGCGCGTTCCCTGCATCCTGCCCCCTCGCGATGGCCCTCCCGCAAATCCTGCTCCCGGCGCCCGACCGCGCCCGTCGCATCGTCGCGCTCGCCGCGCCGGTCATCTTCGCGATGCTCACGCAGACGGCGGTGAACCTGGTCGACACCGCGCTGGTGGGACGACTCCTGGACCGCGACTCGCTCCTGGCGGCCGTCCCCGGCTGGACGGCGATGCCGCTGGCGGCGCGCGGCGAGGCGGTGGCGCGGCTCGAAGCGGCGGGCACGCCGGTGGAAGCGCTCGACGAGGTGCGTCGCCACGTCCCGGCGTTCGCCGCCATGACACCGCTGCAGAAGGCGGTCGAGCTCACGCGCATCGAGAACCTCAGCACCAACGGGGTCGGCGCGCTCGGCTACAGCTTGGTGCTGCTGTGGTTCGTGGGCGGGTTCCTCTCGTCCATCTCGGTGGGCACGCAGGCGACCACGGCGCGGCGCTTCGGCGCCGGCGACATGGCCGGCGCCGGGCAGGCGCTGTCGAACTCGCTCATCGTGGCGTCAATCTCAGGGCTGGCCGCCACGCTCGTTTTCTATCCGCTCATCCCGGCGATCTTCCATGCGGTCGCCACGCCCGACGTGGCGGCCGCCGGCACGATGTTCCTGCAGCCGCGCTTCATCGGCGTCTTCACGATGGTCACCACCGCCAGCTACAAGAGCTTCTTCGACGGCATCGGCAAGACGTACATCCACCTCGTAGCGGCGGTGGTGATGAACGTCACGAACATCTTCCTGGCCTGGTGCCTCATCTGGGGAAACCTGGGCCTGCCGCGCATGGAGCTGGCCGGCGCCGCCTGGGCGGCGGTGCTCGCCACCTACATCGGGCTCGGCATCATGGTCGTCTTCAGCCTGCGGCCGGCGTCGGTGAAGACGTTCCACCACTACCGCCTGCGCGCCAACGCCAGCCTGAAGGTGATGTGGACGATCGTGCGACTGAGCGTGCCGTCGGGCGTGGCGACGCTGGCGGTGATGAGCGGCTTCGGCTTCTTCATCTGGACGGTCAACCGTATGGACCTGCTGGCCGGGAACCATCCGGCGATCCTGAGCGCGGCCACGAAGATCATCATCGACGTGCAGTCGGTGTCGTTCATCAGCTGCATCGCCTTCGGCACGGCGACGGCGACGCTGGTGGGGCAGTCGCTGGGCGCCGGCCGGCCCGAAGACGCCGAGGGCTACGGCTGGGACTCGGTGAAGCTGGGGATGTACCTGTTCACGATGGTGGGCGCGACCATCGTGGTGTTCCCGGCGCCCATCACGCGCCTGTTCACGAACGACCCGCTGGTGGTGGAGGCGGCGCGCCACGCGATGCGCCTGACTGGGCTGATGGAGCCGATGGTGGCGGCCGCGCTCATCCTGTCCCAGGCGCACTTCGGCGCGGGCAACTCGCGCTTCGTGATGCTGGTGGAGATCACGCTGCACTTCACGTGCATGATTCCGCTCGCCTACCTGGCCGGCGTGCTGCTCGACGGCGGGCTCGCCGGGGTGTTCGCCTCGCCGATGCTGTACGGTTTCCTGCTGGCCGCCATCCTCGGCTGGAAATTCCGCGAGGGAAAGTGGAAGTCCATCCGCATCTGAGGGTTCGTGGCCGCGCCGCCACGCCACGGCGCGGGAGCCGTGGGTTCACGGGCTGCGCCGGCGCGCGCCCCTGCGAAGTGCAGCGTGGCGCGGCCCGAAGGTCGGGCCTCTGCAGGTACAGCAAGCCGACCGCGCCCAGACCGGCGTAGGCGCGGTCGCTGCTTCGGCCGGCCTGCATGGGCGTCGCCGCCCGCAACCGGCGCGCCCACGGCGCGCGGAAACCTTCGACGGCCCGGACGAATGGGACGGCGGCGCCGGCGCGACCCTCAGCCGTCGCCGCGGTCGCTTCCGCCCTTCTGGCCCTTGCGCGGACGCGAGATGCCGTAAGCGTCCAGCCGGCTCGAGAGAGTGCGCCGGGACATCCCGAGGATCTTCGCTGCCTCGGTTTGGTTCCCGCCGCAACGCTTCAGCGCGTCGGTGATGTGCTGGAGCTCGATCGCCTCCACCTGGTTGCGAAGGTTTCCAGCGCCGGTGGCGTCGTCGCCGGGATCCGTCGGGTCGTCGAAGCGCGGAACGTGCTTGGCACGCGCCGGCGGCGCGGTACCGTCGCCGATGGCGCGTGGCGCGGCCGGTGCGGGCGGCGACTGGGGCAGGGCCAGCGCCGGGCCGCCCGGTGCCGGCGCGGGACGCGTGGCGAACGTCGCCACCATCTTCTCGACCGGCAGGTGCTCGGCCGTGAGCGCGCGCCCGTCGCAGAGAAGCACCGCGCGCTCCATCACGTTCTTGAGCTCGCGGATGTTGCCCGGCCAGCTGTAGGCCTTGAGAACTGCGAGCGCCTCGGGCGAGAGCGCCGGCGCCGCCCGCCCGAGCGCGCGGCTCGACTCCTCGACGAACGCGAGCGCGAGCGGCTCGATCTCCGCGACCCGCTGCCGCAGCGGCGGCACCACCAGGGAGATCCCGTTCAGCCGGAAGAAGAGGTCCTGGCGGAAGGCGCCGCGGGCGACCTCGGCCTCGAGGTCGCGGTTCGTCGCTGCCACGAAGCGCACGTCGATCGCGCGCGGCGTGAGCGAGCCGACCCGCAGCACGACGCGCTCCTCCAGCACCCGCAGCAGCTTCGTCTGCAGCAGGAGCGACAGCTCGCCCACCTCGTCCAGGAAGACCGTGCCGCCGGGCGCGGTCTCGAGCAGCCCGGGCTTCGCGGCCGCGGCACCGGTAAACGCGCCCTTCTCGTGGCCGAAGAGCTCGCTCTCGAGCAGCGTCTCGGACAGCGCGGCGCAGTTCAGCCGCAGGAACGGCTTGCCGGAGCGGGGCGAGAAGCGGTGCACCGCCTCGGCGAGCGCCTCCTTGCCGGCGCCGGTCTCGCCCATGACCAGCACGCTGATCGTGCCGGCGGCGATGCGCTCGACGAGCTTGTACAGCGACACCATCGCGCCGTCGGCGGCGACGACCGCGACCGCGCCGCGCGCGCCGGCCGGGCGCGTCTCGCCGCGCGCGCCGGCGCAGGCACGCGCCACCAGCGCGTGCGGACTCTTGCCGTCGCGGGGGTAGGCGGCCAGCCCCACGCGGGTGCGCACGCCCCGGCGCTCCAGCTCCGAGCTGAGATCGGCGGCGACGCGCTCCGCCTCGCTCGGCGCCGTCTCCATCAGGAGCAACTCGTACTCCCCGGGGCCATAGGCGCCGACCACGTCGTCGGCGCGCACCGCGTCGGCAAGCACCTCCTGGACGTGGGCCGTGGGAGTGTCGCGGTGGCAGTGCAGGCGGACGAGCGCGAAACTCGCGCCGGAGCGACCGGCGCGCGCGCATTCGTCCTCCAGGCGGCCCTCGAAGTAGCCATGCGCCCAGAGGCGCCGCGGCGCCATTGGCGGCGCGCTCTGCTGCACGAGCACCATCGTAGAGCCCAGCTCCAGCGCCTCGCCGAACGCGATGGAAAGTGGTTGCCGGGCGGCGAGGGCCTCGTCGCGCACGCGCGTGCCGTTCGAGCTGCCGAGATCCTCGAGCGCCAGCGGCGGGCCCAAGTGCAGTCGGGCGTGCTTTCGACTGATGGAAGGGTCGTCGATCCGCACCTCGCACTCCTGCGCGCGGCCGATCGTGATCGTGCCCGACTCAGGCAGCAGGTGGGTGGAGACGACACCGTCGGCGATCACGAGCAGGTAATGCGAGCCCGGCGCGGCCGGGGCGGCCGGCGCGTGGCGTAGCGTCGTCAGGTTCGAATCGCGGCGGGTAGGCATCCGGGCCTCCTCGCGGGCAGCTCGTGCACTCGAAGTGCCAAGATCATACATCCGCGGTGGAAAACATCTCTAGCGCCGTTACCCGCGGCCCCGCGGCCCCGCCGGTGCCCGGCCGCGCGCCGGCGACGCGCATCAGGCGCAACGTCTGCCCTCTGAGCACCGTCCTTGCGCAACGGCGGCACCCGCCATTCGCGGCACGGCGCGTGCTCTGGTGGGGCGCCAGGAGGACACGTGAACGTACGCCGCCTCGCCACCACGGCCGGCGCTGCCGTCACCGCAGCGCTGCTGCTCGCGTATCGGGCGACCGTGGGCGTGCACTGCTAGCCAGCGCCCGCATACCACGCGCTAGCCGCACGGATTCCACGGCGTTCACCACTCGACGTATACTCCGGGCGCCGCACGCAGCGGCGGGGGCGCTCTGGAACAGGTCGAAGTCGAGTTCCGCGGTACGAGCCGCTATCAGATCGTGCGTCGCATCGGCGCCGGCGGGATGGGCGTCGTGTACGAGGCGCTCGACCGCGAGCGCAGCGCGCGGGTCGCGCTCAAGACCTTGCAGCGCGTCGACGCCGCCGCGATCTACCGCTTCAAGCAGGAGTTCCGCGCCCTCGCCCACGTAATGCATCCGAACCTCGTGGTGCTGCACGAGCTGGTCTCCGCCGGCGACACGTGGTTCTTCACGATGGAGCTGGTGGACGGCGTCAGCTTCCTCGCGCACGTCCGTGAGGCGGAGGTGCCGCTGGAGTACCAGCCGACGACCCCCTCGCTCTCCCCGCCGCCCGCCGCCCCGCAGGACGTGACGCAGCACCCCGCCGCCGACCGGCGCGCGGCGGCCGCCACGGTGGACCTGGCGCGGCTGCGCGCCGCGCTCACGGGCGTCGCCGCCGGCGTGACCGCGCTGCACGCGGCGGGGAAGCTGCACCGCGACCTAAAACCCTCCAACGTCCTCGTCACACCTGGCGGGCGCACGGTCATCCTCGACTTCGGGCTGGCGTCCAGCCGCGGGCTCGAGCGCTGGGACGGCAGCGCCGACGAGCAGCTCGTGGGCACGCCGGCTTACATGTCGCCCGAGCAGGCGCGCTCGCAGCCGCTGGGCCCGGCGAGCGACTGGTACTGCGTAGGCGTGATGCTTTACGAGGCGCTCACCGGGCGGCTCCCGTTCAGCGGCGCGCCGCTCGAGGTGCTGATGGCGAAGCAGGCGGCGGACCCGCCGGCGCCGTCGGGTCTGGTCGCGGACGTGCCGCCGGAGCTGGATGCGCTCTGTATGGAGCTGTTGCGGCGAGACCCGGCGCGGCGGCCGAGCGGTGGAGAAGTGCTCGCGCGGCTCAAAGCGGGCGGCGGCGGGGACAGGGCCGACGAGTCGAGGCGGCGTTCAGGCGCGGCAGACGTTGAAGCAGGCGCGACTGCGGCAGCGTTCGTCGGCCGCCAGCGCCAACTCCTCGCGCTCGGCGCTGCGTTCGAGGCGTGCGGGCGCGGGCGACCCGTCGCGGTCTTCGTGCAAGGGCCGTCGGGCATGGGCAAGACGGCGCTGGTGGCGCGCTTCCTCGACGAGCTCCGCCGACGCGACGCCGCGGTCGTGCTGAGCGGCCCCTGCTACGAGCGCGAGTCCGTCCCGTACAAGGCGCTCGACAGCCTGGTCGACGAGCTGTCGCGCCACCTGCGCCGGCTGCCGCGCGCGCAGGCGGAGGCGCTGGTGCCGCGCGACGTGCACGCGCTTGGGCGGCTGTTCCCGGTGCTGCGGCGGGTCGAGGCGATCGACGCCGCGCCGCGCCGCGCGTTCGAGATCCAGGATCCTCAGGAAGTGCGCCGCCGCGCCTTCGCCGGGCTGAAGGAGCTACTGGCGCGCATGGCCGACCGGCGGCAGCTCGTCCTGCACATCGACGACGTGCAGTGGGGCGACGCCGACAGCGCGGCGCTGCTCCTCGAGCTGCTCGGCCCGCCCGATCCGCCGGCGCTGCTGGTGGTGGCGACCGTGCTGTCGCTGCCGTCGCCGAGCGCCGCCACCGCCCGGCGCAAGGAGCTCGACGTGATCCCCGGTGTGGCGTGGCGCGACCTGACGCCGCTGGCCGCCGCCGACGCCGGCGGCCTCGAGCGCGGTCCCCTGGTCGATCGGGCGGCCCGCGACCGCCACCAGCTCCAGCAGCCGG
>DASYRF010000394.1:0-4342 GCA_036004705.1 Myxococcota bacterium
GCAGCGGACGCAGCGCCGCCTCACCGGCGTCACGGGACGGGGTGGCGGCCCAGCCCCTAGGGCGCGCCCGGCGCCCTCGGCTGGTCGCAGGCCGCGGCGGACGAACTCCCCGCGGCGCGCTTCGCCGGACGAGGACGCGAGGACCGACTTGCCGGGCGGCGCGCCATCGACTAAGGTGCCCCGCCGCACGACAGGGAGGATCCGGGGCTCATGATTCAGGCGAACCAGGTCAAGGTCGGACACAAGATCGTCTACAACGGGGACCCGTGCCGCGTGGCGGCTGTCACCCACATGACGCCGGGGAACCTGCGCGGGTTCGTCCGCATCAAGATGCGCAACCTGCGCACCGGGATGATGCTGGAGAACAAGTTCGGCTCCACGGACCGCATCGACCAGGCGCAGCTCGACACGCACACCATGCAGTACCTGTACCGCGACGGCGACGATCTGCACTTCATGAACACCGAGACCTACGAGCAGACGCAGCTGCCCGCCGACGCGCTGGGCGACTCCATCGGCTACCTGCTCGACAACATGAACATCAACGTCGAGTTCTACGACGGCAAACCGGTGGGCGTGGAGCTGCCCGCCACGGTGGACCTCAAGATCATCGACACGTCGCCGCCGCTGAAGGGCGCGACCGCCGCCGCCTCGCCGAAGCCCGCCAAGGTGGAGACCGGCATCACCGTCACCGTGCCGCAGTTCCTCACCACGGGCGAAGTGGTGCGCATCGACACGATCACCGGCGAGTACCTCGAGCGCGTGAAGAAGTAGCGGCGGCGCCGGCTCAGGGGGGCGGCGCGGCGGCGGGGGCGGCCGCGAGCAGCGCGGGCAGCGCGCGCGCGATCCACAGGGAAGCGTCTTCCAGCGGGTACTGCGCGGCGCGCATGCCGGCGGCCACCGCGCCCTGCACGTTCTCCTCGCGGTCGTCGATGAGCAGGCAGACACCGGGGGCGACGCCGAGCCGCGCCGCGGCGCGCACGTAGAAGGCGGCCTCCGGCTTGAGGGCGCCGAGCTCGAACGACAGGCACGCCTCCGGCACGCGCGCCACCGCCGGGTAGGTGCGGGCCTTCTCCCAATGCGCGGGGTCTGTGTTGGACGCCAGGCTCACGCGGCAGCCGGCACCGGTGAGGGCGTCGAGCAGCGCGCCGGCCTCGGGGCGCTCGTCGAAGATCGCGCACCAGGCCGTGCGGAACCAGGCCGGGTCGCAGCACGGCGTGCCGACCGCGGCTTCCACGGCGGCGCGGAACGCTTCGAAGTCGCAGTGTCCGCTGTCGAGCGCGCGCTTGCGTCCGCCGCCGAAGAGCGCCGCCTCGGCGACGGCGGTCGCGCAGCCGGCGCGCGCGGCGAGCGCGGCGACGACGCGGGAGGTGTGCACGCGCACGAGCACGCCGCCGAGGTCGACGAGCGCGACGGGCAGCGGGACGGGCTGGGTCATGGCTCTCCTCCAGCGGCGGGCGGTGGGACGGGCTGGGTCATGGCTCTCCTCCAGCGGCGGTAGGCGGCGGCGGCGACAGACGCGCGCCGTCCAGGTAGACGTCGAGCGGCGCGGCCAGCGTGCCCGGCTCGGCGCGCGGGTCCGCGGCCAGCACCAGCAGGCTGGCCGCCTTGCCCGGGGCGATGGTGCCGAGCGTGTCGAGCGGCGTGCCCCAGAACGCGGCGGGCGTGGCGGTGCCGGCGGCCAGGATGGCGGCGCCGTCGAGCCCGGCGTCGCCGAGCAGCGCCAGCTCGCGCGGGTCGATGCCGGCGAGGCGGGTATTGCCGAGGTCCGTGCCGTACAGGACGGTGAGCCCGGCGGCGCGCAGGCGCGTCAGGTTCTCCACCGCGCGCGCGGCGCCGCCGAACGCCCCGAGCGTGGAGATGACGGTGCGCCCGCGCCAGGCGGCGACGGTGGCGTCGGCGAGGCGCTCGAGCGGCGTGTGGGCGAGGATGTCGGCGCCGGCGTCGGCGGCGCGCCGCGCCTCGTCGTCGGCGAGCGCGTGCACGGCCACCCGCAGGCCGAGCGCGTGGGCGCGCTCCACGGCGGCGCGCAGGGCCGCGTCCGACAGCACCGGAGGGTCGGTGATGGGGATCTTCACGAGCGCGGTGCCGGCGGCGTGCAGGCGGTCGACGGCGGCGCGTGCGGCAGCCGCGTCGGCGCACTCGAGGCCGTAGCCGTCGCTTCCCCAGCTGTCGGTCGGATAGCCGCGCACGGCGGTGATCATGGGGCCGGAGGCGAGCACCCGCAGCGGCGCGTGCGACGTGGCGAGCCAGCCGAGCGGCGCGGCGAGGTCGACGGCGCCGGCGACGCCATGCGCGGCCAGCGCGCGCCCGACGGGGAAGTAGGCGAGGTGCACGTGGCTGTCGATGAACGCCGGTGCGAGGAAGCGGCCGTGTACGTCGACGACCGGCGCGCCGCCGGGGGAGAGGGCGCCGGCCTTGCCGACGGCGGCGATGCGCCCGTCCCTCACCTCGACGTCGGCCGGGCCCGAAGGGCCGGCGGGCCCGCCGCCGGCGCCGCCGGCGACGGTCGCGCCGCGCAGCACGAAGTGCGCCGGGCCGCGCGCCGCGGCGCCCGACCCGTGCCCGGTCGTGCCGGCGCCGGCCATGCTGGTCATGCCAGTGACGATCATCGAGCAGCAGAGCACCATGCGCGCCGCGGTCTCCGGTCTCTTCATTCGATCGGGACGACCGCGCCCGCGGGCACGAGGATCTTCGCGCCGCGCCCCGGCACCGGCACGCTCAGCGTCCCGCCGGCGCCCACCGTGAAGGCGTCGGCAGGGTCGTCGTCGGGCAGCACGTTCACGAGCGCCGTTCCCGCGGGAAAGCTGGTGGCCATCGCGCCGAACCCGAGCGCCGTCGCGTCGGTCACGCCGGCGTCGTCCTCGGCGTTCACTACCACAAGCACCGTCGTGTCGGCGGCCGGGTCGCACCCGGAGGCCGCCGAGCAGGAGCGCTCGAAGGCGAAGATGCCGGCGTCGGGGCAGCGCGCCATGGGCGCGCACGAGTCGGGGAAGCGGTCGGTCGACCAGCGGATGGTCATGTCGCCCCGCCGCAGCGCCGTGTAGGCCTTGCGCAGGCGGATGAGCGTGCGCAGATGCACGAACGTCTCGCCGGTGGTGTCGTAGCCCGTGTCCCAGAGATCCTCGCGGTTCGACGGGTCGTTGCCGCCGGCGAGCTCCTGCTCGGTGCCGTAATAGATGCAGGGGATGCCGTCGATCGTCAGCAGATACGACATCACGCCGCGCAGCGCGGCGGTCGGGTCGGCGGCGGGGTGGCCGTTCAGCCAGCGCGGCACGTCGTGGTTGTCGAGGAAGCCTACCAGCTCGCGCGTCGCCGGCAGCCCGTCGTCGCCCGCGTTGGGCGCGCCCGAATAGTTCACGGCGCGCTCGTTGAAGAGCGTCTCGATGGCGCTCGTGGGCGAGCTGCCCCACTTGAACACGTCGTCGACGACGCGGAACTTGTGGCTGAAGTAGAAGACCGAGTCGAGCTCGTCGTCGAAGGTGTAGCTGCCGATGAGGGCGTCGTCCCCGTCGAACGCCTCGCCGAACATGAAGAACTTCTCCTTGCCGATCGACGCGCAGTAGTCACGCACGCCGGTGCAGAAGCCACGCCAGAACTCGTGCTCCACGTGCTTGACGGTGTCGATGCGGAAGCCGTCGAAGCCGGCCGCGCCGATCCAGTAGGTGAACACGTCGAGGAGCGCGGCGCGCACGTCGTCGCGCGTGGTGTCGAGGTCCTTCAGCCCGCCGGGGAAGTCGCCGGTGACGACCTGCAAGGGGTCGCCGTAGTCGTAGATGCGGCCGCGCTTGTTGTACCAGTCGGGGTTGGCGAACTCGGGCGGCTCGGGCGGGACGCGGTTGACGGCCGGGTCCCAGATCCAGCGCACCGGGGCGGGGCCGGCGTTGCCGAGCGACGTGAAGGCCTGGATGCCGGCAGGGTCGAAGTCGGGGTCGTACTCGGTGACGCGCGTGAGGGGCGAGGTGACGCCGTCGCCGTAGACGGCTTCGTCGGGGCGGCCGTTCAGGTTGATGTCGTAATAGAAGAGCTGCCCGACGTGGTTGGTGACGATGTCGAGGATGACCTTGATGCCGCGCGCGTGGCAGGCGTCGACGAGCTCGCGGAGCTTGGCGAGGTCGCCGAAATGGGGGTTCGTGGAGAGAAAGTCCTGCGTCCAGTAGCCGTGATAGGAGGCGATGCCGGCGTCCTCCTCGATGTTCTTCACCACGGGGGTGATCCAGAGCGTGGTGACGCCCAGATCGTCGAGATAGTCGAGGTGGTCGATGATGCCTTGCCAGTCGCCGCCGTGATAGCGGGCGGGGGCGTCGCGGTCGACGCGAAAGTCGTTCGAGTAGTCGCCGTC
>DASYRF010000395.1:0-15618 GCA_036004705.1 Myxococcota bacterium
CAGCGCGCCGTCCACCTTCACGCTGGTGAAGGCAGCGCCGCGCAGCGAGCTCAGGAGAATCCGCCGCAGCCCGTTGCCGAGCGTGATACCGTAGCCCCGCTCCAGCGGCTCGGCGACGAACTTCCCGTACGTGTCGGACAGCGTCTCCTGGTCGACGTCCAGCTGCTTCGGTCGGATGAGGTCACGCCAGTTCCGGTAAATCATGGTCGCATCTCCCGCGAACGCTTCCGCCGCCGCCTGGCCACGCGTTCCGCCGGTTCGCTCCCGCTGCAAGGCCGCGGCGCGGGAGCCTGTGAGGACACCGAATCCCTAGGTTACTTCGAGTACAGCTCGACGATGAGCTGCTCCTGTACCTGCACCGTGAGGTCGTCACGCGAAGGCAAGTCTTTGAACGTGGCTTTGAAGGCCGCCCGGTCCGTCGCCAGCCAGCTCGACTGCTCGCGCCGCGGCAGCGCCTCCAGCGCCTCGTTGATGCGCGCGATCGCGCGGCTCGACTCCCGCACCTCGACCACGTCGCCGGGCTTGGCGAGGTAGCCGGGCAGGTTGACCTTCTTGCCGTTGACCAGGAAATGATTGTGGCGCACGAGCTGCCGCGCCTCGGCACGCGAGCTCGCGAAGCCCATCCGGTACACGAGGTTGTCGAGGCGCCGCTCCAGCATCTGCAGCAGGTTCTCGCCGGTGACGCCCTTCTGCCGCTCCGCTGCCTTGAAGTAGCGGCGGAACTGGCGCTCGAGCACGCCGTAGATGCGCCGCACCTTCTGCTTCTCGCGCAACTGCACGCCGTACTCGCTGAAGCGCGGGCGCCCCTGGCCGTGCTGCCCGGGCGGGTATTGCCGCCGCTCGAACGCGCACTTCTCGCCGTAGCAGCGCTCGCCCTTCAGGAACAGCTTCTGGTTCTCGCGCCGGCACAGCCGGCACACCGAATCGAGATAACGCGCCATGAACCTTGCCTCTGCTCCGAGCTACACCCGGCGCCGCTTGGGCGGCCGGCAACCATTGTGCGGAATGGGGGTGACGTCGCGGATCGTCGTGATTTTCAGACCGGTGGCCGCCAGCGCCCGCAACGCCGCCTCGCGCCCGACCCCCGGGCCCTTCACGTAAACGGCGATCGTGTGCATGCCGGCGTCGCGCGCCTTCTTGGCGGCGTCCTCGGCGGCGAGCTGCGCGGCGAACGGGGTCGACTTGCGGCTTCCCTTGAACCCGCGCGACCCGGCGCTCGCCCAACACACCGCCGCGCCCGTCATGTCGGTCACCGTGACGATGGTGTTGTTGAACGTGCTCTGCACGTGCACCACGCCCTGGCCGACGATCTTCTTGACCTTCTTGCGCCCCTTGCGTGCCTTGATCATCGTTGCCTCACCACGCCGCTACTTGGTCGGCGCCTTCTTCTTGCCGGCCACCGTGCGGCGCGGCCCCTTGCGCGTGCGCGCGTTGGTGTGCGTGCGCTGCCCGCGCACCGGGAGCCCGCGCCGGTGCCGCAGCCCGCGGTAGCAGCCCAGGTCCATCAGCCGCTTGATGTTCATCGACACCTCGCGGCGCAGGTCGCCCTCGACCTTGTACTCCGCGTCGATGAGGTCGCGGATCTTCTTGACGTCGCTCTCCGTCAGGTCGTCCGTCTTGACGCTGAGCGCCACGCCGGCGCGGTCGAGGATCTCGCGCGCCTTGGAGCGCCCGATGCCGTAGATGTACGTCAGGCCGACTTCGATGCGCTTGTTGCGCGGGAGGTCGACGCCAGCGATGCGTGCCATGGTGGTCTGTCCCTGCTCCTCAGCCCTGGCGCTGCTTGTGCTTCGGGTTCTCGCAGATCACCCGAATGATGCCGCGCCGCGTGATGATCTTGCACTTGTCGCAGATTCGCTTGACCGACGCTCGTACCTTCATGATGACGCCTCGTTTCAGCGGGCCCGGAACACGATGCGCCCGCGCGTCAGGTCGTAGGGCGTGACCTCGACCTTCACGCGGTCTCCCGGCAGGATCTTGATGTAGTACTTCCGCATCTTGCCGGAGATGTGCGCCAGCACCTTCAGCCCGTTGTCCAACTCCACCCGGAACATGGCGTTCGGGAGCGGCTCGATGACCGTTCCCTCGAATTCGAGTGCTTGTTCCTTCGCCATGCTTTTCCCGGTACTTAGCCTTAGCCCCCAGCGAGCGGCGGATGATACAGTCCGCCCTCTCGTCCGGCAAGCAAAAAGCGACACGTTTGTTCAGGCGGATGCGGCAATCGCCTCGGGTTTCCCGTCCCGGCGGCTCAGCACGAAGGGGCCCTCTTCCGTGATGGCGATCGAATGTTCGAAGTGCGCGGAAAGCTTGCCGTCTACAGTAACGGCCGTCCACTCGTCGTCGAGCGTCACGACCTCCGGCCCGCCGGCGTTCACCATCGGCTCGATCGCGATCACGAGCCCCGGCTGGAGCCGCGTGCGCAGCGCTTTGGTGAACTGCCCTGCGGGGTCGACGAAATTCGGGACGTACGGATTCTCGTGCATGCGGCGGCCGATGCCGTGCCCGACGAAGTCGCGCACCACCGTGTAGCCATGTGCCTCGGCGTGCTCTTGCACGGCGCGGGCCACGTCGATGATGCGGTTGCCGACGACGCACTGCGCGATGGCCCGCTCGAGCGACTGGCGGGTCACGTCCATCAGCCGCTGCGCCTCCGGCGAGACTTTCCCGACCGCGACCGTGCGTGCGGCATCGCCCACGAAGCCGCTCACCACGGCGCCGAAATCCACGCCGACGATGTCGCCCTCGCGCAGCACCTTGTCCTTGCGCGGGATGCCGTGCACGACCTCCTCGTTGACGCTGGTGCACAGGGAACGCGGGTAGCCGCGATAGCCGAGGAACGCCGACTTGGCGCCGCGCTCCTTCAGGATACGCACGGCGACGTCGTCGAGGTCCTGGGTGGAGACGCCGGGCGCGATGACTTTCTCCAGCGCGTCGAGCACCTCGGCGACGATCAGGTTCGCCTCGCGCATCAGGCGAATCTCGTCCGTGGACTTGAGGTGGACGCGCTCGAAGACCATCAGGCGCTCCTTGCGGCGAGCGCGGCCTGCAGCGCGCCGAACACCACGTCCATGCTGTTGGTCCCGTCGACGGAGCGCAGCACGCCCGCGCGCCGGTAGTAGCCCACCAGCGGCTCTGTCTGGGCGCGGTACTCCTGCATGCGCTTGCGCACCGCCGCGGGCGCGTCGTCTTCACGTTGGATCAGCGCGCGACCGTCCTTGTCGCAGACGCCGTCCTGGCGCGGCGGCGCGAAGTCCACGTGGTAGGTCGCTCCGCAGGCGCAGCTGCGGCGCCCGCTGATGCGGCGCACGACGTCCTCCTCGGGCACCTCCAGGTTCAGCACATGGGTGATGCGCCGGCCCGCCGCCGCGAGCCGCGCGTCGAGCGCCTCGGCCTGCGGAATGGTGCGAGGAAAGCCGTCGAAGATGAAGCCCCCCGCGGCGTCCGGCTGAGCAATGCGGTCCAGCGCGATGCCGATGACCAGCTCGTCCGGCACCAGCCCGCCCGGCCCCATGTAGGACTTCGCTTCGAGCCCCAGCGGCGTGCCGGCGCGCACGGCGGAGCGCAGCATGTCGCCCGTCGACACGTGCGGCACGCCCAGCGCCGCGGCAAGGCGCACCGCCTGCGTGCCCTTCCCCGCTCCGGGCGGCCCGAGCATCACGACGTCGTGCGACATGCTGACCTCTGGGCGCCGCGCCCTATCGCCGGCCGCGGATGCGCTTGCCCTTGCCGGCGAAGCCGTCGTAGTGGCGCGTGATGAGGTGCTGCTCGATCTGCTGCGCCGTGTCGAGCGCGACGCCTACGACGATGAGCAGCGCCGTGCCGCCGAACTGGAACGGCACGCGGAACTCCGACTGCAACAGCTGCGGCAGCACGCACACCAGCGAGATGTAGATCGCCCCGCCGAACGTGATGCGCGTGAGCACGCGGTCGATGTACTCGGCGGTTCGCTTGCCGGGCCTGATGCCCGGGATGAAGCCGCCGTTCTTCTTGAGGTTGTCCGCCACGTCCATCGGGTTGAACTGGATGGCCGTGTAGAAGTAGCAGAAGAACAGGATCAGCAGCACGTAGAGCGTGTTGTAGGCGACGCCCACGCGGTTCAGCTGCGACACCATCCAGTTCAGCCACTTGAAGTCGAGGAAACCGGCGATCGTGGCCGGGAACAGCAGGATCGACGAGGCGAAGATCGGCGGGATGACGCCGGCGCTGTTCACCTTCAGCGGCAGGTGCATGCTGCTGCCGCCGTACATTTTCCGGCCGACCATGCGTTTGGCGTACTGCACGGGGATGCGCCGCTGGCCGCGCTCGAAGAAAATGATGACGGCGATGACCAGCACCACCAGCGCCAGCAGCAGCAGCAGCGTGAAGGGGTCGAGGATCTCCTTCGACGCGAACTGGAACGTCTGCACCAGCGCGTGGGGCATGCGCGCGACGATGCCGGCGAAGATGATCAGCGAGATACCGTTCCCGATGCCGCGCTCGGTGATCTGCTCGCCGAGCCACATGATGAACGCCGTCCCGGTGGTCAGCGTGATGCACGTCAGGACATAGAACCCGAGCCCGGGATGGAGCACGACGTCCCCGTAGGCGGACGTCTTGTTCAGCCCTTGCACGTAGGCGGCGATGCCGACGCTCTGCACGATGGACAGCAGCACCGTGCCGTAGCGTGTGTACTGGGTGATTTTCCGCCGACCCTGCTCGCCTTCCTTGTTGAGCTGGTCGAGCTTGGGCACCACCACCGTCATCAGCTGGAGGATGATGCTGGCGGAGATGTAGGGCATGATGCCCAGCGCGAAGATGGAGAGCTGCTCCAGCGCTCCGCCGCTGAACATGTTGAGCATCCCGAGGACACCGCCCTCGGAGCCGACGATCTTCTTCATGACCCCGCGATCGACGCCGGGGGTCGTGACGAAGACGCCGACGCGGTAGACCGCCAGCATCGCTACCGTGAACAGGATCCGCCGCCGAAGCTCGGGGATCTTCCCGATGTTCGCGATGCTGGAGGAGGTCTGCTGCTGGGCTACGAGCGCCAAGACCTGGTGCCTTTCTGCCGACGCAACCGGGTGAATCTGGTGCCTACGGGCGACCCTGTCAACCCTGGCCCTCGCCCTCGCCGCCCGAGCCTTGGCCCTCGCCCTTCGCCTCGGCCGGTGCCTTGCCTTCGCCCTTGACCTTGGCCTCGGCTGGGGCCTTGCCCTCACCGCCGGGGGCCTTCCCCTCGCCCCGGCCCTCGGCGGGCCCCTTCCCCTCGCCGGCGCCGCCCTTGGCCTCGGCCGGCGCATCGCCGCCACCGCCGCCGCCGCCGCCGCCGCCTTCGCCCTTGCCTTTGCCCTTGCCCTTGCCCTTGGCCTTCTCGCCGCCCGCGGCTGCCGCCGCGGCCGCCGCCGCCGCTGCCGCCTTCGCCGTCATCTCCGCCGTCTTCGCGGCCTTCTCGGCCGCCGCGGCGCGCGCGGCTTCCTCGTCCGCCGCCCAGGGCGTTTCGATGATCGTGACCCTGCCGCCCTTGGCCTCGATCTTGGCGACCGCGGACTTGGACGCCTTGTTCACGGTGAGGCTGACCGCGTGGGTCACGTCGCCCTCGGCCAGCAGCTTCACCGGACCTCCCTTGCCGCGCACCAGGCCCGCCTCCGCCAGCACCGTGCGGTCCAGGCTGGCCCCGGCCGGAAACGGCTCGAGCTGCCCGACATTCACCACCTGGTACTCGGTGCGGAACGGCGACACGAAGCCCCATTTCGGGAGCCGGCGCGCCAGCGGCATTTGCCCGCCCTCGAACCCGAGCTTGATGCCCGAGCCCTGGCGCGCCCCCAGCCCCTTCATGCCGCGGCAGCAGGTCTTGCCGTGCCCGGAGCCGCGGCCCCGGCCCACCCGCTTTTCCTTCTTCCGGCTCCCGGCGGGAGCGCGCAGCTTCGAGAGGTCCATGGCTTCCTCAGATCTCTTCGACCTTCACGAGATGCAGAACCTTGCGGATCATCCCGCGGACGGCCGGGGTGTCCTCGAGCACGACCACCTTCTCGCGGCGCGTCAGGCCCAGCCCGCGCAGCGTCACCTTCATGGGCTCCGGGCAGCCGATGCCGCTGCGCACGAGCTTCACGCGCAGCTTGTCGTCGGTCTTTGCGCTCTTCGCCGCGCCCGTCTTCTTGGCGGTGCTCATGGACGCGCTCCCGGTTCGGGCGGGGTCTTCCCGCGCTTCTTCCAGTTCTCTTCGGCGGACTCCAGGCTCTGCAGCGCGTTGAGCGTCGCCCGCACCACGTTGTGCGGGTTGTTCGTCCCGATGCACTTGGTGAGGATGTTGCGGATGCCCGCCGACTCCACCACCGCGCGCACGGCGCCGCCGGCGATCACGCCCGTGCCTTCGCCCGCCGGGCGCAGGAACACCCGGCCGGCGCCGTAGTGCCCGATGACTTCGTGCGGGATCGTGTCCTTCACCACCGGAACCTCGAACAGGTTCTTCTTGGCCTGCTCGGCGCCCTTGCGGATCGCCTCTGGCACTTCGTTGGCCTTGCCGAGCCCGACGCCCACCATGCCGGCGCCGTCACCCACGACGACCAGCGCGGAGAAGCTGAAGCGCCGGCCGCCCTTGACCACCTTGGCGACGCGGTTGATGTGGATGACGCGATCGCGAAGCTCGCCCTCTTCCGTACGCAGCGTTGCCACTGTTGTATCTCCTTAGAACCGCAGACCCGCTTCGCGCGCCGCCGCCGCCACCGCCGCGACGCGGCCGTGGAAACGGAAGCCGTTGCGGTCGAACACGACCGTCTCGATGCCCTTCGCCTTGCAGGCGGCCGCGATGGCCTTTCCGATCGCCTTGGCCTGCTCCAGCTTCTTCATCTTCGCCGCCTTGAGCTGCTCGCGCACCTCCTTGGAGAGGGTCGAGACCAGCGCCAGCGTCACGTGCGCCTCGTCGTCCACCACCTGCGCATACATGTGCTTCGCGCTCCGGAACACGGTCATGCGCGGGCGCACGGCGGTGCCGGAGATCTTGCGGCGGATGGCGTTCTTCCGCTTGATGCGCTTGAGGTTCTTCTTCTGCAGCGACAAGCCCATGTCACACCTCCGAAAACAGCGTGATCAGCCGACGGCCTTCTTGCCTTCCTTGCGGCGCACGAATTCCGTCGTGTAGCGGATGCCCTTGCCCTTGTAGGGCTCGGGCGGCTTGCGCGCGCGGATATCCGCGCACGTCTGGCCAAGCAGCTCCTTGTCGATGCTGGCGAGCGTCACCACCAATCCGTCGACCTTGGCATCGACGCCCTTGGGCAGCTCGAACAGCACCGGGTGGCTGTAGCCGACTTCGAGCTTCAGCGTCCGCCCCTGCATGCTGGCCTTGTAGCCGACGCCCTGCACCTCGATGGCGCGCGAGTACCCCTGCGTCACGCCGTCGACCATGTTCCGCAGCAGCGAGCGGGTGAGCCCGTGCATGGCGCTGACGCGCTTGTCGTTGCCGCGCGTCTTGACCACCGCGTTGCTTCCTTCGACCGTCACCTCGACCAGGTCGTTGAAGCGGCGCTCCAGCGCCCCCTTGGGCCCTTTCACCTTGACCGTGGCGCCGGCCACCTCCACCTGGACCCCCTTGGGGATCGGCACCGGCTTCTTGCCAATTCGGCTCATGTGTTCCTCCTCAAAGCCCCCGGGCCCCGTGCGCGCGGCGCGGACGCCGTGGTCGATCCACCCGGGGGCCCGTGCGCGCAGCGAGTACGCCGTGCTCCGACGCCCCCGGACCCCGTCGACGGGGCGGCCAAGCCGCCTCGTCCGTCTCCGCCCCGGACCCCGTCGGCGGGGCGGCCAAGCCGCCTCTTCCGCCTCCGACAATTACTACCAGACTTCGCACAGGACCTCGCCGCCGACGCCGGCGTCGCGCGCGCTCTGGGCGGTCATCACGCCGCGCGGCGTGGACACCACTGCGATGCCCTGGCCGGCGCGCACCACCGGAAGGTCGCCCACGCCGCTGTAGACGCGGCGCCCCGGCTTGCTGACGCGCCGGATCCCCGCGATGACGTTCTTGCGCTCCGTCGTCCACTTCAGGTCGATGGACAAGACGCCTTGCTTCTCGTCGGGTGCCACGGACACGGGGCCCAGATAGCCCTCGTCGCGCAGGATCTCCGCCACCCGCACTTTGAGCTTCGACGCCGGGAGCTCGACGGTCGCCCGGCGCGACATGATTCCGTTGCGGATCCTGTTGAGCATGTCCGCGATGGGATCGGTCACCATTTGTGCCTCTCTCGCCTTGTTCCTACCAGCTCGCCTTGGTCACGCCCGGAATGTCGCCGCTGAGGGCGAGGCTCCGGAAGCAGATGCGGCACAACCGCCAGCGGCGCAGGTAGGCGCGCGAGCGACCGCACCGCGGACAGCGGTTGCGATGCCGGGTTGGAAACTTCTCTTTGGCGTACAGCCTCACCATCTGAGCGTGTCTGGCCAACTTCAAGCTCCTGCGTCGGCGGCGGGTTCCTCCGCCGGCTTGGGCGGCTTCGGGGCGCGCGGCTCCTTGGCCTCGCCCTCCGTGCCCGGTTTACGGAAGGGCATCCCGAGGTGCATCAACAGCGCCAGCCCTTCCTCGTCCGTGCGCGCGCTGGTCGTAATGCAAACGTTCATCCCGCGGATCTTGTCGAGCTTGTCGTAGTTGATCTCGGGGAAGATGATCTGTTCCTTGATGCCGAGGGAGAAGTTGCCGCGCCCGTCGAACGCCTTGGGCGAGACGCCCTTGAAGTCGCGCACGCGCGGCAGGGCCAGCGAGATGAGGCGGTCGAGGAACTCGTACATGCGGTCCCGGCGCAGCGTCACCATCACGCCGATCGGCATGTCCTCGCGCAGCTTGTAGGTGGCGATGGACTTGCGGGCGCGCGTCACGACCGGCTTCTGTCCGGCGATGGCGGTCATGTCGGCCAACCCCGCGTCGATGACCTTGGCGTTCGCCACCGCCTCGCCCAGCCCGAAGTTCAGCGTGATCTTGACGAGCTTCGGCACTTCCATGGGGTTCTGGTAGCTGAACTGCTTTTTCAGGGCCGGGACGACCACCTCGGCGTACCGATGCCGGAGGCGCACCGGGATGGGCGAGGTGGAGCGGGCTTCCTTCGCCGGAGCCTTGGCCTTGCCCTTGTCGCCGCCCTTGCCCTTGTCGCCGCCGCCCTTGCCGCCGCCCTCGCCGCCCTTGGCCTTCTGTGCCTTGTCGCCCTTCTCGCCCTTCTCGCCCTTGGCGGCCTTCTCGGGCTTCTCGCCGCCCTCGCCGGCGGCCTCGGCCTTGGCCTTCTTGTCTTCGCGCTTGTGCTTCGGCGTGCCCTCGCCGGCGCCGCCGCCCTCGCCGCCCTCGGGGCGGCCCTGCTTCTTCTGGTCCTTCTCGTCGGCCATGTTCCCTCTCAGCCGTTCACTTGGCGCCACCGATGGTCGCGCCGATCTGCTCGTTGCTGCGCACCGAAGCGCGCGCCTTGGCTCCCTCGCCGAGCTGCTTGACCTTCATGCGCGTCGGCTTGCCGTCCTTGGGGTCGATGAGCATCACGTTGGAGAGGTGGATTGCCGCCTCCTTCTCCACGATGCCGCCCTGCGGGTACTTCTGGTTGGGGCGCTGGTGCCGCTTGACGAGGTTCAGCTTCTCGATGAAGACCTTCCCCTTCTCCGGCACCACGCGCAGCACGCGGCCGCGCTTCCCCTTCTCCTTGCCCGCGACGATGATGACCTCGTCGCCCTTGCGGATGCGCATCATGGCTACAAGACCTCCTTCAGGGGGGGGCCTTCCCGCCCCCCCTCGCCCGGCAGAGCCGGGCGAGCCGCCCCCCTCCGCGCGCGCTCCGCGCGGTGATGGGGCCTACCGGCGGTCTGCAGCATCACAGCACCTCCGGGGCGAGCGAGATGATCTTCATGAACCGCTTCGCGCGCAGCTCGCGGGCCACCGGCCCGAAGATGCGCGTGCCCAGCGGCTCGCGCTGCGCGTTGATCAGCACCGCCGAGTTGTCGTCGAACTTGATGTAGGAGCCGTCGGCGCGCCCGACCTCCTTGGTGGTGCGCACGACCACGGCGCGGGCGACCTCGCCCTTCTTCACCTTGGCCTTGGGAATGGCGTCCTTGATCGACACCACGATCACGTCGCCCAGGGTGGCGTACCGCCGCCTCGAGCCCCCGAGCACCTTGATGCACATCACCTGCTTGGCGCCGCTGTTGTCGGCGACGTTCAGCAGGGTCCGCATCTGGATCATGGCCTAAGCTCCTCTCTTGCCTGGGGTGCGCCGCGCCGAGCCTACGCGACGGCCTTCTGGACGACGCGCGACACGCGCCAGCGCTTGTCACGACTGAGGGGGCGCGACTCCACGATCTCGACGGTGTCGCCGGCCTTGGCCTCGTTCTTCTCGTCGTGCGCCTTGTACTTGGTGCGCTGCAGGACGTACTTCTGGTAGCGCTCGTGCAGCACCCGCCGCGTCACCTGCACCACCACCGTCTTCGTCATCTTGTCCGACGTCACCACGCCAATCAGGGCCCGCCGGTTTCCGCGCTCGCTCATGATCTCCTCCGCCGTCCTTGCCTACGCCTGCTGCGCCGCGGCCGGCTTCGCCGCCTTGGGCGCCTTCGCCCGCTTCGCCTTGGGCGCCGCGCCCTCCGTGCCGCTGCCGCCGCCGGCCGCCGCCGCCGCCGCCTTCTTGGCCTTCTTGGCCGCCGCCTTGGCCACCGCCGCCAGCGCGCGCTCCGACACGACCGACTCCACTCGCGCGATCTGCCGCCTCAGCTTGCCCACCAGGGCGGTGTCGGCGAGCTGCCCGCGCCGCAGGTCGAAGCGCGCCTTCCACAGCTTCTCTTCAAGCGCCACCAGCTCGCTGTGCAGCGAGTCGTCGGCGCGCTCGCGCAGCACCGCCGCGGTCTCGTAGATTTCCTTCGCCATGGCCGCCTCCTCCTACCGCTCCAGCTGGCGCGCCCGCGTCAGGATGCGCGTCTTGATGGAGAGCTTGTGCATCGCCAGGTGGAACGCCTCGGTCGCCACCTCGGGCGTCACGCCCTGCATCTCGTACAGGATGCGGCCGGGCTTGATCACCGCCACCCACTCCTCGGGCGGGCCCTTGCCTTTACCCATTCGGGTCTCGGCGGGCTTCTTGCTGATGGGCTTGTCGGGGAAGATGCGCACCCAGATCTTGCCGCCGCGCTTGATGTGGCGGGTCATCGCCACGCGCGCCGCTTCGATCTCGCGCGACGTCAGCCAGCCGCGCTCGAGCGCCTGCAGCCCGACGTCCCCGAAATCCACCGAAGAGCCGCGCCACGCCGTGCCGCGCCGCCGGCCCTTCTGCTGCTTGCGCCACTTGACCTTCGCTGGAGCGAGCATCCGTGTTCTCCGTCAGTCCAATCGCCGTCCGTCGTCCGTCAGCCCTGCGTCGTCGGGGGCGGCGTCGCCGGTCCCGCCGGCGGGGCAGAGCGCGGCGGCGGCGGCATGCCCGGCCCCGACATGCGCGGGGTCGGCCGCACCTTCTCCGCCAGCACCTCGCCCTTGAAGATCCAGCATTTCACGCCGATGACGCCGTAGGTGCAGAACGCCTGGGCGAATCCGTAGTCGATGTCGGCGCGCAGCGTCTGCAGCGGCACGCGCCCGTCGCGGTACCACTCGTAGCGCGACATCTCGTGGCCGCCGAGCCGCCCCGAGCAGGCCACCTTGATGCCGCGCGCGCCGAACTTCATGGCCGTCTGCAAGGCCTTCTTCATCGCCCGGCGGAAGGCCACGCGGCGCTCGAGCTGCACGGCGATGTTCTCGGCCACGAGCTGCGCGTCGACCTCGGCCTTGCGCACCTCGTGGATGTTCACCGCCACGTCGGCGCCGCCGGTGAGCTTCTGCAGCTCCTTCTTGAGCTGCTCGACGCCCGCGCCGCGCTTGCCGATGACGATGCCCGGGCGCGCCGTGTGAATGTTCACCTTCACGCGGTTCGCCTTGCGCTCGATCTCCACGCGCGAGATGCCGGCCTGCTCCAGCTTGTCCTTGACGAACTTCTTGATGCGCAGGTCCTCGTGCAAGAGGTCGGCGTAGCGCTTCTCCTCGAACCAGCGCGAGGTCCAGGTGCGGATGACGCCCAGCCGGAATCCCGTCGGATGAACTTTCTGGCCCACGTGCAAACCCTCTCTTGCGCCCGCCCGCCGCGGCGGGGAGCGCCTGATGCCGGCGCGCCGTACCGCTCGGGCTGACCCGCGGTCTACGGCGCGACCGTCCTACCGTCCTGGCGTGTTGGCCCGCCTCGGCGAGCACGCTACTTCGTGCTGAGCTCCACCGTGACGTGCGTCGAGCGCTTCTTCACGCGCGTCGCGCGCCCCATCGCGCGCGCCCGGAAGCGGCGCATGGTCGGGCCGTTGTCGGCGAAGAGCTTGCTGATGACCAGCTTGTCGACGTCGGCCTTCTCCCGGTCGATCGCGTTGGCGATGGCCGAGTTGATGAGCTTCATGAGAGGCTTGGAGCCCGCGCGCGGCGTGAAGTTGAGCACCGCCAGCGCGTCCGCGACGGCCTTGCCCCGGACGAGGTTCAGCAGCGGCCGCACCTTGCGGGGCGAGATTCGGAGGTTCCTGACGACGGCGCGCGCCATAACCGTTTCCCTATCCAGTCCGGGCCCTTGTATCCGCGGCCCCGCGCTCTCGTTGTTGAGCGGGCCGCTTCTTTACCAGCCATGTGTTGGTGCGTCAAGCGCTTTTTGCTCTGTTTGCGCCTCCGGACGCGCGGCGCGCATTGACGGACGCTCCCCGAAGCGACACCATGCCAGCGCTTTGCGGCCGGTCCACGACACGCGCGAGCAGGTCCTTTGAGCAGCGGTGCGCCGGGGCGCGCAGTGCCGTTGCCGCGCGAGCGGCTGGCCCGCATCCTGAACAGTCTCGGCGAGGGGGTGGTCTCGGCGGACGCGACGCTGGCGATCGTCGGGATGAACCCGGTGGCCGAGCACTTGACGGGGTGGACGGAGGCCGACGCTCTCGGCCGCCCCCTCAGCCTCGTGCTCGCGTTCAAGCCCGACACGGGCGCGCCGGGGGACCCCTTCGGCCGCGTCCTGCGCGAGCAGCGCACGCTGGGGGCGATGCGCGGCACCCTGGCCGGCGCGCGCGACGGGCGGACGCGCCCGGTGTCGGTGACGCTCGCCCCCATCCGGGGCGAGGGCGGCGAGCCCCCCTTCGAGGGCCTGGTGGCGGTGGTGCGCGACGTGACGCCGGAGCTCGCCGCCGAGGAGGCGTTGGGCCACGCGCTGCGCGACCTGCGGCAAGCCATGGAGGCAATGCCGGAGCCCGTGGCGGTCCTGCGCGACGACGTCTTGCTCTACGCCAACCCGGCCTGGGCGGCGGCGCTGGGCTACGAGCACGCCGAGGAGCTCGCGGGGCGGCGGCTCGGGGCGGCCGGGGCCGGTGAGACGGGGGGCCAGGCGAATCGCGAGGGAGCGGGCGCGCGAGCGGCCGCCAACCTGCGGCTGCGGCACCGCGACGGGAGCGAGGTGGAGCTGGAGCTCGCGGTGCCGCGGTCGATCCGGTTCGAAGGCGGCCCCGCGCAGCTCTCCGTCGCGCGCAACATGACCGAGCGGCGCCGCGCCCACGCGCGGCAGATCACCGCCGACCGGATGGCGCTCGTCGGCACGCTGGCGGCGGGCGTGGCGCATGAGATCAACAACCCGCTGGCCGTCGTACACGCGAACTTGCGCTTCGTGGCCGAGGACCTGGCTCGGGCCGCGGAAGAGGGCCGCCCGGCCGAAGGCGCGGCGCTGGCGGAGCTGCGCGACGCGGTGCAGGAGGCGGCAGCGGGGGCGGAGCGCGTGCGGGTGATCGTGCGCGACCTGAACGAAGTGTGCCGCGACGACGGCGACGCGAGCGGCCCCGTCGACCTGCGGCGAATCGTCGAGGCGGCGGTCCGCCTCATGTCCGCGGAGATCCGCGGGCGCGCGCGCCTGGAGACCGCCTACGGGGAAGTCCCGCCGGTGGAGGCGAGCGGACCGAAGCTGGGCCAGGTCGTGCTGAATCTGTTGAGCAACGCGTGGCAGGCGATCCCCGCGCCTGGCACGGAGGCGCCGGCCGAGCGCCACGTGGTGCGCGTGGTGACGCGCACCGACGCAGAGGGGCGCGCGGTCGTGGAGGTGCACGACACCGGTGACGGCATCCCCCGCGAGCTGCAGGGGCGGGTGTTCGACCCGTACTTCACCACCAAGCCGCAGGGGGCGGGGCGCGGACTGGGGCTTTCCCTCTGTCACGGCATCGTCACGGGGGCGGGGGGCGAGATCGCCTTCGAGAGCACGCCCGGCCGCGGGACGGTGTTCCGGGTGGCGCTGCCACCCAGCGCGGGGAACGCGCCGCACGGCGAGGCGGCGCCGGGCGGCGGCGACGCGGCGGCGACTACGACTACTAGTACTACTTCTCGCTGACGCGGCCGGCCGACAAGGCCGCCAGCGTTCCGGCGCCGTTGGAAGGCGCGGCCGACGTCGCCGCAGAACGCAGACCGCACCCAGGTTCGTTTGAAGGCCTTCAGGTTCGTTTGAAGGCCTTCCGCGGGAACGAGCTCGGCGAGCCGCGCGCGTGGGCACCTTGCCGGTCGCAGCGCACGAACTTGGGTCGGGTCCATCTGTAACGCGCGCCCGGTCCGATCCATCGCGCCCGCCGCGCTGGGACGGCTGGTCGCCTACCGCTGGCCCGGGAACGTGCGCGAGCTACGAAACGTCATCGCGCGAGGGTCGTTCTCGCGACGAGCGACGTCCTCACGATCGAGGACCTGTCCGAGCGGGTGCGTCTCGGCGGCGCGGCGGTCCCGGCCCTCGCTGCGGCCGCCGCGCCCGCGCCCGCGCCGGCGGGAACGCTGCGCGACGACAACCGTGCGCTCGAGCGCCAGCGCATCGTCGACGCGTTGGAGAAGTGCGCGGGCAACCAGACCGAGGCCGCCAGGCTCCTCGGGATTCCTCGGCGCACGCTCACGACCCGCCTCACGCAGTACGGGCTGGCTCGACCGCGCAAGGCACGTTAGCCCGAGCAAAGCGCCGAGCTAGAACCGAGCCGCGAACAAGAGACCGGCGCTGCGAGGTCCGACGACGGGCGCGAAGGCGAATCCCCGGCCTCGCGATCCGCTGGCGAGCCATAGAATCGTGAAGGTGGCGCCCGCGGCGGCGCTCGCGGCGGCGACGCCCCAGAAAGCGTTGGCCAGGTGCGCCGCGTTGCGCGCGCGCCCGAAGGCCACGTCGTAGGCCGCGCTTCCGGTTGCCGCTTCTGCCTCGCGCACGTTTCGAAGGACCGCGCCCGAGGCGGCAATGGCGACGCCCGAGCCGGCGGCGGCGACGCCGAGGCCCGCCGCGCCCGCCACGAAGAAGGCGCGGGTCCGGCCGCGGTGCGTCTTCGCATACACGCTGTGACCGCCGTCGATCGGCCCGTCGATTTCTTCGCCGTCAGCGCCGGCTGCCTCGTCGACGCCCGTTTCGGCCGCGGCGGTCTCGGGCGCGATCGCGCGCAGCTCGTCGGCTGGGAGTGGCGGCACGGTGACCCTGCGTAGACCGCCCGATGCGATGAGGGCATCGCAGGCCGCGATGGCCTCCTCCGCCTTGGACCGCGCCGGATCTTCGGGTCTCGATTCGCGCAGGAACGCCTTGTAGAACCAGTCGGCCTGCTCGCAATCTCCCAGGTTTCGAAACGCTTGGGCGACATTGTAGAGCGCGGCAGGCG
>DASYRF010000396.1:0-12936 GCA_036004705.1 Myxococcota bacterium
CCGCAGGAAAATGCCCACGCCACAGAATGCCTCGATGACGACGACGGCGGCGACGCCCTCGGGCGAGCGGAGCTCGGGGACGAGCACGACGATCGCGGCGCCGATGAGGACGAAGACGCCGCAGACGATCAGCGCGGGCCGCGCGCGCTTCAAGGCGCGGCGCCGGCCGGCGCGCTGAATGTCCCTGAGGTCGTCGAGGACGCCGTCGTCTTGGTCCGCGGGCATGGATCGAGCGGAGCTTAGCAGAAGGGCGTCGCGCAGCGTGGCCGCGTCCACGCGAGGACCGCGCCGCACGAGTCGTCCGCGGCGGCGCCCGGGGGGATGGAGGCGGAGCGAGGCGGAGTGGTGGCGGAGCGAGGCGGTGTGGAGGCGGAGCGAGGCGGAAGGGGAAGCGAATTGCCTGGCAGGCGGCATGGGAGTTGCTACGCTTGCGCGGGCCTCATCGATCGTTCGTTGACCCCCCTGGCTGCGGGGGCCTAGAATGTCCGCGCCATAGCGAGGTTTTTCTTGAGCAAGAACGCCCTTCCTGCCGTGCATCGACTGGTTCAAAGGAGCCAGATCCGCGCGCGGCTGGTGGCGGCGTCGAACGGGGCGTTGGGTTACGCGCTCTTCGGCGGCCTGGCCGGCGTGGCCTTGGGCGCGCTCGTCGCGCAGGACGCTTTGGGCGAGACAGCAGGCGCCGTCTTGCTGGGCCTGCTCGCGGTCGCCGGCGTGGCCTACGTCGTGTACGCCGCGCGGCTGGGGACGGACGCCAAGGCCATCGCCCGCCGGTTGGACGGCACGTTCGGCACGCGCGACCGGCTGGCCACGGCGTTGGAGACGCAAGCGCGCGGCGCGGCGGGCACGGCGTTCGGCGCGGCGGTGTTGGCCGACGCAGAGCGCGCCGCCGCGGGCCCGCTGGCGGGGATCGTCTTGCCGTGGCACCTCCCCGCGCACGCCCGCACGGTCGCGCTCGGCTTGGCGCTGTGCGCGCTGCTGGCGGCGCCACACAGCCCGCGCCACGGCGAAGGACGCACCATCTCCCCGGCCAAAGCCAAGCTGGCCGCCGACGCGGCGGACCTGGCGGGACGCGTGCTTCCCGACTTGGAGGCCGCCGCCGAGGGCAAGGGCCTGCGCACGCTCGCCAAGCGCATCGCCACGCTCAAGCGCCTGGTGAAGGAAGACCTCAAGAAGCTGGAGGAGCCGGACCTGAAGCTCTGGGAAGTGCCGCCCGACGCGCGCACGGACCTCATGCCGCACGAGGAGGACGCGCCCAAGCCGACCGATTTGCCTGACGCGGCGAAGGTGCCGGTGGCCCCCGCCGTGGCGGGCGCGGCCGCCGCGGCGCTGGCGGTGTCGGGCGTGGCCGGCTACGCGCCGGTCGGGAAGTTCGACGCCGGGCCGGTCGACGACATCGACAAGGAGGCTTTCGCCGAGCTGGACGCGAAGCTCCTCAAGGACTCGACGCTGACGCCCGACAAGCTGATGGATCTGGCCAAGCGCGTGGAGACGGTGTCGAAGTCGCTACACAACTTCGGCGAGGACTACGAGTCGCACGGCGGCGAGACCGCCGAGGACACCGGCGCGCCCGCGGGCGAGAAGCCGGGCACGCGCGGGCCGACCGACTGGGGATCCGGGTCACGCTGGGACGCCGAGTCGAAGGGCCTGCTGATGAAGTCCTGGGGCGAGTACCTGCGCAAGTACGCCTTCAAGCTCAAGGAGGGGGCGCTCAAGGGCGCGCTGGCCAAGGCCACCAAGGACGCCGCCGCCGACAAGAAGCGCGACAGCGGCGAGATCAGCGTCGACTTGCCGGCCAGCAAGGTGAAGCTCACCGACGCCGACAAGCTCAAGCCCGCCGCGGGACCGCCCAAGAAGGGCGCCGCGACGATGGACGTCACCGCCATGGGCGAGATGGGCAAGAAGATGGCCATGGCGGCGCTGAAGGACGGCGAGAAGACGTCCGCACGCAAGGGGCCGGAAGTCATGGGCGACAAGACGGCCGTCGGCGGCAGCGGCGCGGGGAAGGGCGCCAGCGACGAGGAGAAGAAGGTGGACCTCGAGTCGGCGAAGCTGGATGAAAGCAGCGGCGCGGAGGGCGGCATCACCGGGAGCCTGGGCGCCGGCGAGAGCGACATCACCGTCATCCGCGACTTCGGACGGTTCGGCCCCGGCACCGACTCGACGCCCGCCTACAAGGAGATTTTCGCCGGGGCGGTGAAGACCGCTTCGGGCGCGCTCGACAACGGATCGGTGCCGCCCGAGCTGAAGGAGTACGTGCGCCTCTACTTCAACGCCATCCGCCCGCGCTAGAGCCGAGCGCGCGCTTCCGCACATGGCCCTGTTCGACCAGCGTTTCCTGCTGAAGCTCGAGCGCCTGCACTTCGTGGCGCGGTCGGTGTTCACCGGCCACCACCACGCGCTGTCGCCGAGCCGCAAGCTGGGCCAGGGGATGGAGTTCGCCGACCACCGCGACTACACGGCGGGCGACGACCTGCGGCAGCTCGACTGGAACCTCTACGCGCGCGCCGGACGTCTGTTCACGAAGCTCTACCACGTGGAGGAAGACCAGACGGTGTACTTCCTGCTCGACGTCAGCGCGTCCATGACGGCGTCGCCGCAGAAGTTCGACTACGCGCGGCGGCTGTGCGCGGCGCTGGGGTTCATCGCCCTCGCCAACCTCGACCGCGTGACGGTGGTGCCGTTCGCCGACGAGGTGGGCACACCCATCAAGGACCTGCGCGGCAAGCGCCAGATTCATCGACTGCTGACGTACCTCGAGGATCTGACGACCAGGGCGGCGGTGGCGCCGACGGCCTTTGCCCCGGTCGCGCGCGGGTTCGTGGCGCGCTTCCGCGAGCGCGGCATTGCCATCGCCGTCAGCGACTTCCTCGACCCGAAGGGGCCGGAGGGGCTGGACCCGATCACCTCGGCGCGCTTCGACCTGACGCTGCTGCATTTGATGACGCCAGACGAGATGGAGCCGCCGTGGCGCGGGCACGTCACGCTGGAAGACGCGGAGACGGGCCGCAAGAAGCGCACGCAACTGACGCGCGGCTTGATCCGCGCCTATCGCAAAGAGTGGGACCGCCACCTGCGGCGCGTGCGCGCCTACGCGCTGCGGCGGCGCGCCTTCTACGCCGAGGTGCGCACCGACGCCGACTTCGACGACGTGGTGCTGTCGTCCCTGCGCCGCAGCGGGATCCTGGCCTGAGCGGGCCCTCGATGGACCGCATCGTCTTCTACGGCCTGGATCCCGAGCGCCTGCTGCTGTACCTGGGCGCGGCGGCGGTGGCGGTGCTGGTGCTGTACCTGGTGCGCACGACGCGCAAGCGCACGGTGGTCACGGCGGGGCCGGTCTGGGAGCGCGTGATCGGGCGGCGGCGGGTGTCGCTGCGCGAGCTGTTGAGCTACTTCCTGCAGGTCGTGGTGCTGGCGGCGCTGCTGGGCACGCTGAGCGATCCGCGCGACCCGAGCCACGAAACGGCGCGGCGCGGGCTGGCGATCGTGCTGGACGCCTCGGGGACGATGCTGGCGCGCGAGCCGACGGGGCGGCGCATCGACCTGGCCAAGAGCGCGGCGCGCGACCTGGTGGCGTCGCTCGCCGAAGGCGACGTGGCGATGGTGGTGCGCGCCGGGCCCTGGCCGGCGGCGTTGACGAGCTGGCTGGGCACGGCGGAACGCGCGCGGCTGCTCGAAGCGATCGACACGGTGGACGCCGAGCCGCGCGCGGCGGACATGGCGGCGGCGGTGCGCTTCGCCGCCGACGCGCTGGCGACGGTGCGCCCGGCGCTGAGCGACCGGCGCGTGCTGGCGTTGCTCTCCGACCGCCCCCACGCGGGGCCGCCGCCGGCGGGCAAGACCTACGACGTGCAGCAGCTGCTCTTCGGGGCCGCGGGCGACAACGTGGCGGTGACGGACTTCGACCTGCGCGCGGCGCGCGGGCTGGAGCGCGGCTACGACGTGTTCGTGCGCGTGCACAATTACGGGCACGTGCCGGCGCGGCTGGAGCTGGGCGTGCACAGCGACGACGTGCTGTTCGGCAAGGTGCCGCTGGCGCTGGCGCCGGGGGCCGACGCCGAGCGGCTCTACCACCTGGACCTGGGCGCCAGCGCGCGCAGCGGCGTGCGCGTGACGGCGGCGGCGGTAGGGTCGTCGCCGCCCGACGCGCTGCCCGTCGACGACCGCGCCTTCGGCGTTCTGCCGGAGGTTCGCGAGCTGCCGGTCGTGCTGGTCACCGCCGGGAACCGCTTCCTGGAAGAGGTGCTGCGTCTCAACCCCGAGGTGAAGCTGAGCGTGAGGGGCCCGGGGGCCTGGGAGGGGAAGGCAGGCGCGGGGACGCTGGTCGTCTTCGACCGCGTGACGCCCGAGCCGGCGGCGCTGCCGGCGAATGCGCTGCTGATCGACCCGATGGAGGGGCGCGCGCCGTTCAAGGTGCGCAAGCGCGTTCCACGCCCGAAGGTGACGGACTGGCTGGGCGACCATCCGTTGCTGAAGGGCGCGACGGTGCGGGATCTATGGATAGACGAGGCGTCGCTGTTCGCGGTGGACCGCGCGGACACGGCGCTGGTGTCGGCGGAAGGCGGCGCGGTGATGGCGCTGCGCGAATCGGGCGGGCGGCGCGTGCTAGCCATCGGCTTCGACCTGACGCGCAGCGACCTGCCGCTGCGCGTGGCCTTCCCGGTGTTCCTGCGCAACGTGCTGCGGTACTTCGGCGGGTGGGCGGACGACGAGCCGGGCGGTCCGCTGGTGGCGCCGCACTTCGTGGCTCGGCCGCTGCGCGTGGCCGACGACCTTCCGGGGGCGGTCGGCCCGACGGGCGGCGTGGCCGGGCCGGACGTGTCGGGGCCCGACGCCGTGGTGCTTCACGCGCTGGCCTACGGTGGCGGCCGCTACGTGACGCCCCTGCTGCCGGGCTTCTACCGCGTGCCCGACGCGTCGGCGACGCCCGTGCCCGGCCCCGCGCCCACGGCGCCGGCGGGCCCGGGGACGGCGCCCGGCGCGAGTGCCGCCGCCGGCGTGACGGTCCCGGTGAGCTCCGGCCGGGGGCTCGTCGGCGACGTGGCGCCGCCTTCGTTCGCGGCGCCACGCCCGGATCGCGCCGGTGCGGTGTACCTGCTCGCCAGCGGCGTCGCGCCGCTCGCCGTCAAGGCGCTGTTCAATGCCGAGACCCCTCTCCCGCCACGCCTGTATTGGGTTTTTCTGCTGCTGCTGGCGGTCGCCGTCGCGACGACCGACTGGATACTCTATTTCCTCCGCGTGCTCTACTGAGGGGGTCGCATGTGCTTGCTCATCGTCCTCTCCGGCGTGCATCCCGAGTGGCCGCTCGTCGTGGCCGCCAATCGCGACGAATGGCTTGCCCGTCCGGCCTCGCCGGTGCAGGTGCTGCGTCCCGGCGGGCGCGGCTCCGGCGACGCGCCGCGCGTCCTGGGCGGGCGTGACGAAGTGGCGGGCGGCACCTGGCTCGCCATCAACGAGGCGGGCGTCGTGGCCGGGCTCACGAACCGCCCGACCGACGGGGCGCGCGATCCCGCCAAGCGGTCGCGCGGCGAGCTGCCGTTGATGCTGGCGGAGTGGCGCACCGCGGCCGCCGCCGTGGGCGCCTTCGCCAAGGCGGCGCACCCGCGCGACTACAACCCCTGCTGGATGCTGGTCGGTGACCGCGCGTCGCTCCATTACATCGACTTCACGGCCACGGCCGGGCTCGAGCATCCGCATCCGGCGCCGCTCCCGCCCGGCGTCTACGTGCTGGAGAACCGCGCCCTGCGGGCCGAGTCGCCGAAAGCGGAAGCGATCCTCTCCGCGCTGGCACCCTGCGCGACCTGGTCGGGTGACGCGCTCGTCCCCAAGCTGCAGGAGATCCTCGGCGACCACAACATCCCCGTGCCGGTGCAGCGTGCCGCCGCGGCGGGCCAAGGTCTGTCGCGCCCGCTGGAGACGCAGGCGGCGTGCGTCCATGCCGGCCCTTACGGCACGCGCTCGTCGGCCATCGTGCTGGTGCCGCCCGACCGTGGCAAGCCGCCCGTCGTGCACTACACCGACGGCCCGCCTTGCACTGCGCCGTGGGCCACGGCGACCGAGCTCTGGAGCTGACGCGGCGCGCCCCGCCGGTCCGCCGCCCCGCGCATGTCCGACCTCTTCATCTTCCTCGACCGGCTGGTGCAGCCGTGGGGGATCCGTCTGGGGAGCGAGGCCGGGCTGTACGTCCTGGTGGTGCTGCCGCTGCTCTGGCTGTCGGCGCGCGGGGTGAAGGGCGAGGGGCCACGCTGGTACGTGCGGCTGCCGCTGCTGCTGGTGCGAACGGCGGGCGTGCTGCTGCTGGCCGCCGCGCTGATGCAGCCGGTGCGCAAGGAGAAAGACGACGAGCCGGAAGTGGCGGTGGCGGTCGACGTCTCTGGCAGCGTGGGCGACGCCGAGGTCGCCGCCGCGGCGGCGCGCTTGACGGCCATCGCCGCACATCCGGCGCGGCGCGCGGCGATTCTGTACCCCTTCGCGTTCGATCGGGCGGCGTGGCCGGTGTACCTCGACCCCGCCCATCCGGCCGCGGTGTTTGCGCGCGGGCCGGACGCCGCCGCCGGAAGCAACCCGGCGCGGGCGCTGAGCGCGGCGCTGGGACGCTTCACGCCCGACTTCGACCATCGCGTGCTGCTGGTGACCGACGGTCTCGAGACCGAGGGCGACGTCGTGGCCACCGCCGCCGCGCTGCGGGCCGCCGGCGCCACGGTGAGCGTCATGCCCACCGGCGGCCACGGCGCCGAGGTGGTGATGCGCCGCCTGGCGATGCCGTCCGAAGCGGCGCTGGGGGAGAAGCTTCTGGCCACGGTCGAGATCGACGACAACGGTGCCGCCGCCGCCGGGCCGGCGCGCGTCACGCTGGTGCGCAGCGGGGGGACGCCGCTGGCACGGACCGTCGAGCTCGTCCCCGGCCCGAACCGCTTCACGTTCGAGACCGAGGCGCGCCCCGAGGGCGACCTCCGCTTCAGCGCCACGGTGGACGGCGGCGCCGGCGACAGCTTCCACGACGACGACACCGCCTGGGCGGCGGTGCACGTGCGCGGCCTGCCGAAGGTCTTGCTGGTGCGCGAGCCGGGCGAGGCCGAGGAGACGCACCTGGCGCGCACGCTGCTGAAGGTCGGCACGAAGTACTCGGTTCGCGAGATCACGCGCGACAAGCTCCCCGCCACGCTGGCCGGGCTCGACGAATATGACTTGGTCGTCTTCAACGACCCCAAGTCGACGGAAGTGGGCGACGCCACCGCCAAGCTGCTGGGCACGTGGGTGGGCGAGCTCGGCGGCGGGATGGTCGTGTCCGCCGGGGAGCGCGCCAAGGACCTGGCCGAGGAGGGCGAGACGGAGTTCGAGAAGCTGCTGCCGTTGACCTTCCGCCGCGTGAAGAAGAAGGAGAAGGTGCCGCTGGCGGTGTGCTTCGTCATCGACAAGTCGGCGTCGATGGGGCGCGACGACAAGTTCGTGCTCGCCGTGCTGGCGGTGCAGAAGGCCGTCGCCGAGATGAAGGACGACTCGGAGGTCGCCATCATCCTCTTCGACGACTTCCCCAAGGTGGTGCTGCCGCGCACCAAGGCGAAGGAGCGCAAGCTCATCGAGGCGATCCTGCCGACGCTGACGATCGGCGGCGGCACCGACATGTTTCCGGCGATGCGCGCGGCGCACGCCGAGCTGGTCGACTCGCCGGCGAAGCTGCGCCACATGATCGTGCTGAGCGACGGCGAGTCCATCTCGCGGCTGGCGCACATGCGCGACATCGTCGACAAGATCGTGCGCGACCACATCACGATCTCCACGGTGGCGCTCTCCAAGGACAGCGACCCTGGCGAGATGGAGGCCGTCGCCAAGCTGGGCGGCGGGCACTTTTATTACATCGAGAACCCCAAGGACATCCCCAAGATCTTCGCCAAGGAGACGCAGAGCACCACCGAGACGACCGTGGTGAAGGAAGAATTCCACCCGGTGCCGCTGAAGACGGTGGACGCCACCGAGGGGATCGACTTCGCCGCGGCGCCGCCATTGGGCGGCTACTTGGCGTCGAAGAAGCGCGACACCACCGAGCTCATCCTGGAATCAGACCGCAAGGAGCCGCTGCTGGCGCGCTGGCAGTACGGTCTGGGGCGCGTGACGGTGTGGACGAGCGACGCGCGCCCTGGCTGGGCGGCCTCGTGGATGGACTGGGAAGGGTTCGGACGCCTATGGGACGGGCTGGTGCGCACGACGATGCGCTCCGATCGCGCGTCGCACATCGTCACGCGCGGCACCGTCTCGCGCGAGGGTGAGGCCTACGTCGAGGTGGTCGACCTGCTCGGCGGCCCGGCGGACGACGAGGAGACGCGGCCGGCGCCGACGCTGGCGCTGGTCGGTCCGGCGGGCGCGGCGGAGCGCACGCTGGACGTGCCGATCGCCGCGCGCGGGCGCGGCGTCTGGGCGGCGACGTTTGCGCTGCCGGGCCCCGGTGGCTACGCGCTTCGCGCCGAGCGCGCGCCGCTGGTGCGCGGCTCCACGCCCGAGCGCGCCTTCGGGTCGATCGACTGGGAAGACCGGCCGGAGCACGCGCGGGCGGGGGATGCGGCGGCGGTGCTGGCGGCGATCGCGCGCGCCGGCGGCGGCAAGGTCTACCTGGACCCCGCCGACGCGGGGAAGGCGCTGTTTGCGTCGGGTACCAAGACGCGCGAGCGCGAGGTCCCGCTTTGGCCGCCGCTGGTGTGGCTCGCGATCGGGCTCTTTTTCCTGGACGTGCTTCTGCGTCGGCTGGCCTGATTCAGGCGGGTTGGGGAAGATCGCATTCTCTCAGATAGGCGCGTTCTACCTCGGCGGGGGCCGCGATCTTCCATGCCGTTAGGCCTTCGGGTACAATGAGCGCGTCGGGCAATTTTAAGACTGCCTCGCACGGAGGGACCATGGGGCCTCGCGTCCTCGTCTCTGCGCCCGGTGGGAGTCGGCCCTCTGGGGCCCGTGGGTGGTCGCGCACCGGATTCGGGACGGTGAGACGAGCCTCGCGCGTCGCCGCGCTCTCGCTGGTCGTCGCGCTCGCCGTGCTCGCCCCCAGCTGCTCGCGGGACACCGCCGTCCTGGTGACGGTGACGTCCCAGGGGCTCATGCTCGATCAGCTGCAGGTCTCCGTCAGCGCCCCGATGGGCGGCCCGTGGACACCGTACCTGATCCCGGAGACGGCGGACGGCCTGCTCGACCCGACCGGCGAGACGTTCGTCGTGCTGTTCTCGCCGTCGATGGACGGCGTGGAGGTGACGTTCGACGTGACGGGGCTCTTCGCGGGCGCGCCGTTCGCCACGGGGAGCGGCATGGTAGTGGTGGCCGCGGGGCGCACCGTCAGCGTCAGCATCGACCTCTTCGCCTGCGAGGCGGCCGACGGAGACTTCTGCCGCGCCGACGCCGTCACGCGCGTCAGCTGCGACGTCGACGGCAACACCGTGGAGGAGGTCTGCGAGTTCGGCTGCCTCGACGGCCGCTGCAACCTTTGCGTGGTCGACTCGATCGTGTGCGACAACGGCGCGGTGGTCGCCTGCCCCATGGGCGAGCCCGAGATCGTGGAGTCGTGCACCTTCGCCTGCCTCGACGGCGCGTGCATCGATTGCACGCCTGGCACCGTCGAGTGCCAGACCGACACGCTCGTCGACTGCGACCCTGACGGGGGCATCATCTCGACCGTCGATTGCGACTACGGTTGCAACACCGACGCCATCCCCGACCGTTGCAATCTGTGCGTTCCCGGCCTTTGGCAGTGCATCGGCAGCGACCTGGTGGATTGCGACCCGGACGGCTTGATCGCCGCCGGCTCCAGCACGGCGTGCCCCTACGGCTGCGACCCCGTGGGCGCGGCCTGCTACGCCTGCACCCCCGGTGAGACGGAGTGCCACGGCACCGACCTCGTCTACTGCGACACGACGGGCGCGATCGCGACGATGGACGATTGCAGCGCCTACGGCTGCCAGATCGGCACCGACCCCGACCAGTGCAACGCATGCCTCCCGGTCCCTCCGGCGATGGCGGTACAGTGCCAGGGCAGCGACTCCGTGAGCTGCAACGCGATCGGCCTCATCACCGGCACGACGCCCTGCACGAGCGGCTGCAACCCGGTGACGGGCGGCTGCAACACCTGCGTCCCGAACGCCGATTTCTGCACCGCGCAGGGCAACATCGGCCATTGCGACGCGGTGGGTAACGTCAGCTCGGTGGACCCCTGCACCTACGGCTGCAACACCGCCGGCGCCGGCGGCGCGCCGGTCTGCAACGACTGCACGCCCGCGACGACCGAGTGCCAGGGGCCGCTGCTGGTGCAGTGCGACGCCGTCGGCAACACGATCTCCTCCTCGCCGTGCTCGTACGGGTGCAACACGGTGGTCGTGCCCAACGTGTGCAACGAGTGCACGCCGTCGACCACCGAATGCCAGGGCGCCAGCCTCGTCGCCTGCAGCACGCTCGGTTTCGTCACCACGTCGATCGTCTGCCCGTACGGCTGCAACCCTACGACCGACGCTTGCAACGCGTGCACGCCGGGGACGAGCACCTGCGTGGGCAGCTCGTACGTCGTGTGCGACGGCGCCGGCAACATCAGCAGCTCGACCGACTGCGGCGCGGCGACGAACGCCTGCGCCACGGGAAGCTGCGTCGGCGGCACGGGTTGCACCGTCACCAATCAGCCCAACGGCACGTCCTGCAGCGACGGCCAGTTCTGCACGGTCACCGACACGTGCTCCGGCGGGGCGTGCACGGTGAGCGTCCCGCGCGACTGCTCCGACACGAACCAGTGCACGGTGGACTCGTGCAACGAGGCGACGGACGTCTGCGTGCACGACGCCGCCGCCGCGTCCGGCTCGCCCTGCGACGACGGCCAGTTCTGCACGGTGAGCGAGGCCTGCAACGCCACCGGCACGTGCACCGGCGGCACGACGCGCTCGTGCGACGACGCCAACGGCTGCACGCTCGACAGCTGCAACGAAGTGACCGACGCGTGCGTCAATGACGCCCCCGGCGCCAACGGCATCCCTTGCGACGACGGGCTGTTCTGCTCGGTGATGGAGGCGTGCGCCGCCGGCGCCTGCACCGGCGGCATGCCGCGCAACTGCCTCGACGCCAACCAGTGCACCGCCGACTCGTGCAGCGAGGCGACTGACGTCTGCGTCCACGACGCCCCCGGCATGAACGGCTTGCCCTGCGACGACGGCGCCTACTGCAACGTCGGGGAGACGTGCAGCGCCGGCTCGTGCCTCGGCGGCGCCGCGCGCAACTGCAACGACGGGAACCAGTGCACCGTGGACTCGTGCAACGACGTCACCGACGCCTGCGTCAACGACCCGGCGCCGTTGGCCGGCTCGACGTGCGACGACGGCCTGCTGTGCACGATGGGCGAAACCTGCAGCAGCGGGCTGTGCGGCGGCGGCGCCCCCAACCCGTGCGACGACGGCAACCCTTGCACGGTGGACACCTGCAACATGGCCGGCGGCTGCATCCACGACGCGGTGGCCGCCAACGGCATGGCCTGCAACGACGGCCTGTTCTGCAACGTGAGCGAGGTGTGCAACGCCGGGGCGTGCGGCGGCGGCGGGCCGCGCAACTGCTCCGACGGCAACGCCTGCACCATCGACTCCTGCAACGAGTCGACGGATGCGTGCGTGAACAACGCGGCGGCGGCCAACGGCATGGCCTGCGACGACGGCGCCTTCTGCACGTTGGGCGAAACTTGCAGTGGCGGCGCCTGCGGCGGCGCGACGCCGCGCACCTGTGCCGACGGCAACCAGTGCACGTTCGACGTGTGCAACGAGGCGCTGGACGCGTGCCAGAACCCCAACGTCGGCAACGGCACGCCGTGCGACGACGGGCTGTTCTGCACGGTGGGCGACGCCTGCACCACCGGCAGCTGCGTCAGCGGCGGGGCGCGCGACTGCTCGGCCGTGGCGAACTCCTGCAACAGCGGCGTGTGCAACGAGGCGACCGACGCCTGCGTGCCGTCGCCGCTGCCGAACGGCACGGTGTGCCGCGCCGCGGCCGGCGGCTGCGACGTGGCCGAGACGTGCTCGGGCGGCGTGTGTCCGTCCAACGCCTTCGTGGCCTCGGGGACGACGTGCCGCGCTTCGGCGGGGACTTGCGACGTGGCCGAGACGTGCTCGGGGTCGAGCGCGGCGTGCCCGGCCGACGCCTTCCAAGCGTCCACTACGGTGTGCCGGACTTCGGCGGGCCCGTGCGACGTGGTGGAGAACTGCACGGGGTCGGGCGCGCTGTGCCCGGCGGACTCGTTCGCGCTGGCCTCGGTCGTGTGCCGCACGTCGGCGGGGCCGTGCGACGTGGCGGAGAACTGTACCGGCGTGGGGGCGGCCTGCCCGGCGAACGGCTTCCAGCCGTCGTCGCTGGTGTGCCGCGCCTCGGCGGGCATCTGCGACGTGGCAGAGAACTGCACGGGCGGCTCGGCGACGTGCCCGGCAGACGGGTTCGCCTCCGGGGCGAGCGTCTGTCGCGCGTCGGCAGGGGCGTGCGACGTGGCGGAGAACTGCACCGGTGGCGGGGCGACCTGCCCGGCGGACGGGTTCGCCACGGCGGGGACGAGCTGCCGCACGTCGGCGGGCCCGTGCGACGTGGCGGAGACGTGCAGCGGCGCGGGTGCGAGCTGCCCGGCCGACGCGTTCGCGACGTCGGGAACGGTGTGCCGTGGCTCGGCGGGCGCCTGCGACGTCGTGGAGACGTGCAACGGCGCCGGCGCGACGTGCCCGGCGGACGGGTTCGCCACGGCGGGGACGAGCTGCCGCGCGTCGGCGGGGGCCTGCGACGTTGCGGAGAGCTGCACCGGCACGGGCGCCGCCTGTCCGGCGGACGCCTTCCAGCCGTCGTCGCTCACGTGCCGCACGTCGGCGGGCCTGTGCGACGTGGCCGAGAGCTGCACAGGGGCGGGGCCCGCCTGCCCGGCCGACGTGTTCGCGCCGTCGTCGAGCACCTGTC
>DASYRF010000397.1:0-8637 GCA_036004705.1 Myxococcota bacterium
TGGGGGCGGCGCGTGCGGCGGGCGAGCTGGGGGCGGCGCGTGCGGCGGGCGAGCTGGGGGCGGCGCGCGCGGCGGGCGAGGGCGCGGCAGGCGCGGCGGGCGCGGGGCGGCGGCGCGGCATCACGGCGAGTGTGCCATGCCGGCGAGCGGCCAGACCACGGCGGCGAGGAACGGCGGGTGGAAGAGCAACAAGAGCGGCGCGCCCAGCCAGAGCAGGCACCAGGCGCGCCCGGCGGCGCCGCTCCGTGGGAAGCGCCAGCCGCGGCGTTCGGCGGCGCGCTCCAGCAGCACCAACGCGCCCTGCAGCGCGAAGTAGACGAACGGCAGGCCGTAGCCGGCGCGGACGGGAAGGCTGATCGCCATCTCGTGCAACAGGCCGCTCAACAGGAAGGCCGCGGTGGTGGCGGGGCCACGTCCGGCGCGCGACGCCAGCGGGCGGTAGACGGCAGTGGCGGCCATCTCCGAGAAGGCCAGGTTCCAGCGCCGGCCCCAGAACTCCGAGAGGCGCGTGGCGAGGAGGGGCGCGCGGAAGAGCGCGTGGACGTCGAAGCCGGCGCGGCGCCAGAAGGCGGCCAGGACGTTCAGGGCGCCGAAGTGCAGCAGTAGGCTCAAGCCGGGCAGGAGGAGCAGCGTGGCGAGCAAGGCCTCCTGGCTGCTGCACGCGGGCGCCGCGTCCGAGGGCAGCGACTCCCCGCCGGAACCGCGGCACAGCAGAAGGGGGACCTGCGGCACGGCTGCCCATGCGGCGCCGAGAAGCGCTGCGCCGAGCAGCATCCAGGCGAGCCCGCGCCGCGCGAGCGCGCCGGCGCCCGCCAACCCGCGGCGGCGCGGGCCGGCGAACAGGCGCGGCTGCATGCCGGGCCAGCCCAGGGCGAAGCAAAGCCAGCGCAGCGGCGGAAGCGGGGCGAGGCCGCCGGCGCAGGCCTCGACGGCGACGACGGCTTTCATCGCCACGAGCGCCGGGACGATGAGGGCCGCCATCCGCACGCCGGGCGGCTCCGCGGCGGCAAGACGATCCGCCGCGGCGACGGCGGCGGCGACGAGCCCCCACGCCGCCAGTCGCAGCGGCGCACGCGCACCGCCGCGTTCGTCGGCCCGCGCCGCGAGGTGCTGCAGCGCGAATCCCGCGGCGGCGGCGGCGGCGGTGAGCGCGGCGACGGCCGCAACCACGAGCGCGCTGCTGGGGAGGAAGGCGTTCATGACGGCGCCTCAGGCGGCACCGGCGCCGGCGGCGAGGCCGCCGTAGACGAGCGCGAGCGCCGCGAACAGCGCGACCATCGCCGCTTCGGCCACCTTGTAGACGCGGCCGGGCGGCGCGGCGGTGCGGTCGTAATAGAAGAACTGCACGGCGACGCGCGCGCCCCAGTAGAGCGCGATGAAGGCGGCGACAGCGCGGGCGAGCGGCGCGCCGTCGCACAGCCACGCGGGCCGCAGCGCGGACGACAGGCCGAACGCCACGTTCGTCCCCCAAATGTAGGCCGCGTAGGTCCAGAAGACCTGGCGCGTCAGCGGGCGCAGGCGCGCCGTCTCCTCCCGCCAGCCGAGCGTGCGCGGGATGGCCAGGCTCGCCGCCGCGAGCGTGAGCTGTGCGACGCCGGCCAGAGTCACGAGCGTGCGCCACATGCTTGCCTCACCGGTAGAAAGGCCAGCGTCACGTAGGCCGGCTGCTCCTCCATCCACCGCCGGCAGCGCACGCACAGCGCGCAGCGCGCGTCGTAGAGCACGGTCAGGCGCTTCATGGCGGCACCTCCACGGGCGGTGGGCCTTCACTTCAATTCGGAGCCGAACATCATTTGCGGCGCAACGGGCGGCGGCAGGACGGTCTGGCGGGCGCGCCGGCGGATGCGGTGGAAGAGAAACATGTTGCCGAAGTGAACGACGCCGAGCGACAGGAGGAGCAGGCCGAGCTTCTGCGAGAGCAGCTCGATGGCCTCGCGCATGCTCTCGGGAAAGCCGCCGCGCAGCATGAGCGACGCGTAGCCGAGGTTCAGCAGGTAGAAGCCCACGACCAGCAGGCGGTTCACCGCGCCGGCAAGGGCCGGGTTGTCGGCGAATACGTCCTCCAGGAACACGGCCCCGTTCTTGAAGAGCGTACGGGCGAGCCACACGGTCAGCACGACGCTGGCCAGGGCGTACACGGCGTACACCACGACGAGGTAGTCGTTGGCGCGGGAGACGAGGTCGTCAGTCGCGGCGAGATCCATCCGGGCCTCCTTCAAGGGCTGGAGTGCGCGGCCAGCAGCACGCCGCGCTCCCGCTCCAGGACGGCGTGGGCGGCGGCGAACATGCAGGGAACGGGGATTAGGCCGGTGAGCGCGACGATGACGGGCGGGAGCGCAAAGAGCGCGACACCGGGGACTGCGCTCACGGCGACGGTGATCCCGTAGGCCTTCCAGCCGGCGCGTCGCAGCGACGCGAGCGGACGGCGGCGCGCCTGGCGGGCGAAGCGCACGCAGAGCGCCGCGAGCGCGAGGTGCGCGTGGCCGACGATGACGGCGCTCATGGCGATCCACCGGTCGAAGTCGCGGGCCTTCATGGAGTCGTCCAGCAGCCATCCGATCGGGAAGTGCAGCGTCAGCGGCACCAGGAAGACGAGCGCCGTGAGAGGCAACGCCGTGGCCCAGAGCTCGTGACGATCGGCGTGCTCGGTCGCCAGGCGCGTCGGCGAGGCGCGCTCGAGGCGGGCGAGGTCCGCGTGTGGGTCGCGGGTATCACGGAGCGCGCGGCGCAGGAGGAAGCCGAGCCAGGTGCGCGCCAGGGGCAGCGCGGCGAAGTACACCGCGACACCGATGGCCCAACCGGCGAAGAGAACGTGGGTCAACAGGCCGGCGCGCTGCTCGTCGTTCAGCACGCCCGTCGCGCGACCGATCGCGGCCAGGAACATGGCGAGGCCGGTCGCCGTGGCCGCCGCGCCGCCGAGGGCGCGGGCGACGCGCCGCGCGTAAACGGCCCGGACGGCGCCGGGCACGCCTGCTAGCGCGCGGCCAAAGGACTCGCGCGCGCTGGCCCGACGCCAGCGCAGGGCGGCGCGGTCGTCGCGGTACGCGTTCCCCCACGGCCGCCCCGGCTCGGGTTGCGTCGTCGCCGCTTCCATGGTCCGGTCTCCGTTTTTGAACACGTTCAAAACATTACCCCGCAAACGGCATTCGTCAAGGGCGTTGTTTGAACATGTTCAAAGCGCTTCGCCGACGCCGACTGGAGGCTGGCCGGTCAGCGCCATGAGAGGCGGTGGGCCGGGCGCGGGGGGCGGGGCGGGCGTCTCGGCTTCGGCGCGCTACGAGGCGGGCGCGCCGGGCGGCGTAGCCGCGGCCCCGGCGGCCCGGTCGTCGGCGACGCCGGGCGGCGCAGCCGCGGCCCCGGCGGCCCGGTCGCCGGAGACGCCGGACGACAACGGGGCGGAGCCGGGCAGGGCGGCGGCCAGCACCAGCCCGCCCGCCATCAGCACGCCGCCGGCGAGGTACGGCGCCCACGGCTTGTGCAGGTCCCACATCCAGCCGCCGAGGATGGGGCCGAAGACACGCGCCAGGCTGCCCATGCCCTGGGAGATGCCGAGGACGCCGCCTTGCTCCACGGCCCCGGCCTGCTGAGAGACGATGGCGGACAGCGACGGATTCTTGAGCCCGTTCCCCAGCGCGAACAGCCCCGACGCGACGAGCAGGACGCCCAGCTTCGCTGACGCCGGCAGCGTCAGCATGGCCGCCGTCAGGCAGGCGAGGCCGGCCAGCACCAGTCGCTTCTCGCCGAGCCGCCGCACCAGCCGCCCGATGAGCGTGCCCTGGATGATGACGATGATCAGACCGATGTAACAAAAGAGGTAACCGTTCTGCACGCCGGTGTAGCCGAAGCGCAGCGCGGTGAAGAGCGCGTAGGTCGCCTCCATGCCGGCGAACCCCATCACGCTCAGGAAGAAGATCCAGATGGGGACGCCGGTGCCGCGCCGCGAGAGCACCTCCAGCGCGCGGGCGAGACCGAAGCGCGCGCGGCGCGCGCCGGTACGCCGCTCCGGCGGAAGCGACTCCGGCAACAGCCCGAGCGCCAGCAGGAAGTTCACCGCGCCGAGCGCCGCGGCCGCGAAGCCCGGAGCGGCATAGTTCGGGTGGCCCGGCGTGCCCGCCCAGTGCGACAGCAAGCCGCCGAGCATCGGACCGAGCACGAAGCCGAGGCCGAACGCGGCGCCGATCAAGCCCATGCCGCGGGCGCGGTTCTCCGGCGTGGTGACGTCGGCCATGTACGCCTGCGCGGCGCCGACGTTGGCGGCACACGCCCCGGCGAAGCTGCGCGCCACCAGCAGCGCCCAGTAGGACGCCGACAGTCCGTAGAACGCCATCGCCACGGCGTTGCCGGCCACTGAAACGAGCAGCACCGGGCGGCGCCCGATTCGGTCGGACAACCGGCCCCACACCGGCGCGAAGATGAACTGCGTGAGGCTGTAGGAGGCGCCCAGCAGACCCACCTTCAGGCCGGAGCTGCCGCCGAGCTGGACCGCGTAGAACGGCAGAAGCGGCAGGATGATGCCGAAGCCGACCAGGTCGAGCAGGACCGTGAGGAAAAGGACGGCGTGAGGCGACCGTTTCGACGGCACGACCGGCGACCGTAGCGAACGCCACCCGGACCGTCAACGTGGCGCGCCGCCGAGGTAGCCGAGCTCGGCGCAGTCGTGCGTACCGGCGTCGCCGGCGCCGCCCAGCCCGCTCAACCGGCGGCGACGGCCAGCCGTGCCCGCCGCGGGCCCAGGCGCGGGCGCGCGTGCTTGACGCGCGTCATCGGAGCCTGTAGAGACCGGCGAGTCGGTTGCCGGTCGGATTTCCGACCCCGTTCCGACGCAGGAAGGGGCGGCGGCCTATGACCAAACATCTGTCCGAGGAGGCGCGGCGCGAGCAGATCCTGGACGCGGCGCGCACCTGCTTCGTGGAGCGCGGGTTCGACGCGGCGCGCATGGAGGACATCGCCGAGACGGCGGGGCTGTCCAAGGGCGGCGTCTACTTCCACTTCCGTTCGAAGCGCGAAGTGCTCGACGCGCTGGTCCGCCGCGAGTTCACCCATGTCATGGCGACCATCGAGCGGCTGACCGACGACGAGCGGCCGTTCGGCGAGCGCATCCGCCGGCTCGCGCAGTACTTCGTGGACTACTTCACCGCGCGCCCGGAATCGGCACGCTTCGCGCTCGCGGTGAGCGAGATGGCCACGCGCGACGCCGGGCTGCGCGCCACCCTGCACGAGATGCAAGGCGCCTTCCACAAGCGGCTGACGCGTCTGGTGGAGAACGGCGTGGCGTCGGGCGTGTTCCGCGCCGACCTCGACGCCGAGTCGGTGGCCATTCTCTTGAAAGGCATCATGGACGGCGTGGAGGGGCTCATCGCCGTCGGCATCGCGGTCGACATCGACCGACTGCTGACGGCGGGGCTGGACATGGTGTTCCGCGGCGTGCGCGTGGACGGCGAGTCCGGCGGCGCGCGCCACACGGTGCCCGGCAGCGTCCTTGACTAGGACCCGTCCCAGGACTCCGGCCGCGCCGCGCGGGACGAAGCTCCGTGGCGACCGGTAGCAGCGACGACCCGACTCGGCGCGCCGCTGGGGACGGCGGCGAGGGGGACGAAACGACGACGGCTCGCGGCGCGGAGGCCGTGGCGCTGCGCCCGACCGACGCGCAGACCGCGGCGCTGACGCGCGGGCTGTCCGCCGCGCCCGGAGCCCGGCCGACATTCGACGGCGAGGACCGCTACGTGCGCGGCGAGCTGCTCGGCCGCGGCGGCATGGGCGAAGTGGTGGCGGCGCTCGACCGCCAGATCGGGCGCGTCGTGGCGTTGAAGACGTTGCATGGAACAGGCGTCGCCGTTCGCGACGGCGGCGAAGCGTCCGCCGAGGTGCGCCGGTTCATGAGCGAGGCGCGCATCACCGGGCAGCTCGAGCATCCTGGCGTCGTCCCCATCCACGACCTGGGCGTGCTGCCCGACGGGCGGCCGTTCTACACGATGCGCGTGGTGAAGCACCGCACGCTCGCCGACGTGCTGCGCCGGCCGGAGCTGTGCGTGCGCTGGCCGGTGTCACGCCTGTGCGCGGTGCTCGTTCAAGTCAGCCGCGCGCTCGCCTACGCGCATGCGCGTGGCGTCGTTCACCGCGACCTCAAGCCGGCCAACGTGCTGCTCGGGGACTTCGGCGAGGTGTACGTGGCCGACTGGGGCATCGCCAAGGTGCGGGCGGACGGCGCCGGGCCGGGCGCGGCGGCGGCGGCAGCGGCCGCGGGGATCGCGCCCGAGGACTCCGAGCCCGTGCGTGTCGAGGACAGCGCCGACACCGTGGCGGGATCGTTGCTCGGCACTCCCGGGTGCATGCCGCCGGAGCAGGCGCGCGGGCGCTGGCACGAAGTCGACCACCGCGCCGACCTGTTCGCGCTGGGCGTGATCCTCTACGAGGTCCTGTCGGGACGGCGGCCGTTCGAAGGCCCGACGCGCCGCGAGGTCCTGGCGGCGACGCTGCGCTGCCGGCCCACGCCGCCGCGCGTCCACGTGCCGGGCTGCCCGCTGGTGCTGGAGGAGCTGTGTCTGCGGCTGCTCGCCGAGCGGCCGCAGGACCGGCCCGAGTCGGCCGCTGCCGTCGCCGAGGAGCTGGAGGCCTACCTCGACGGCGCGAAGGAAACGCGGCGCCGGCACGAGGAGGCGTCGCGGCTGGTGGAGCGCGCCGCCGCCCCGCTGGCGCGGTGGCGGCAGCGGGGAGACGACCGCGCGCGGCTCCAAGCGGAAGCGCAGCGGCTGGCGTGGGACGTGCGCCCGTGGGAGCCCGCCGAGCGCAAGCAGCCGGCGTGGGACTTGGAGGAGCAGGCGCGCGCCGCGGGTACCGAGCGCGCGCTGGCGCTGGCGGAGGCGCTGGAGCTGCACACGCAGGCGCTCGGGTACGACCCCGCGCACGCCGGCGCGCGCGCCGGGCTGGCGGACTTGTACTGGGCGCAAGCACGGGAGGCGGACGCCGAGCGGCGCGAGCCCGCGCGCCGCTACTACGAGGCGCTGTTGGCGAACTTCGACGACGGGCGCTACGCGCGGCTGCTGCGCGCAACGGCGCGGCTTTCCCTGCGCACCGACCCGCCCGGTGCAGAAGTGACGGCGCAGCGGCTCGTCGAGCGCCATCGCGTGCTGCGGCCTGTGGAGGTGCGCGCGCTGGGGCGCACGCCGCTCGATCTCGTGCCCCTGGAAGAAGGGAGCTGGGTGCTGGAGCTGCGGCGCGACGGATACGCGGCCGCGCGCTGGCCGGTGCTGTGCCGGCGCGGCGAGCATCACGAGGGCGTGGTGACCCTGTACCGAGAAGCGGAGGTGGGGGCGGGATTCGTGCACGTGCCGGCCGGGCGGTTCGTGATGGGCGGCGACCCCGACGCCTACGAGGCGCTGCCGCGCCAGGAGATCGCCGTCGGCGACTTCGCGATGGCGCGCTTCCCGGTGACGTTCGACGAGTGGCTGGAGATGATTCACGAGCTGTGGCCGCGCGACCGTGCGGAGGCGGAGCGGCGGCTGCCGCGCGCCGGGCCCGCCAGCGGCACGCACCTCGAAGTGCGCGAGGTGGCGCCGGGGCGATTTGCGCCCCACTGGGAGATCCTGGTGGAGGGCGAGGGGCGGCGCTGGTGCCCGCCGGAGCGCGCCGGTTCGCTGCCGGTGCTGGCCGTACACTGGTTCGACGCAACGGCCTTTGCGCGGTGGCGGGCGGCGCGCGACGGCGCACCGGTGCGGCTGGCGACCGAAGTCGAGCTGGAAAAGGCGGCGCGCGGCGTGGACGGCCGCTGGTTTCCGTGGGGCGACGGCTGGGACCCGAGGTTCTGCAAGATGCGCGAGTCCAGGCCGGGGCTGGGGCAACCGGAGCCGGTGGGGGCGTTCCCGGCGGACGAAAGCGTCTACGGCGTTCGCGACCTGGCAGGAGGGATGCGCACGTGGGCGGCCGACGTGCAGGGCGTGCTGGGGGCGACGGCGGCGGCGGGGGAGCTGGAGCCGGCCCCGGGCGCGCCGCGCGAGAGTGCCGGCTTGCGGGCCGTACGCGGCGGATCGTGGTTCAACGCGGCGAACCACTGCCGCGCGGCGAGCCGGAACATCGTGAGCGCGCTGTACCGCGCGTCGGTCGTGGGGCTGCGCCTGGCGCGCTCCCTGCCGCCGCGCGCTCCCGCGGCGTAGCGATCGCGCCGGCGCGCGACAAGCAACGCGGTGGCGAGCTCGGCCGGGCCCGCCGCCGAGTACGACCGCCGTCGCGGCGTCGCGATGGCGCTCGCACGAGGGTCACAGCGGTGCGTCGGGCGCGGCCACCTCGCGAACCGTCTCGTAGAGCACGCGCACGCCCCAGCGCACGCCGTCCGCGGGCACGCGCTCGTCGACGCCGTGGTAGAGCCGCGAGAAGACGAGGTCGGGCGGCAGGCGCACGGGAGAGAAGCCGTAGCAGACGGCGCCGAGCTGCGCCCACGCCCAGGCGTCGGTGAAGCCCGGGATGAGATTGGGGACTACGACGGCGCCGGGGTCGTGGCGCGCCACGACGCGCTCGATGGCGGCGAAGAGCGGCGTATCGGGCGTAGCGGACACGGGGGCGTGATGCTTGATCACCTCGAGCTCCAGCCAGTCGGGGTCGCCGGTCACGGCGCGCAGCTCGCGGATGAGATCGTCGGGCGCC
>DASYRF010000398.1:0-40968 GCA_036004705.1 Myxococcota bacterium
GGCACCCGCGCCGCCGCGACGCAAGGCTACGACGTGGTCCCGCCGACCGGCTGGACGATGAAGGGCAACATGCAGTGGCTGCAGGGCGTGGCGGACAACGGTGACACGGTCTACCTGGCAACCTCGCAGCCGCGCCCTGGCCCCTCGGTGTTCCGCGACGAGCTGCGCTTCCTGGAGTCACGCGGCTACGTGCGCGTGGGCGACTACATGATCCCCGGCGGGCCCGGCGGGCGCAGCGCCATCGTCACACCACTCCCATAGGCCGCGCGGAGCGCGCGGAGCGATCGACCGATGCTCGAACCCCTGGTGCGCAAGCACTTCGACTTCCTGTTCGCCGACTACGGTTTCCACGTGGTCTCGGCGACGCCCGAAACGGTGGAGGCGGCCAGCGACGTCTGTCGAGTGCATTTCTCGCTCGACCGCGTGAACCTGTTCGTGGACCTCGAGGACCCGCGCCAACCCGGGCGCCTGGATCTCGCCAGCCTGGTTCGCTTCAAGGACCCCGCCTCCAACTTCGCCTACAAGTGGTGCTCCACGCCGCAGAAGATCGAGCGCGAGGCGCGTCGGCTGGCGGAGGCGCTGAGGCGCCACGGCGTGGATCTCCTGCGCGGCGACTTCTCGCAGCGCGCCGCGATCGCCGCTGCCGGCGCGGCGCGCCCCTGACGCCGCGTGCAGGCGTCCCGGCTGCCTCTGCTAGGATGGGCCCGTGCCGGAGCAGCCCCCCCACGCGGCCGGGCGTCGCCCCGCCGAGCTCACGCTCCAGGAGATGGAGCGCGAAGCGCGGCGGCTGCTGCGCTCCGCCGACCTCGAGGAGCGCCGCAACGCCGCGCGTGCGCGCGAGGTCGAGGCGCTGCGCGCCGAGGTGGAGCTTCTCAAGATGCAGCAGGCGCTGCTGACGCGTGACCTGGCGCAGAGGCCCCTCGACGAGGCGGCGCTGGAGACGCGAATCGGCGCGCTCGCGCAGGAGCTGGAGCGCATCCGCAAGGGCATCGAGCCCAACGAGGCGGGCTCGCTGACCGCGCGCATCGCCACGCGCCGCCCGCACGCGGCCGCGCTCTCCGCGCCGGAAGCGGACGACGCCTCGGCCGAGGACGACGGCGCGGGCACTGTTGCTGCCGCCGCCTCGGGCCGCGGGATCGCGGCCTCCGCGCCGCCGGTGCTGGTGCGCCTGCGCTTTCGCCGGCACGCGGCGCGGCCGGGCGAAGCCGTGGTCCTGGACCTTGACGCGCCGGGCTTCCCCGACGGCGAAGAGGTTGCGCTCGAGCTGTGGGACCGGGCGCGCGGTGCGCGGCTCGGCGAGGCGTCCGCGCTCGTCGCCAGCGAAGCGGCACACGTGGAGCTCATCGTGCCCTTCGCCGCCGCCGCCGCCGGGGGCCTGGCGGTGTGCGCGCGCGCCCGCACCGTGGACGCGTGGAGCCCGCCGCTCGACGTGAGCGAATAGGCCGACTGTCGCGCTGCGCTAGGCCGCGCTGAGCACCGCGCGGAAGTTAGTGCCGCCGCCGGGCAGCGCCTCCACGTGCAGCCTGCCGCCCGAGCGGTGCAGCAGCTGCTGCGCGAGCGTGAGTCCCACGTCCAGCTTGAGCCGCCCGCCGTGGCGGGCGTCGGCTTCCAGGCGTGGATCGAACAGCGCCGCGCGCTCGTCGGCGCCAAGCGACAGCGCCCGGTCGGCGACTGCGATGGTCGGTCCGTCCGCTCCCACCAGGACGCCTATCTCCACGTGGAGCGGTGCCGGGCGAGCGGCGGCGCGTACCGCGAGGAACGCGAGGACGTTGCGTACGGCACGCACGACGTCCTCGGGAACGCCGCGCGCATGCAGGCGGGTGGGCGGTCGCGGCGACACGGCCAGCGCGTCGCCGAGGACGACGTCGGCCTCCACCAGCTCCACGCACTCCTCGACCAGCGCGTCCAGGTCGAGCGCCTCAGTCCGTCCCGGTGTGCTGAGCTCCCCCAGCATTCGGAAGTCGCGCACGAGGTCGGCGATTCGGTCGATCGACTCCTTCACGTCGTCCAGGATCTGCAACGTGTCGGGGTCCTGCCCCGACAGGACGGCCTGCTCGCGCAGCAGCGTGACGTTCACGCGCGCCGCCGCTAGCGGGCTGTTGATCTCGTGCGCCACGCCGCCGGCGAGCTTGCCCGCCAGCGCCATCTTCTCGTTGAGCACGAGCTGCTCGCGCGTCCTCATCAGTGTCTGCAGCGTCTCTTCCAGCGCGCCGTACAGCCGGGCGTTGTAGAGCGCCAGCGCCGCCTGTGCGCCCAGCGGCGCGCCGCGCGCCTCGTCCGGCGCGGCGAAGGCCGCGCTCCCCTGCCGCCGCAGCAGCACCAGGGCACCCAGGAAATGGTCCTGCACGTGGAGCGCGTACACCAACGCCGATCCCCATCCCGCCGGGTCCACGCCCGGGGTCGGCCATTGCGATCCGGCCGACGGCGCGCGCCAGGGCGCGTGCGACGACTGCACCGCCGCGGCCAGCGCCGATAGCAGGGGCTGTGGAGGCGCTCCGGGCCCGTTCCACGCCACGCTCAGCGCCGCCGGTCCGTCCTCGACGAGCACGAGCCCCACCGCGTCGGCGGCGAGCGCGCCGCGCCCCAGCTCCATCACCAGCGGCACCAGCTCCTCGCGTCGCAGGGTACCCAGTAGCCGCTGGCTCGCCCGGTACAGCGCCACCGTCCCCTGGAGCCGCCGGCGCTCCAGCGCGCGGTCGACCAACAGGCGCAGCTCCGGCATGTCGTACGGCTTGGACACGTAGTCGAAGGCGCCGTGCTTCATGCAGGCCACGGCCGTGTCGACGCTCGCATAGCCGGTGCCGACGATGATTTCGAGATCCGCGTCAATCGCCTTGAGCGCGGCCACCGTAGCCACGCCGCCCATGCCCGGCATGTTGATGTCGGTGATCGCCAGATCGAAGCGGCGCTGCCGCGCGGCCTGCACCGCGTCCTCGCCGCACGACACCGTCTCCACCTCGAACCCTTCGCCGGAGAGGTTGAAGGCGAGCATCTCGCGGAGGTCGGCCTCGTCGTCGATGACGAGCACGGTCGCGCGCGCGTCCGCCATGAGCTCCCCCGTGCTCACGCTGCCCTCGAGGCCTCGGGCGGGCCAGTGCGCGCCGCTTCCGGCGTGGCGTGGGCAGGCAGCCAGATGACCATCGTGGTGCCCGTACCGGGCGTAGTGAAAGCGTTGATGACGCCGCCGTGCGCCTCTACGATCTGCCGCGTGAGCGGCAGGCCGAGCCCCGTCCCCTCGCCCGGCGCCTTGGTCGTGAAGAACGGATCGAAGATGCGCGGAAGCGCGTCGTCGGAGATGCCCGAGCCGGTGTCGCGCACCCACAGCTCCACCCCGAACGCGCCGCGGCGCAGTCGGGCGCGGGCGCCGAGCGCCACCTGGCCGCCGCGCGGCGTGGCGTCGAGCGCGTTCGTGACCAAGTTCAAGAGCGCCGATTCCATCTCCTGCGCAGCCACGTCCACCGCCGGCAGCGCCGCGGCGTCGCCCTCGCGTGCCAGCGTCACGGCCTTGTGGCGCGCCTGTCCGGCCGCGAGCTCGGCGACGCGGTCGATCAGCGCGGCCGGCGCGGAGGCGACGCGCTCCGTCGGGCCACGCCGCGAGAAGTCGAGCAGCGCTTTCACCAGCCCCGCGCAGCGGCGCGCCTGCCGCTCGATGGCCTCGAGCGCGGGGCGGGACGCGTCGCCCGCCTGCACGCGCTTGAGCAGCCCCTGCACGTAGCCCACGATGACGGCGATGGGGTTGTTCAGCTCGTGCGAGAGCCCGGCGACCAGCGTGCCCACCGCCGCCAGCTTGCCGGCTTGCAGGAGCTGCTTGTAGACGTCGCGCTCCCGGGCCAGCGCATCCTGCAGCTCGGCGTTCGCCTGTCCCAGCTGCACGTTGTGTCCGGCGAGCTGCCCCGTCACCTTCCGCACGGACTCGGCCATGGCGTTGAAGGCCTCCGCGAGCCGCGCGGTCTCCTGGTCGTCGCCGAGCGGGACGGCCACGTCCAGGTCGCCCGCGGCGATGCGCAGGGCGGCGTCGGCGAGGCCGGACAGCGGGCGTGTGAAGCGCGCCGTCAGCCGCCACCCGACCACGGCGAGGATGATGCACACCAGCAGGGTGCCGGCCGCCATGAGGATCGTGGTGTAGAAGACGCTCAGGCGCAGGAAGGCGCTCGGCACCCACATGAGCAGGCGCAGCGGCGAGGGGCCCACGCCGGGGAGGGGCGAGGCACCGACGTAGGCCTCCAGCGCCGCCGGGGTGTCGTGGATGATCACTTTGCCGCCCACGGAGAACCCGCGGTAGCCCGGGAGCAGCAGCGTGTGGACGTCAATCCCCATCTCTCCTGCTCCGCCGTCCGCTGCGGCGCGGGCGAGCGCCGCATCGAGGCCGACCAGGATCGGTTCGCCATTCTTGCTGCGCGCCGACGTGCCGAGCTGACCGCGCGGCCCGAGGAGCGTGACCTCGGTGTTGGACAGCGTCGCCAGCTCGTCCACGAACGTCTGGCCGAGGTGTCGCCCGACCAAGATCCAGCCGGCGGAGGCGCCGGGGCCCACGGCGCGCGCGACGAGCAAGAAGGCGGCGTCGGCACAGAGCACGACGGCGGGCGCGCTGTCGGGCCGGCGAAGAGACGCCAGCAAGGCCGGCGTGGTGGCGCATTCGAGGGCGTTGCCGGCGAGGGGAGCGCCGCGCGGGTCGAGCGCGAGCCACACTTCGTCGTTGGCGGTGTTGTCCGCGAAGATGGCCGTCAGGCGGCCGGCGTCACGCGCGGTCATTGCCTCCGCGAGCCCCGTGGCGAGCGCGCGCAGGCGCAGCTCCTTCTGGTAGGTCGCGACCATCGCGGCGTCGTCCACGTCGGTCGTGTGATACACGCCGCCGAGCCAGCCGCGCCCCGAAAGGTCCGCCACGTAGGCGGCGACCACGTAGCTGAGGCCCAGCTGGGGGACGGCGCCCGCCAGGACCAACAGTAGGATGGCAACGATCCAACGGCGGCGGATGCTGTGGCGCCGATCGGAGAGCGCGGCGGCGGGGGTGGCGGGGTGGGCGGTGGGCTCGTTCATGACCTGTGGCCACTGTCTGGCCAAGCTGGGAATCGGTCTGGAGCGGTGGGACTTGAGCGCCCGCGGCCCGGGGGCACGGCAAAAAAAAAGCCCCCGGATCCCTGACGGGATCCGGGGGCCTGGAACGAAACAGCCACGCGCGCGATGGTGGCGTGGCCTCGCTGGTAGCCCCAAGGGGAATTGAACCCCTGATTCCGACGTGAGAGGCCGGCGTCCTAACCGCTAGACTATGGGGCCGCGCGACACGCGATCCAGCTGGATCGGGGACTAGGATTCGAACCTAGATAGACGGATCCAGAATCCGTCGTCCTGCCGTTAGACGATCCCCGAGCAGGGCCGCGCCGCGCTACTTCGGCGCGCGCGGCAAGATGTGGATGCGTGTCTTGCCCTTGAGTCGAACGATCGATACATACGCCCACTTCGAGGTAGGGTAGGGGTTCGCGATCACCTGCAAGAGCGTGCCGCTCGCCGCCACCGGAGCGTGCCACACGTACTCCTTGCCCTTGAAGTGGCTGCGATAGAACCCGACCGTCTCCTCGAAGCTGTCCTCCACCGAGTACTTGTTGGCCGCGACGTCGACGGCGGTCGCCCGCTTCGGCAGCGGGACGTCGAGCACGTACACGGTCTTCTCTTCCGCCCGCACGGGCGGGGCGAAGACCACCAGCAACGCAAGACACAGGAACCCTTTGTCAATGAGCCCCAGCGCGATGGGACCGGCGCTGCGCCGCATCGGCCCGTCTGTAGCGGACGGGTCCGTCTAAGTCAAGGGCGCGGGCCGGCGCGCGCGCGCGGCGAGCGCGCGGGTTGACCCTGTCGCGGTGCTCGGGATACGCACGGCGAGCGGGAGGCTCCGATGGCGATGATCGACGGCGGTCACCTGGTCGCGAAGGCGCTCAAGCTCGAAGGCGTCGACGCGGTCTTCACGTTGTGCGGCGGCCACGTGGCGCCCATCTACGAGGGCTGCCTGCGCGAGGGCATCCGCGTCTACGACAACCGCCACGAGCAGGCCTCGGCCCACGCCGCCGACGGCTACGGCCGCCTGACGAAGAAGCTGGGCGTAGCCATCGTCACGGCCGGCCCCGGCGTCACCGACTGCATCACCGGCGTGGCCAACGCCTTCCACAACGGCTCGCCCATGATGGTGATCGGCGGGCGCTCGCCGAACTTCTTGGCGGGGCGCGGGTCGCTGCAGGAGATGGAGCAGCTCGACCTGTTCCGCACGATCACGAAGTGGCGCTGCGCCATCCCCAGCGCGGCGAAGATTCCCGAGCTGATGACGATCGCCTTCCGCCACGCGTTCGCCGGCAAGCCTGGGCCGGTGTTCATCGAGATCGCCACCGACGTGCTGTTGGAGATGCCCGAGGAGGAGAACGTCGAGTGGCCGTCGCAGTACCGGCACAGCCCGCGCGCTCCGGCGGACCCGGAGGCGCTGGCGCGGGCGGCGGTGCTGCTGGAACGGTCGGAGCGGCCGGCGATCCTGGCAGGAAGCCAGATCTACTGGGACGACGCCGGCGGGCCGCTGCGCGCGCTGGCGGAGCGGCTGCACGCGCCGGTGTTCCTGAACGGCATGGCGCGCGGGGCGCTGGTGCCGGAGCACCCGCTCTTCTTCACGCACGTGCGCAAGGAGGCGCTGTCGCGCGCCGACGCGGTGCTCGTGGTGGGCGCGACGTTGGATTTTCGCGTGAACTACGGGCGGCCGCCGACGTTCGGCGAGAAGACCGAGCTCGTGCAGATCGACCGCGATCAGACGGAGCTGGGGCGCAACCGGCCGTGCGCGGTCGGGCTGTGCGCCGACACCTGGTCGGCCTGCGGGCAGCTCGTCCAGGCGCTGGAGGCGGGGGGCGAGGCGCGGCGGCGCGACTGGGTGGCGGACCTGCGGGCGAAGGAGGCGGCGCGGCAGGCGAAGCTGGAGGAGGCGTGCCGCTCCGACGCACGGCCCATGACGCATTATCGCTTCGCGCGCGGCGTGGCACAGGCGGTGGACGACGACACGATCATCGTCGGGGACGGCGGCGACGTCGTGGCGGTGGCGTCGAAGGTCATTCCCCGGCGCAAGCTCGGCACGTGGATGGACCCGGGGCCGCTCGGCACGCTGGGCGTGGGCCCTTCGTTCGCCATGGCGGCGAAGGTCGTTCACCCCGACAAGAAAGTGCTCATCGTCTTCGGCGACGGGTCGTTTGGGCTGAACGGTTTCGACCTCGAGTCGTGCCTGCGGCAGAAGCTGCCGGTGGTGTGCGTCGTCGGGCACGATGCGGCGTGGGGCCAGATCCGCGGCCCGCAGATCGCGTTCTACGGCGAGGAGCGCGCGGTGGCGACCGGGCTCGCGCCGACGCGCTACGACCGCGTGGTCGAGGCGCTCGGCGGCCAGGGCGAGCACGTGGAGGATCCGGCGCAAATCCCGGCGGCCATCCGACGCGGCTTCGAGAGCGGGACGGTGTACTGCGTGAACTGCCCGATCGACCCGACGACGCTGCGCGCCGAGGCGGCCGCCAAGGGCCTGACGATCTGATCCGGGGGCCCGTGCGCTCGGCGAGTACGCCGTGCTCCGATGCCCCCGGACCCCGTCGGCGGGGTGGCCAAGCCGCCTTGTCCGCCTCCCACCTCAGTCGGGGGAGGCGGGGGCGGACGCGGGCGCAGTGGGAAGAGAGGTCGGCACGGATTCGGGCGGGGCGGGGTCGTCGGGCGGGGGCGGCAGCTCGTACCAGGGGGGCGCGTCGCGCAAGAGCGAGGCGAGGGCAGAGGCGTCGAGGACCTCGCCGTCTGCGGCGGGGGGGAGCGGTCCGCCGAAGCGCACGCGCGCGGCGAGCACGGCGTCGACGTAGCGGCGCGAGTAGTCGGGCATCGCGGCGCCGGCCTCGTGCCAGCGCGCGACGCGCGCCGGCCCGGCGTTGTAGGCGGCGAGCGCGAGCCCGAGGTCGCCGTCGAACGCGTGCAGCAGCTGGGCGAGGTAGTGCGAGCCCGCCAGGATCGAGAAGCGCGGGTCGTAGGGATCGGCGTCGAGGCCCAGCCGCACCGCGAGCGCGGTCGCCGTGCCGGGCATGAGCTGCATCAACCCTTGCGCGCCGGCCGACGAGCGCGCCTCAGGCTTGAAGCGCGACTCGACGTAGACGACCGCGAGGATGAGGTCGGGCGGCAGCCCCGTCGCAGACTCCGCCTCGCGCACGAAGCCCATGAAGGGCGCCGCCCGCGCCGCGTCCGGTCCGACGACGCTCGCCCCGCCGGCCGTTTCCGCCGTTGCGTCCGCCGTGCCCGATGGCGACAGCGGCGACCGCGCCAGCGCCAAGGCCCGTGGCGAGGCCGGCCGCGCGGGGCGCGCGACGCAGCCCGGGTCCGCGCCGCCCGCGAGCAGCAGGCAAGCCATGGCCGTCAGACCGGCACCGCGATTCCCGCGCACCGTCCCAGGATCGCCGCACGCGGGCGCGGAGCAAGAAAACGGCGCTCAGGCCGGCTGGGCGGGGCGGCGGGAGCGCGCGTACAAGAAGATGGAGGCGCTGGCGGTCAGCACGCCGGCGCCGAGCAGGACCGCGATGCCGCCCAGGCGGCCGGCCAGGGCGGCGATCAGCGCGTCCACGCGCGCCTCGGGCGTGGCCGTCGTGAACGCGACCCACGCGGCGCGCAGCGACAGCACCACGTAGACGGCGCCGCCGACCGCGGCGCACAGGCCGAGCCCGGCGTTGCCCGCGGCGGCCAGGCGTAGCGTCCCGGCCAGACGCGGGCGCGCCGCGAGGCTGACGATGGCGGCGAGCACGTGGATGACGACGAGCGCGGTGACCAAGGCCGGCCGATGATGTCACGCCGGCGTGCGCCCGGCCACCGTTCCCGCGTCCTTGCCGGCGACCGCCGTCTCCGCCTCCCCCTCCGCGCCCGCCGTGCTCGCGGCGCCCGGGGCGCCCGCTCCCCCGGCCGTTCCCGCGGCGCCCGTCGCCCCCGCCGTTCCCGCGGCGCCGGCCGCTCCCGCGGCGCCCGCCATACTCGTTAGGCTTGCGGCGCCCGCGTCGATTGCCTTCGACGGAGCGGGCAGTCGCACCGTGAAAGTCGTTCCCCGCCCCGGCTCGCTGCGCACGTCGATCCGTCCGCCGTGCTGCTTGACGACCTTCTCGCTGATCGAGAGCCCCAGCCCGGTGCCCTTGCCGGCCGCCTTGGTCGTGAAGAACGGCTCGAAGATCCGCCGAAGCACCTCGCGCGGGATCCCCGGCCCGTCGTCCTCGACGCGCACACGCACCTCCCCGGTTCCCGGATCGCGGTCCAGCCCCACGCGCAGCCACGGGTCGTCGATGGCCTCCACCGCCTGGATGGCGTTGAGCACCAGGTTCATGAACACCTGGTTGAGCGGCCCCGGCTGGCACTCCACCAGCCCCACGTCGGCGAGCGCCGTCTCCACGCGAATGCGCCCGCGCGTCAGGTGCCCTACCAGGCTGAGCGTCTCGTGTATTCCGTCGCGCAGGTCCACTGCCTTTCGCGCCGTCTCGCCGGGGCGCGAGAAGTTGCGCAGGTCGGTCACGATGCGCTGCGCGCGGCTGGTGGCGTTGCGCAGCACGCGCAGCATCTCGCCCACCGACGCCCGCGCCTCGCCGGCCGCCTCCTCCTGGGCCGCCCGCGCCAGCGTCCCCACCGCCTCCTCCAGGGGGCCGATCGAGTTGGCCAGCGCGTTGAGCAGGTTGTTGATCTCGTGCGCCACGCCGGCCACCGCCTGTCCGACGAAAGACATCTTCTCGCCGTGGATGAGCTGCGCCTGCGCCTCGCGCAGCTCGGCGGTGCGCGCGCGCACCTTCTCTTCCAGCTCGGCGCTGTACTGGCGAAGCGATTCGCGCATGCGGTCGAGCGCGTGCGCCAGCGCGCCGATCTGGTCGCCCTCGCCGATGGGGATGGGCTGGTCGAGCGCGCCGCGCTCGATCGCGCGCGCCTGCTCCGCCAGCTTCTCGATGGGGATGGTGATCTCGCGCGCCACCAGGAACACCACGCCGAGGAGCGCCGCCAGGAGCGCCACGAAGAACGCCACCGACGTGAGAATGCGCGTCCCGAGCCCGCGCGCGCGATACCCGGGCAGCAGGACGCCCAGCGTCGCCCCGGCCCGCGCCGCGCCACCGACCGCGCCCGGCTCGTCGACGCGCACGAACCAGCCGGCGAGCTGCAACGTACGCAGGTCGAGCGGTCCGCCGCCGCCCGGCCCTGCCAGCCCAAACGCCACCTCCGCGTCGAGCGGAAAGCGCTCGAGCGCCGCGGGGCGCAGCCCGCCCGCCCACACCGGCGGCGCCGCCTCCTCCTTGTAGAAGATCCACTGGTCGGGCGGCGGGCTCATGCGCAGCACGGCCGCCACCGGGTCGGCGCGCCCGCCGGGCGCGGCGCCCGCCGCTTCGATCTCGTCCATCACCGAGTGCGCGCGCTCGGCGGCGATGGACTGGACTTCCTGCGTGTTCCAGCGCCGCAGTTGCACGAACGACGCCAGCAGCGAGATGGCCACGGCGAAGGCGGCGACGATGCCGTACGCGAGGACGATCTTGCCGCGAAGCCCGAGCGCGCCGCTGATCTTCGCCGCGGGCAGCGAGATGCGCGTGGAGATGATGTTCAGCGCCGGGCGCACCAGCGCGCGATGCCACTGGATCTGATAGGTGGCGACCGCGGAGGCGATGACGAGCCCCGACAGGACGATCAGCGCCATGTCCTCGGCGGCCAGCTGCCAGACGTTGGCGGCGTGAATGACGATGGACGCCATCGCCAGCACCCAGTTCAGGAACGTGACGCCGGCGATGCGGTAAGGGAGCTGCTGGATGAGGCGATGCACGAGCGGCGCGGCGTGGCGCAGGCGGATCTCGGCCGGCGCGGGCGCGGCCGGCGAGGTGCGGAAGCGCGGGCGCCCGGTGGAGTCGGTGCCCACCGGCTCCAGCGTCTCCGGCGGCGGCGGCGCCGCCGGTCCCGCCGCGGCCGCCGCCCCGCGCGTCCCGCTGCTGCCGGCGATGAGCTGGCCGAGGAACTGCTTGGGACGGCGAACGATGTAGTACACCACCACCCACGTCCCCGACGTGAGCGCCACGACGAAGTAGGGGAAGAACTTCCACATCGTGCGCAGTCGCTCGACGGTGAAGTCGAGGAAGTAGTGGAAGAAGACGGCGCCGAAGACGATGGCGAGCGAGCCCAGCGCGGTGGCGGAGATGTTGAGCATCTCGTCGAGCACCTCGACGTAGCTGCGCTCGGGCTCGGCGCCGGGGAACAGGCGCGGCAGGATCTCGCGCGCCTTCTGGCGGATCCACATGGCGTGGAACGTGGCGAAGGTGGCGGCGGGGATGCCGAGCGCGAAGGCGATGCCGGCGAAGGCGCGGATGGCGAACCCGGTCTGGAAGTGCAGCCAGGGCGCGAGGGCCACGCCGATGGCGCCCCAGAGGCCGACGCGCAACAGCAGCGTGCGCCGCGGATGCAACACCAGCGCGCGGCGTGCCCGCGCACGCAGGACGGAATCAGCGGCGGCACCGCCGGCCGCCAGCGCCTCGTCGACCGGCCGCAACCAGCGCCGGCAGCAGAGCGCGTAGGCGAACGCAGCCGGCAGGTAGAGGATGGGCGCGATCGCCCGCACGGCAGCGACGTCGGCCGGCGACACCGGAATGAGCACGGCGAACAGCAGCGCCGCCGCCGCCGCCTCGGCGAGGGTCGCGACCACGAAGGCCAGGCGCGCGCGGCCGGTGGCGGCGGGGAGGATCATCGGCCCGCCCGGCGACGCCCCGCTGCGGCGGCCAGACGATTGGGTCGGCTCGGCGGGAGCTGGAAGCGGAAGGCGCGCGCGACGGCGCGGGCAGAAGCGTCGGCCATCCGGCGTAAGCCTAACACGCGGCAGGCGGGGGCGGCGCCGGCGCGGGCCGGCTACGGGGCCGGTCTGTTATAGTGCGGCGCCGATGTCTGCTGCCGCCAGCCTGCCCACGATGCTCACGGCGACGGCGGCGGCGCTGTCCGCGGCGCCGGCGAGCGGCGCGCCCATCAAGGACATCGCCGACGACCTGACGACCACGGCGAGCCTGCTGCACCGGTTCCTCTCCAGCTCGGCGCTCGGCATCTTCGCGGCGCTGGGGATGCTGGTGGCGCTCGTGGCCACGCGCGTGCTCGTGCGCGACGCGGTGCGCGTGCGCAAGCTCAACACGCCTACCGGCTTCGTGCTCGTGTACTTGGCCGTCGCCAGCGGCGACGTGATCCTCCCGGGCACCGGCTGGCTCACGTTCATCGCCCAGGTCTTCCTGGTGCTGAGCCTCATCAGCACGGCGAGCTTCTACTTCTTCGACCTGCTCTTGCCGCGCTGGCGGCAGCGCGAGGTCCCCGCCATCATCCGCGACCTCGTCCAGGCGGTTCTCTTCATCATCACGATGGTCGTGCTGCTCGCCGGCACCGGCGTGAACATCTCGGGGCTCCTGGTCGGCTCCACGGTGGTGACCGCGGTCATCGGCCTCGCGCTCCAGGACACGCTGTCCAACGTCATCTCCGGGCTGTCCATCCAGATCGAGAAGCCGTTCCAGGAGGGCGACTGGGTCACGTTCGGCGACCTCAGCGGCCAGGTGCAAGCCATCAGCTGGCGCACCACCAAGATCCTCACGTCGCACGCCGACCTGGTGATCCTGCCCAACAAGATCGTGGCGAATGGCTCGCTTGTGAACCATTCGCGCCCCGAGCCGCGCCACCGCCGCAAGCTGGAGATCGGCGCTCCCTACGCCGTGCCGCCGAATCGCGTGGCGCGCGCGCTGCTGGAGGCGGCGGCGAGCGTGCCCGGCGTGCTGGCCTCGCCCGCCCCCGACGTGCTCTTGCGCAAGTACGGCGACTTCACGGTGGACTACGAGCTGCGCTTCTTCATCGACGACTTCGGGAAGCGCTGGGAGCTGGACGACGCCGTGCTGCGCCGCATCTGGTACCACTTCGCGCGCGCCGGCATCGACTTCCCCTTCCCGGTGCGCGACGTGACGATGCGGCAGGTGACGCCCGCCGAGACCGCCGCGCGCCGCGCCGCCGAGACCGCGGCGCGCGTGAGGCTGCTGCGGTCCATCGATTTCCTGGCGCCGCTCACCGACGACGACCTCGCCCGCCTGGCGGAGCACATCGACGGCAAGGACTTCTCGGCGGGCGAGACGATCATCCACCAGGGCGACGAAGGCGACAGCATGTACCTGGTGCGCAGCGGCCAGGTCGACATCCAGGTCGCCGCCGGCGCCGGGCAGCGCACCGTCGCCACGATCGGCGAGAAGAACTTCTTCGGAGAGATGTCGCTGATGACGGGCGCGCCGCGCACGGCGACCGTCGTGGCGAAGGAGGACGTGGCCGTCTACGTCATCGACAAGGCGGATTTCCAGGACGTCTTGACGCAGAGCCCCAAGCTCGCCGAGCAAATCTCCGAGGTGCTGGCAAGGCGGCAGATGTCGCTGCAGACCAGCGCCGCCGCCGTCGCGCCCGCCGAGATCAAAGAGAAGAGCCGCGACGTGCTCGACAAGATCCGCCGCTTCTTCCGCTTCTGACCGCGTCGACTGCCGTCGTTCAGTCGTCGGCGGCGCCGGCGGCGATCCAGGCGCGGATGGTGGCGAGGTCGGCGGGGTCGAGGCACAGGCCGCCGGCCGGCATGCGCATCCCGGTGCCGAAGACGGGCGGCTCGAGGTGCGTGCCCTGGAGCTTGTGCATCAGGTAGCTGAGGTCGGGGGCGCCAGGCTCGACGCGGTCGAGCATGGACGTCTCCAGCACCTGGGCGGCGGGGACGTTGACGGCGCTGGCCCAGGTGGCGCCATCCTCGAGCACGAGGCCGGCGCCGTTGCCGCCGACGGCGACGTGACAGGCGGGGAGAGCGCAATAGCCGCTGAAGACGGGCTGAACGTCGGCGGAGAGCGCGGGTGTCGCGCCCGGCGGCGGGCCCACGGGGCAGAGCGTCATGACGCCCGAGTCCGGCGCGGCGTCGCCGCTTGGGCCGGCATCGGCGGCGCCGGCCGCGTCGGCGGCGTCGGGGGGGGCGGACGCGTCGGACGCGTCGGTGGCCGGCGGTCCGCAGTCCCGGCACCCGACCGCCGCGGGCCCGAGCGCCAGCGCGACGGTGAACGCGAGCCCGGTGGCGAGCGAGGGCGGCGGCGCCGCGGCCGCCTGGCGGCGGGGCCCGTTCATGGGCAGACCGCGCCGTCGAGGATCCAGCGGCGCAGCGCCCCGAGCTGCTGCGGCGTCAGGCAGCAGTACCCGCGCGGCATCCGGCAGCCCGTGCCGTCCGCCGGCGCCAGGCGGTGCGTCCCGCGCACCTTGTGGAACAGGTACGACGCTTCCGGGTCGCCCGGCGTGATGCGCGGCATCATGGAGCCGTTGGTCGTCTGGGTCGCCGTGACCCCCACGATCGACGCGCAGGCACCGTCCGGCGTGAGCACCTCGCCGGCGCCGCCACCCGTCCCCACGTGGCAGTAGCCCGACCACAGGCAGTTCGCCGCCAGCATCGGCGCGATCTCCTCCGCGAACGTCACCGGCCCGGCCACCGTGTCGTCGACCGGGCACACCGAGCTGCAGCCGTTGTCGCACGGCACCGGCGCCGCGTCCGTCCCGGCGGGACCGGCGGCGTCGCTTGCCGCCGCGCCCGACTCCGCCGCGTCGCCCGCCTTCGTCGCGTCGTTCCCCGCGGGCGCGCCGCAATCGGCGCACCCCGCCGTCATCCAACTCGCCGCCAGCAGCGCCAGGCTCGCGTAGACCGGCCTTGCCGGCGGTCTCACAGGCACGTCGCGCCTTCCGTGATCCACTCACGGATCTTGCCGATGTCCTGCGGGCTGAGACAACACGACCCATACGGCATGCGGCAGCCGGTGCCCAGCGCCGGCGCGAGCCGATGAGTACCGCGCAATTTGTGGAACAGGTATGACGCCTCTGGGTCGCCGGGTGTGATGCGGTTCATCATGGACGAGCTCGCCGTTTCCGTCGCCACTACGTTCACGGTCGAGTTGCAAAGGTCCGTCGCGGTCAGTACTTCACCTGCGCCCATGCTGCCGCCAGGGTCAACGTGGCAGGGCCCGTTCGAGCAGTTGAAGGTGAAGATCGGCTCAACGTCAGAGAAGGTGACTGGTCCCGTGACGGTGTCGTCCACCGGGCACATCGAGTAGCACGTGCAGGGATCCGGCGCGGCGTCCGTCGCCACGGCGTCCGTAGCGGATGGCGCGGAGTCTGTGCCGATCGTGGAATCGGCGCTGACCGGCGCGCCGCAATCGACGCAGCCGGCCGCCGTCCAACCCGACCCCAGCAGAAGCACGCAGGCCGCGCGCACGAGCGCCGCCCGCAGCGTTACATGCACATCGCGCCTTCGATGATCCACTCGCGTATCTTGCCGAGGTCCTGGGGGCTGAGGCAACAGTAGCCGAGCGGCATGCGGCAGCCGCTGCCGTCGGCGGGCGGCAGTCGGTGCGTCCCGCGCACCTTGTGGAAGAGGTACGACGCCTCCGGATCGCTGGGCGTGATGCGGTTCATCATCGAGGTGCCGGCGGTCTCCGTCGCGACCATGTTCACGGTGTAGTTGCACAGCTCGGTCGCCGTCAGCACCTCGCCCGAGCCGAGGCCGCCCGGGTCGACGTGGCAGGCCCCGTTGGAGCAGTTGTTGCTGAAGATCGGCTCCACGTCCGCCCAGGCCACCGGCGCCGCGACGGTCGTGTCGACGGCGCACATCGACGTGCAGGTGCAGCCGCCCGTCGTCGCGTCGGTGCCGCCGCCCGCGTCGCCCGAGTCCGTCGCCGCCGGGGCCGAATCGGTGCCGATCGTGGAGTCGGGGCTCAGCGGCGCGCCGCAGTCGATGCAGCCACCAGACGCCGCGCCGAGCGAGGCCACGAGGAGCACGGCGGCGGCGGTGCGTGCCGTCGCCGCGACCACAACGCGGACCGGGAGCATGCGCCCGACTATCCAGCCTCGCCGCGCGCCTGTCAACGGCGCGGCGCAGGGCGCGCACGTCGCCGCGGCCCAGAGGATGTGGACCATCCCTGAGTCGACGCGACGCCGGCCGCGTGCCCCGCTTCAGTGTTTCCCGAGCCCCGGACGCAGGGCGGGCGGGACGGTCCGCACGGGCGCGGCGCTGAAGGTCGGGCGCGCCGGCGCGGTCTTGGGCGCGGCCACGCTTTTCCCCGTCAGGGGGCGTGCGGGCGTCGCGGAATAGTAGCCGGCGCCGCCACCCTTGCCGCTCGTGGCGGCGTAGCGCGGCGAGCCGGGCGCGTAAGGGTGCGTCGGCGCGTACATCACCCCCGCGCCGGGCGGTCGGGCGCCGCCGCTGGGGACCGCGCCGTAGCGCGGGCGGTACGTGCCGGCATAGTAGCGCGCGTAGAACGACGCGTACGACCAGTACATGGGGCCGAAGCCGCCGCGCCAGGTCCAGGTGCCGCCGTCGTCCCACCAGTCGCCGAGCTCGGGGTGGTTCGGCACCCAGTGATGATGATGGAAGCCCGGGAAGTGGCAGTAGCCCGCGCCGTAGGCGAGATCGATGGGGTGCGGCCCGAAGTACCCGTACAGGGCGGCCACGGCGGGGTCCCACCCGAACGCCAGCGGATCGCCGATGAAGAAGAGCGCGTCGCCCACCCAGTTGTAGAGCGCCGGGTCGGCCGGCGGGAACGGGTGCACGTGCGCCGTCGCCGCGTAGCAGTAGTCGGCGCCCAAGCCGTCCGGCATTGGGTGCGGTCCGCCATAGACGTAGGAGCCCGGCGGCCACGGCGCCGTGGCGCCGGCGGCATCGCCCGCCCACGCCTGGGACGGGCGCCCGGCCCAGAGCGCCAAGGCGAGGCAAACCCCCATGACGAGGAATCCGCGCCGCATGGGCGGATCCTAGCGCTCCGGCCGGGCGTGCGGAAGTGACGCGGCAACAAGGGCGCGGCCGAACGTCGCGAGCGCGGACGGCCTGGCGGCCGTGGCGCCAGGTACGCGCCGTTGGTCAGGGCGTAGACAGAAGCGGGGCGACCTGCTCGCGCAGGCGGTGGCGCAGCACCGCGCCGGTGGGGCCGGTGGGGATGGCCTCGACGAAGAAGACGCGCGCGGGGCGCTTGTGCGCGGGCAGCACCTCCGCGGCGCGCGCCAGGACGCCCGCGGCGGCGAGCCTGGCGCCGGGCGCGAGGCGCAGCACCGCCACCAGGAGCGGCGCGCCTTCCGGCGCGGCAGGGTCGGGGACGTCTACGACCCAGGCTTCCAGCACCGCAGGGTCGATCGTCGCGAGCCACGACTCGACCTCGCGCGGGTCCACCGGGCCGGCGGGCGTCGCCACGCGGTGCGTGAGCCGGCCAACCAGGCGCAGCGTGCCCGAGCCGTCGCGCGTGACGAGGTCGCCGGTGCGAAACCAGCCCTCGGGGTCGAGCGCGGCCGCGGTGGCGGCGCGGTTGCGCCAGTACTCGCGCGCCATCACCGGTCCGCGCAGGCGCAGCTCGCCGATGTCGCCGGCGCCGACCTCCGCGCCGGAGTCGGGGTCCACGACCCGCCCTTCGACGTGCGGGTAGAGCGCGCCCAGCCGCCCGATGCGCTGCTCGGGCGGGTCGTCGCGCCGCCCCATCGCCACCAGGCCGCCGGCCTCCGCCAGCCCGTAGGCTTGCACGACCGCCGCCTGCGGAAAGGCGGCGGCGGTCTGCTCGGGGACCCCGGCCGGCGCGGGGTTGGCGCAAAGCACGATCGTCCGCACCGTGTCGTGCTTCGCGGCGGCAAGCTCGGGGGCGCGCAGCACCGCGCCCATCAGGCGTGGGGTGACGGCGAGCACCGTCGGCGCGCTGTCGGCGATGTCGAGAAGCACGCGATGCGCGTCGGGGTCGAACACCGGCAGGGCCGCGGCGCGCGCCGCCATGGTGGCCGCCACGCCGAGCGTGAGCCCGTCGTAGTGGGCGAACGGCACGGCCAACAGCAGCTCGTCGTCGGGGCCGAGCCCCAGGCGCGCGGCCGTCTCGGCACCGGCCGCCACGAGCGCGCGGTGAGAGACCGCGGCGCCGAGCGGGGGGCCGCCGGTCGTGCCCGCGGTGTACAGCAGCGCCAGCGTCGCGTCCGGGTCGCCCGCGCCCGCACCGGTGGCGCCGCCGGCGCCGCCCGCACGGCCGGCGCTGCCGCTCCCGCCGCCGCCTCCTGCGCCCCCGCCCCCGCCGAGCGCCGCCAGCGCCTCCAGCCCCGCGCGCAGCGGGCCGCGCGACGGCTCGCTCTCTTCGTCTTCGGCGTGCTCGGCCAGCGTGCTGGCCGGGAAGGCGCCCGGCGGCGTCTCGTCGGTGTGCATGATCACGCGCGACAGCTTTGGGAACGCCGGGTCCCACAGCGCCTTCGGGTCGGCGGTGCGCAAGGCCGGGATGATGTCCACGGCCAGGCGGATGCGTTCGCCGCGCTTGCCGGGGCCCATCACGAGGGTGCTCGACTCCGAATGCCGCAGCACGTGCTCCACCATCTCGCGCGAAGCGCCCGGCAGGATCGGCACCACGACGGCGCCGACGCGCACCGCGGCGAAGAAGTAGATCGGCCACACGTGGAGGTTCGCGGCCCAGAGCGCGACGCGATCGCCGGGCACCACGCCGAGCCGCTGCAGCCCGGCCGCCGCGGTGCCGGCGCGCTCCAGCAGCGACGCGTACGTGATGTGGTAGCCGTCGATGTCGGGGGCGATGACGGCGGGGCGCTCCGGTGCGTCGGCGGCCGCCGCCTCCAGCAGCCCCCACAGGGTCACGCCGTCGAGGTCGCTCCCCATGTCGGAGGCCATGCTACCACCGCCGCGCCCCGGCGTTGGGCCCCGTTGTCGCTGTGGTGCGCAGGAAGCGCGCGGAGGGGGCGGGCACGGCCCCCCCCTGTCAAATCGCGTCCAGGAAGGCGCGCTCCAGGCCGGGGCCGCCGGGCGCGGTGACGGCGCGCAAGGCCTCGCCGCGCAGGACGGTGCGCAGCTTCCCGCCCGACAGGATGGCCACCGCGTCGCAGAGGTTCTCGACGACGTCGAGCACGTGCTCGGCGAGCAGCACGGCGGCGCCGGCGGCGCGCCGCGCGCGCAGCACCTCTTTCAGGCGGATGACGGCGCGCGGGTCGAGCCCGGCGAAGACTTCGTCGAGGATGAGCGCCGGCGGCGCCGAAAGCAGCGCCGCCGACAGCGCGACCTTCTTCCCCATGCCGACCGAAAACTGTCCCAGGAGCTTGTGGCGCGCGTCGGTCAGCTCCCACATCTCCAGCAGCTCGTCGATGCGCGCCGCGCGGTCCGCCGCGGCGATGCCGCGCACCTCCCCCACGAAGTCCAGGAACTCCTGCGCCGTCAGGTAGCGGTACAGGTGCGGCTCCTGAGGCACGAACCCCAGCGCGGCGCGCGCCGCCAGCGGCTCGCGCTGCACGTCGTGGCCGGCGATCGACGCCCGCCCGGCGTCGGCGGCGCTCTGCCCCGCCGCCACCAGGATCGTGGTGGTCTTGCCCGCGCCGTTCGGGCCCACCAGCCCCCAGAGCTCGCCCGCCGGCACCTCGAGGTCGAGACCGTCGACCGCCACTTTCGGGCCGTAGCGCTTGGTGACCCCCTCCAGCTTGATCATCCTTGTGCCCCTGCTGCGCCCGCGGCATGAGGCGCCCCTACCGCGCGCGTGGCGGGGCTGCCGTCACCGGCGGCCGCCGCCAGCAGGCAGGCGAGCGCCGCTGCGCCCAGATAGACCGTCGCTCCCGCGCTCGGCCGCCAGACCGCCCCCAGCGCCGCCGCGCCCGCGGCCAGGTAGTAGACGCCGCGGGCCACCATCGGCGCGAGCGCGCGCCGCAGCGTCACGGCGATCGCCGCCGCCACGCCCGGCACCAGCGCCAGCGCCGCCGCCTCGGCGCGCCGTCCGTGCAAGAAGACGGCCCCCGCCGCCGGCAGCGCGAAGTGCGCCGCCAGGAACGTCGCGAGGAGCGCCCGCACCGGCAAGAGCCCGCCCGCGCCCACCGGCAGCGCCCGCGCCAGCCACGGCACGTCCAGGTCGGGGTCGGCCAGCCGCAGCGCCACCGCCGCCAGCCACGCGGTCAAACCCGCCGCGCCCAGCACCGACCAGCCCGGCAACACCGGCGTGCGCAGCGCGAACAGCAGGAAGACCCCCGCCGCGACGCCGCCGACCGCGTAGCGCCCGCGCGCCGCGCGGTTCATCTGCCGGAGGTCGCGCCCGAACAGCGGCCGCAGCCGCGCCGGCAGGAGCGCCGCGAGCCCCGCCCCCCAGGGCGGCGCCTGGTCCTGCGCCTCGATCGACACCATGCGCAGGGCGACTTCGCGCACCAACGGCACCGCGCGCGCGTGCGCCTGCACGTGCCAGCGCCGCCCGGCCGCCAGCGCCGCCGCCGCCGCCGCCGCCAGCGCCGCCAGCACCGCGAGCCCGCGCGCCGGCGCCACGCGCAGGCACAGGTCCTCCGACGCCTTCCCCAGCACGATGCCGCCGAACGCTGCCGCCGCGAGCACGGCCGCCGGCGCGTAGAAGAAGGGCGCGAACTCCGGCGGCGCCCAGTTCCCCGAGACGAACCGCTTGAAGGTCGACGCCCCAGCCGCCGCGGACGCGCCCGCCAGCGGCAGCAGCGCCATCGCCGCGCATGCCGCCAGCGCGTGCACGCCCCAGACTTGCGCCAGCGCCGCCCACATCGGCCCCCAGGCACGCGCCCAATACAGCGGCGCCGCCAGCGCCGACCCCGCGAGAGGCACCACCGCCAGCGCCGCCGCCAGGTCGAGCGCCGTGGCCGCGTGCGTGGACGCCGGCGGGATCGGGAGCGCCGTCAGGATGGGCCAGTCGCTCCGCCAGTACAGGAGGTGGTGGCCCGCGTAGGCCGTCGCCGCCGCCCCCAGCGCCGCCGCCCAGTACACGTACTCGCGCCACCATAGATACACGCGCGGCGCCGCGGCGAGCGGCCCGAGCAGGGCGGGGTCGCCACGCTCGAACGCCGCGTGGCCGCCGGCGGCGGCGACGCGGGCAGTGGCGTCGAACGCCTGGAAGGAGAGTACGCCCAGCCCGGCCAGCGCCGCCGCGGCCCCCAGCAGGGCGGCCGCCGCGCCGATCGGGCCGGCGGCGCGGACCGCGTTGCGGATCTCGCGCCAGCGGCGTCGGACCAGGATGCCCAGCACGGCCGCCTCATACCACGACGCCGGCACGCTGGCCTGCGGGCGCCGGCGGACTGGCCGCAAGGCCCGGCCCGTATTAGGCTGCCCGGCGCGCGGTCGCGCGGGAGGCGCGGGAGGGACGATGGGCCTGCTGGACCTGCTCAAGCCGAAGTGGAAGCACAGCGACCCGGAGGTACGCGCCGAGGCGGTGCGCGCGCTCGGTGCCGGGGCGAGCGACCTGGAAATCCTACAGCGGATCGCGCGCGGCGACGCCGACGCGCGCGTGCGCAAGGTCGCCGTGAAGCGCATCGACGACGACGCGGTGCTGGAGACGCTGGCGAAGGACGCCGCCCACGCCGACGTGCGCGAGGCGGCTCGGCGAAAGGTCGACGAGCGCCGCGCCCCGCCGGCCGCCGCCGCGACGCCGAAGACCGCCGCGGCAAAGGGCGACCAGCCGGACAAGGCGCTGCGCGTTCCCGCGGCAAGCGGCAAGGCGGCGAAGGCGGCGCGGGCGGCCAAGATCGGCAAGACGAGGGCCGTGCCCCGCCACGGCAAGGGCACGTCCGGCCAGGCGGACACCGGCGCGGGGGCGCGCGCGGGGGGCGCGGCGGCGGCGGCCGCGGCGACGGCTGGGGCAACGGCGGCCGCGCATCCCGAGCCGGCGCCGGAGGTGAAGCGCATGGAGCGCCGCCAGCAGCTGTGTCGGCTGGCGGAGATCGCCGCGCGCGGCGACGACTTCGCGCGCGCGGCGGCCCAGATGGATGCCGCGGCGGCCGAATGGGAGTCGCTCGGCGCGCCCAACACGGGGGCGCCGAAGGACGAGGAAGCCGTGCGGCGCTTCGAGGCGGCGCGGGCGGTGCACGCCAAGCGGCGCGAGGAGCACGAAGCGCGGGCGCGGGCGCGCGCCGCCGCCGAAGCACAGACTGCACGTCGTGCGGCCGAGGTCGCCGCTCGCGCCGCCGAGGCCGCCGCCGAGGCCGCCGCCGCCGAGGCGCGGCGCCGCGAGGCCGACGCGGAGGCCGCCGGCCGCGCGCGCGAGGCGCAGGAGGCGGCACGCGGCGAGCGCGAGCGCCGCGCCGCGGAGCGCGAGGCTGAACGCAAGCGCCGCGATGCCGAGGCACACCGCGCGCAGCAGCGGCTCGAGGCGATCGTCGCTTCGGCCGAGCAGCTGGCGGAGAGCGACGACCTCAAGAAGGTGGAGAAGAAGCTGCGCGCCGGCGACGACGCGTTCGCCCGTCCGGGGCCGGTCGGGCGTGAGGCGCTGGCACCCCTGCGCGAGCGCTGGACGGTCGCGCACGCGGCGCTGCATGCGCGGCTGGTGGAGCTGCGCGAGGCGGAGGAATGGAAGCGCTGGGCCAACACGCCCAAGCTCGAGGAGCTCTGCGGGCGGATGGAAGCGCTGCTGGCGGTGGAGGACCTCGCCGAGGTCGCACGCCAGCACCGCGCGCTGCAGGCGGCCTGGAAGGAGACCGGCCCGGCGAAGAACGACCGCGCCAAGGAGCTGTGGGAGCGGTTCAGCGGCGCCTCGGCCAAGGTGTACGAGCGGTGCAAGGAGCATTACGCGCAGCTCGACGCCGAGCGCACGCAGAACCTCGCGAAGAAGGAGGAGCTGTGCGCGAAGGTCGAGGCCCTGGCCGACTCGACGGACTGGAAGAAGACGGCCGACGCGATCAAGCGGATGCAGGAGGAGTGGAAGGACGTGGGCCAGGTGCCGCGCGAGCAGGGCGAGGCGGTCTGGAAGCGCTTCCGCGGCGCGTGCGACCGTTTCTTCGAGCGGCGCAAGGCGCACTTCGTCGAGGAAGACGCGGTGCGTGAGCCCAACGCCGCGCGGCAAGAGGAGCTGTGCGCGAGGGCCGAGGGGCTGAGCGAGTCGACGGATTGGAAGGGGACCGCCGAGGCGTTGAAGGCGCTGCAGGCGGAGTGGAAGACCGTCGGTCCGGCGCCGCGACGCGTGGCCGACAAGCTGTGGGCGCGGTTCCGCGGCGCGTGCGACAAATTCTTCGAGCGGCGAAAGGGGTACCTCGAGGGCCTGGATGCCGAGCGCGGCGCGAACCTCGAGAAGAAGAAGGCGCTGTGCGACAAGGCCGAGGCGGTGGCGAACGCCGGCGTCACCGATCACGAAGACGCGCTGCGAGCGCTGGCCGAGCTGGACGAGGAGTGGCGCGGCGTGGGCCCGGCGCCGCGCGCCGACGCCGACGGGGTGTGGGACCGTTTCCAGGCCGCGTGCGAGCGCGTGCGGGCCGCCGCGGAGGCGAAGCGGGCCGGCAAGAAGCCCCCCAAACAACGTGCGCCCCAACGCGAGCCGACGCTGCTGGAGCTGAGGCTGCGCGAAGCCGGCGTGGTGCAACCGCCCCCGAGCGCGGTCGTCGCGGCGCGGCGCCCCGCCCCGCAGGCCCAGGCCGCGCCGGTCGCCGACACCGCCGCCACGGAGCAGGCCGCGGAGCTCGCGTCGGTCGCGGCGGGCACGCCTGAGCCGAAGGCCGTCGCCGAAGCCGTGGCCAAGCCCGAGGCCGAGACGGCGGTACGGGCAAGGACCGAGCCCGTCCGGGGGGCCGAGGCCGCGGCCGAGGCCAAAGTCGAGACCGAGAGCGAAGCCGTCGCCGAAGCCGAAGCCGGAGCCGTCGCCGAAGCCGGAGCCGTCGCCGAAGCCGGAGCCGAAGCCGAAGCCGGAGCCGAAGCCGTCGCCGAAGCCGGAGCCGTCGCCGAAGTCGGAGCCGAAGCCGAAGCCGGAGCCGAAGCCGAAGCCCCGACCGAGACGGAAGCCGTGGCCGTGGCAGAGGCCGAGGCTGCGGCGGCGTCAGCGCCCGGCGCGAAGGTCGTCACCGGATCCGAGAGCAAGGCCGAGGCGCAGGGAGGCGACAAGCGCGGGAGCCAGACGGTCCCGGACACAGCGCACGCGCCGGACGCGCCGAGCGTCTCACCCGCAAAGCCGGCGGCGGCGGAGGCGTCGGTCGACGACGGCTGGTTCGACGAGCCGAAGACCTAGCCGCGCACGGGAAAGGCGCCGGCACGCGCTCCCGTACGAAGGGCATGCAACCCCGCGATCTTCGGCGCGTCTCCGCGGGCTGCTTTGCCTACTTCGCGGTCCTCCTCACGAGGCTGCGCTCCGCGCCCGCCGACCAGCTCGTCGCGTCCTCCGGCACCGACGCATCGCCCGCCCCCGCGGGCGCCGCCGCCTCGCCCGCCCGCGACATCCTCATTGGCGGGGTCGCCTTCGGGATCGGCGTCGCCGTGACTGCGGTCTCCTATTCCCTCGCGGCGTCCGGCTCCGGGGGCGGACGCTACGTCATTGCGACAGGCCTGCTCGCCTTCGGCCTCGTGCGTCTCGTCCGCGGCCTCGCCCGCCTGGGCAAGACCTGACGCCGCGTTGGTGCGGGAGCCCAAGTAACGACTGCGCCTCACGCGAACCGAGGCGGACGTCGAGCCGCTGGTGGGTATCGCCTCGGATAGCTATGCTGGGCTGTTCACCGGAAGGGGGCCCATGTCGAGTTGGCCGCGCCCTTTTGGCGTCCGTCGTTCGCGGTCGGGCGGATCAGCGTGGCGGTGCTCGGTCTGGCTTGTGCGCGCGACGCTCGCGTCCGCCGTCACGGTGCCGGGCTGCTTCCGGTGCGGGAGCGGCGCGCGGGACGGTGCCACCCTCGACGACGCAGGACGGACCGCCTCGGGCGACGCGGGCGGCGGCAACGGCGGGACCGACGCGTCTCCGCCATGTGCACCTGGGCCGGACGGCTGGTGCCCCACGGCCGTGGCGGGCGCGCCCGCCGGCCGTTGGGAGCACAGGGCCGTGTGGACCGGGACGGAAATGATCGTGTGGGGCGGCCTCCGCGTGCCCGGCGAACCCGACCTCGGCGACGGCGCCCGCTACGATCCGGCACGCGACGCCTGGACGCCGACCTCCGCCGTCGGGGCTCCCTCAGCGCGTGCCGAGTACGACGCGTTCTGGACCGGGACGCAGATGATCATCTGGGGAGGTACTCACCGCACGGGGGGTCTCTACGATCCGGGGACCGACACCTGGACGGCGATGCCGGCCTCCACGGCCCCGTTCGAACGCTTCGCGGACGCCGCGGTGTGGACGGGCACGGAGATGATCGTCTGGGGCGGCTGCTGCGATACGGCAGGCGCGGACTACGTCTCGGGTGGCCACTACGATCCGGCGACCAACATGTGGGGCCCGATGTCGCAGGTGGGGACCCCGAGCGGCCGAAGCGAGGCCGTGGCGGTTTGGACGGGCACGGAGATGATCGTCTGGGGCGGTGCGGCCTTCGGGGGATCGTTCCTGCCGCTCGCGGATGGCGGGCGCTACGACCCGGCGGCGGATTCGTGGGCGGCGATCAGCGCCACGGGCGCGCCGGACGCGCGTTGCGGCGCTAGCGCCGTGTGGACCGGCACGGAGATGATCGTCTGGGGTGGGCTCGGGACCGCGGACATTTTCAACTCGGGAGGCCGCTACGATCCGCTCGCCGACGTGTGGGCGCCCACGTCGGTGGTCGGCGCGCCCGGCGCGCGCGTCTGGCACGCGGCCGTCTGGACCGGCGCGCTCATGATCGTCGCCGGGGGCGCGGGCGGGGGAGAACCGTGGCTCGACGGCGGGCGCTACGACCCCGCCGCCGACAGCTGGACGCCAACGGCGGCGCTGGGCGCTCCGCCTGAACGGGCTTTCCCGACGGCCGTCTGGACAGGTGCCGAGATGATCGTCTGGGGCGGACTTGACTACGACGTCGTCACCGCCATGGACGTGTACCCCATCGAAGGTGGCCGCTACGCGCCGTGACTCGGCTCCTCATGGGCCAGCCAGCGGCGGAGCGGCGCCCGGCGGTTGACTTCGGGCGCCGGGCTTCGTAGGGGATCCCATGGCCGCCAGCTCGTCGCTGACCGCGAACTCTAGCTCGACCACGACGCCGCCGACGACGAACCACGCCGTCGTCGCGTGGGTGGAGGAGACGGCGCGGCTCACCAAGCCGGACCAGGTCGTCTGGTGCGACGGCAGCGAGGAGGAGCAGCGCCGCCTGCTGCAGGAAGCGGTCGCGTCGGGCGTGCTCATCGCGCTCGACGCGCGCAAGCGGCCGAGCTGCTATTTGCACCGCTCCAACCCGAACGACGTGGCGCGGGTGGAGCACTTGACGTTCATCTGCACGCCCACGCGCGAAGAGGCCGGGCCGACGAACCACTGGATGGCGCCGGACGAGGCGTACCGCAAGGTGGGGGCGTTGCTGGACGGGGCGATGCGCGGGCGCACGATGTACGTGGTGCCCTACGTCATGGGCCCGCTGGGGTCGCCCTTCGCCAAGATCGGCGTCGAGATCACCGACTCCGCCTACGTCGTGCTGAACATGCGCATCATGACGCGCATGGGCCGTCCGGCGCTGCACATGCTGGGCGAGTCGCCGGAATTCAACCGCGGCGTGCACTCGACCCTCGACTGCGACCCGGAGCGGCGTTTCATCTGCCACTTCCCCCAGGACAACACGATCTGGTCGGTGGGGTCGGGGTACGGCGGCAACGTGCTGCTGGGCAAGAAGTGCCTGGCGCTGCGCATCGCCGGTTATCTGGGCCGCCGCGAAGGCTGGCTCGCCGAGCACATGCTCATCCTCGGCGTGGAGAGCCCGGAAGGGCAGACGACGTACGTCGCCGCGGCTTTTCCGAGCGCCTGCGGCAAGACCAACTTCGCCATGCTCATCCCGCCCAAGCGGTTCGAGGGGTGGCGCGTCTGGACGGTGGGCGACGACATCGCCTGGATGCGTCCGGGACCGGACGGGCGGCTGTGGGCCATCAACCCGGAGGCGGGGTACTTCGGCGTGGTGCCGGGCACGAGCCTGCGCTCGAACCCGTCCGCCATGCGCATCATGGAGCGCCACACCATCTTCACGAACGTGGCGCTCACGCCTGACGGCGACGTCTGGTGGGAGGGCATCGACGACGAGCCGGCCGAGGGGCTGCTCGACTGGCAGGGCCGCCCCTGGAAGCGGGGCTCGGGGGAGCGCGCCGCCCACCCGAACAGCCGCTTCACCGCGCCGATGGTGAACAACCCGGTGCTGTCGCGCCACGCCAACGACCCCGAGGGCGTGCCCATCTCCGCCATCATCTTCGGCGGGCGCCGCGCCACGACCATTCCGCTGGTGCTGCAGTCGTTCAACTGGGTGCATGGCGTGTTCCTGGGCGCGACCATGGGATCCGAGACCACGGCAGCCGCCACCGGGAAGGTGGGCGTCGTTCGCCGCGACCCGATGGCGATGCTGCCCTTCTGCGGCTACGACATGGGCGAGTACCTGGCGCACTGGATCCGCATGCGCGGCGCCGTCGCCTTCCCGCCAAAGCTCTTCATGGTGAACTGGTTCCGCAAGGGCGCCGACGGCGGGTTCCTCTGGCCGGGCTACGGCGAGAACATGCGCGTGCTGAAATGGATCGTCGACCGCTCGCTGGGACGAGTGGGCGCCCAAGAGACGCTGGTCGGCTGGGTGCCGCGCGAAGGCGACATCGATCTGTCGATGTTGAACTTGCGGGCAGGCCAGTTCGCCGAGGCGACGAGCGTCCGCCCGGAGGAGTGGCTCGCGGAGCTGGAGTCGCAGCAGGAGCTCTTCGATCTCATCGGCGCGACCATGCCCTCGCCGCTGCGCCTGCAACGCGACATGTTGATCGAGACGCTGCGCGCCGTGGCGGGTCGCGGTGCCGCGTCCTGACGAGAGGCCGGGCGGGGCGGCGCGCGCCGCCCGGCGGGAGCGAGGCACATGACGAAGATGAACGTGACGGGGCCGCGCGGGCGTGTCGCCATCGTGGCGGGCCTGCGCACGCCTTTCGTGAAGTCGGGCACGGCGTTCAAGGACCTGACCGCCCTGCAGCTCGCGGAGGCGTGCGTGACGGAGCTGGTGGCGCGCAACGATCTGGATCCCGAGGTGGTGGATCAGGTCGTCTACGGGCAGGTGGTGCCGAGCACAGAGGCGCCCAACATTGCCCGTGAGGTGGTGCTGGGGACGGGGTTGCCGCGCCGCATCGAGGCCTATTCGGTGTCGCGCGCTTGCGCCACCGGGACGCAGGCGCTGGTCAGCGCGGCGCACGCGGTGCTGTCGGGCGACGCCGATGTGGTCATCTGCGGCGGGGCCGACTCGCTGTCACGGCCGCCCATCACGGTGAGCGACGGCATGGCGGAAGCGCTCATGGAGGCGAACGCCGCCCGCGACGCCATGGGCAAGGCCAAGGCGTTCCTGGGGCTGCACGCCAAGGATTTTCTGCCCAAGACGCCGGCGCTGCGCGAGGTATCGACCGGGCTCACGATGGGCGAGTCCGCCGAGAACATGGCGAAGGAGAATCGCATCGCGCGCGCCGCGCAGGACGCGTTCGCGCTGCGCTCGCACCGAAAAGCGACGGCGGCGTGGGAGGAGGGCGTCTACGCCGACGAGGTCATGCGCTTCGCCGTGCCTCCCTACCAGGAGGTGGTGGTGAAGGACGGGCTCGTGCGCGGCGACACGAGCCTGGAGAAGCTGTCGGCGCTGAAGCCGGTCTTCGACCCGAAGTACGGGTCGGTGACCGCGGGGAACAGCTCGCCCTTGACCGACGGAGCGGCGGCGCTCGTGGTGATGAGCGAGGCGCGCGCGAAAGAGCTCGGGTACGAGGCGCTGGCGTTCGTGCGGGCATGGGCGTTCGCCGCGGTCGACCCGGCGTGGCAGCTCTTGATGGGACCGGGCTTCGCGGCGCCGCGCGCGCTGGAACGGGCGGGGATGCGGCTCGCGGACGTGGACCTCGTCGACATGCACGAGGCGTTCGCCGCGCAGATGCTGTCCAACTTGCAGGCGTTCGCTTCGGCGGCGTGGGCGCGCCAGCACCTGGCGCGCGACGAGGCGATCGGCGAGGTCCCGGACGAGAAGCTCAACCTGTACGGCGGATCGATCAGCCTGGGGCATCCGTTCGCCGCGACGGGCGGGCGTCAGGCACTGACGATGGCGCGCGCGCTGGCGCGGCGCGGCGGCGGCACGGCGCTGATCACGCAATGCGCGGCGGGTGGGCTGGGCGCGGCGTTGATCCTGGAGCGCTGACGGCGGCGGCGAGAAGCAGCCGCGGCGGCGCGGTGCGCAGCGCGTCGGTGGGTGAAAGCAGGAGGGAGACACCATGAAGGAATCGGCGACCGGCGACTTGAACCCCAAGTTCCTCCCGCTGACGCACTTCCGCTTCGAGCTGGACGCGGACGGCATTGCCACGGTGCTGCTCGACGTGCAGGGCGAGCGGATGAACACTATCAAGCCGGCGCTCGCGGACGATCTCGAGCGCGTCCTGTCGCGGCTGGAGCACGACGCCACGGTGAAGGCCGTGGTGCTGGGGTCGGCCAAGCCCGACAATTTCCTGGCGGGCGCGGACGTCGAGGACATCGCCGCCATCGACTCGGCGGCGAAGGCGAGCGAGATGGCCGTGAGCCTGCGCGCGGCGTTCACTCGCCTGGAGGCGCTGCACGCCGAGCGCCGCAAGCCGGTCGTGGCGGCGATCCATGGGCCGGCTCTGGGCGGCGGGCTGGAGCTGGCGCTCTGCTGCTCGGGGCGCGTCTGCAGCGACTCGCCGCGCACGCTGCTGGGGCTGCCGGAAGTGAAGCTGGGGCTCTTGCCCGCGGCAGGGGGGACGCAGCGGCTGCCGGCGCTCATCGGCCTGGCGGAGGCGCTCGACGTGATGCTGACGGGAAAGAACGTGCGGCCGCGCAAGGCGCTCGAGCTGGGGCTGGTGGACGAGGTGGTGCCGGAGGCGGTGCTGCTGGACGTGGCGAAGCGGCGCGCGCGGGAGGCAGCGGGCGCAGGGACGGGGACGGGCCGGCACGGCGCGGGTGTGGCCCACGGTGCCGGGGGCGCGTTCGCCAAGTTGAAGGAGCTCGCCCTGGAGGACAACCCGCTGGGGCAGCGCGTGCTGTTCGCGCGCGCGCGCGAGCAGCTCCTGGAGAAGACGCACGGCAACTATCCGGCACCCGAGAAGGTGCTGGAAGTGGTGCGCATCGGCGTGCAGGAAGGGGCGGCGGCCGGGTACGCCGCGGAGTCGGACCGCTTCGGGCAGCTCGTGGTCTCGCCGGAGGGGCGCGCGCTGGTGTCGCTCTTCCTCGCCACGCAGGAGCTGAAGAAGGACAACGGCGTAGACGACGCCGCGGTGAAGGCGCGCCCCGTGAAGAAGTTGGGCGTGCTCGGCGGCGGGCTGATGGGCGCGGGCATCGCCACGGTCAGCGTCCTCGAGGCGGGGCTGCCGGTGCGTGTGCGCGACGTGAGCGACCAGGCCACCGCCGGCGTGCTCCGCCACGTGCGCAAGCAGCTCGACGAGGACGTGGAACGGCGCCGCCGCGTGCGCGCCGACGCCGACCGCCTGATGAACCGGGTGACGGCCACGACCGACCTGGCGGGCTTCCGCTCGGCCGACGTGGTGATCGAGGCGGTGTTCGAGGACCTGGAGCTGAAGCAGCGGGTGCTGCGCGAGGTGGAGGCGGCGACGGGCGACGAGGGCATCTTCGCGTCGAACACGTCGTCGTTGCCCATCGCACGGATCGCCGAGGCGTCGCGCCGTCCCGAGAACGTCATCGGCATGCACTACTTCTCGCCCGTGGAGAAGATGCCGTTGCTGGAGGTCATCGTCACCGACAAGACCGCGCCGTGGGTGACGGCGACGTGCGTGGAGCTGGGCAAGCGCCAGGGCAAGACGGTCATCGTGGTGCGCGACGGCACGGGGTTCTACACCTCGCGCATCCTCGCGCCGTACATGAACGAGGCGGCGTGGCTGCTGGCGGAGGGCGCCGCCGTCGAGGCGCTCGACGAGGCGATGGTGGCCTGGGGCTTCCCGGTGGGGCCGATCACGCTGCTGGACGAAGTCGGCATCGACGTCGCCGCCAAGGTGGGCCACGTGATGCAGCAGGCGTTCGGCGCGCGACTGGAGCCGCCGGGCACGATGGACGCCCTCTTGAAGGACGATCGCAAGGGCCGCAAGAACGGCCGTGGGTTCTACGCGTACGACGGGCCCGGCGGGAAGAAGGGCGGCGTCGACGAGAGCGTGTACAAGGTGCTGGGCGCAGACGGCCGGCAGAAGCGGCTGGCGCCGGAGATCCAGCAGCGGCTGGCGCTGGCGATGGTCAACGAGGCGGCGCTCTGCCTGCAGGAAGGCGTGCTGCGCTCGGCGCGCGACGGCGACGTGGGGGCGATCTTCGGGCTGGGGTTCCCACCCTTCCTCGGGGGGCCGTTCACGTACGCCGACCGGCTCGGCGCGGCCGAAGTGGCGCGGCGGCTGGAGAAGCTGGCGGCCGTCCACGGCCCGCGCTTCACGCCCGCGCCCATCCTGATGGAGCGCGCACGGGCCAACCGCCGTTTCCGTGGCTAGGGGATCGGCAATGAGAGCATGGACCGGTCTCGCCGCGCCGGCGGCGCTGTCGCGTTCCCTCTCGCGGTCGCTAGCGCTGGCACTGACGGTGACCCTCGCGCTCGCCGGCTGCGAGGCGCTCGGAATTGGCGGCAGCGCCGATGACGAGTCTTCGGGCTCGAGTCACGGCGCGAAGAAGGGCAAGAAGGACCGGAAGGATCGAGACGGCGCGCACGGCGACGGGGACGGCCGGGGCGACGGCAAGAAAGGCGATGCCGACGCCAAGAGAGACGAGGGCGAGCCGGACCGCGCTCGCACCGCCGCGCCCGCCGACCCGCTCGCGCCCGCCAAGCCAGCCTCGGCGGGGCCGGTCGTGATCCAGCCGCCCGTGCCGCCGCTGGAGCCGGGCATGATGGACCACGCCCTGGTGGCGCTTGGCTGGTCGACCGACGGCGCCGAGATCGGCTGGTGCAGCGAGAGCGGCATGAACGGCGGGACCCGCTGCGAGTTTGCCAAGGGCGGGAAGCTGGAAAGGTTGACCGACTTCGACCCATCGAAGGGCGAGCCCGCCGCCGCCAAGACCAAGGCCATCGCCAAGCGCGCCGCCGACCGGGGCTACGGCGCCGCTGCCCCGGAGTGGGCTTGGGGGTCGGACCTCGTCGTCACCTGGACCGTCGTCGCCGACACCACGCTCAAGGTCGGCGCCCGGGTGAGGGACGAAAAGGACGCCGGCTGGGCCGTCACGTTGAAGGCCACGGAAGGCGCCTACACCATCCACGCCGAGACCGTCGCGCTCTCCCCCGACGGCGCCGCGCTCGGGGTCGTCTCGCACGACTTCGCCGGCGAAGGCGGCGACGCATTCAAGATCAAGGTCGTGCCCGCCGCCGAGGCCGCCGGCCGCGCCTACAACGCCGCGGGCTACGCGCATCACAAGAAAGGCGACTACGCCGCCGCCGCGGAGCTCTTCCGCAAGGCCTTTGCTGCCGACGACAAGTTCGAGACCGCCGTCTACAACCTTGCCTGCGCGCTGGCGCGCCTGAAGGACCCGGCGGCCGAGGCCGCCCTGCGCAAGGCCATCGAGGTGGGCGGTGCCAAGACCATGGCCAAGGCGCGCAAAGACGCCGACTTCGAGGGCGTGCGCGCCGAGGCGTGGTTCACGGACGCGACAAAGTAGCGCGGAACGACGCCATCCGCGCGGTGATGGCGTCCAGCTCCATCCCGAACGTCATGTGTCCCCCCTTCAGCCACAGGATGGGCGGGCGCCCCCAGCGCACCCACTGCTTCGCGGCGACGGCCGCGTCGATGTAGACGTCCTCGCGCGCCTGCACCCAGAGCTGCCGTTCCGGCGCGAGCACGGGGCGAAGCTTCGCCAGCCCCAAGCGGTCGAAGAGGACGCGCCGGCGCGCGGCGTCGACGCCCCAGCGATCGAGGTCCTGCTTCATGCGCCAGAGGATGGGCGCGTGCTCCACCGCGTGAGAGATTTCCAGATGCGCGATGAGCGGGACGATGTAGTCCGGCGGCGGGACGAGACAGGCGAGCACCATGGTGACGGCGCCGCCCAGGCTGAGCCCGGTGACGCCGACCTCGCCGTAGCCCTCGGCGCGCAGCCACGCGACCGCCGAGCGAACGTCGTGCACGGCCTGGCGCACCGCCTCGACCGACCGGACCAGATCGCCGCTCCAGAAGTACTCGCCGCTGAACAGCGCACCGGGCGGATTGCGCGGACCATGGAAGGGCAGGGCCACGTGCAGGATGTCGACGCCCAGCGCGCGCGTCCAGCGCGGGAAGAGCACGGCCTCCTCGGCCCACGAGCCCGGCTCCAGCCAGCCGTGCACGTAGACGAGCGCAGCGGTCTGCCGGGCGCGGCGCGGCCGCAGCCAGCGCGCCTTCACTTGCAGATTGCGCGCGTAGTCGCCCTCGTGGCGCCGCCGGTAGCCGGGCGAGAGGATCTGGTGGGTGCTGGTCCAGGAAAGCGTCATCGTGCGCAGCGCGTGCCAGAGCAGCGAGCGGTGGCGGCGCACGTCGGGCAGGTGAGGCGGGGCCGGAAAGAGCTCGCCGGGGGAAAGGTCGAGGTAGCGCTTCTCCAGCTCGTCGACCGTGTTGTGCTGCGCGCCGCGCACGCCGTGGAGGAGCCGCGAGAGGCCGCCCACGACCTGGTCCACGCGGCGGCCGATGCCCATGGCTGGCGAGTGTACACGCGCCGTGCGGCGCGCGCGCGTGGTACGATGCGCGAAATCCAGGAGGCCCCATGAAGCGAACCTTGCGGATGGTCCGAGTGGCGGCGCTGTGCGCGGCGGCGGCGCTAGCGGTGGGGGCGACGGGAGCAGCGGGCTGCCAGTGCGGGCGCGTGCCGCCGGGGGACGGGGGCAACGTCTCGGACGACTTCGACGCGTACGTCGCCGCCTACTGCGGGTTTGTGGACCGCTGCGAGTCGACGTTCGGTCCGGTGTTCGAGTCGCAGGCGGCCTGCAACGTTTGGTATCGAGGCCTGCTTGACTGCATCCTGGACCTGTTCGACCAGCTCAACCTTCAAGTAAACCAGGCGGCGCTGGCGCAGTGCACCGCGGCCATCAACGCGCTGCCCTGCGACCCCGACGTGGACCTGACGCCTGAGTGCGGGGACGTCTTCACCCCCGTCGGCGGCGCCGTGGCCGGCCAGCCGTGCGAGGGCCTCGGCTGCGCGGCCGGCCTGTACTGCCACATCGAGTTCGGCACCTGCTCGGAGTGCCGCGCCTACGCGACGCTCGGGCAGGACTGCACCAGCGCGCAATGCGACGACACGACGACGTGCGACTTCATGACGAACACCTGCGTGGCGCTGGGGGCGATCGGCGCACCTTGTACGTTCGACAGCGACTGTCTGTCGGACAACTGCGACGGCGCCACCAACCTGTGCGCCGGGCCGCAGCCCGCCGGCGCGGCGTGCGACCAAGACTCGGACTGCATGTCGGGACGGTGCGGCTCGGCCAGCACGTGCATCACGCCGGCCCCCCTCGGCGGGCCGTGCGGCGGCGGCCAGGACTGCGCCGGGTTCCGTGGCTGCAGCAGCGGCGGCGTATGCGTCGACCGCCTGCCGCCCGGCTCGCCCTGCATGACCGACGACGAGTGCTACGCCGACGCCTACTGCACGGGTGGGACTTGCACGACCTACGTGGCGTGCATGCCGCAGCCCGTGGGCGCTTCCTGCGGCGTGATCTTCCAGCCCTGCGTGGCGGGCGCGTACTGCGCCAGCGGCCCCACCGGGGACGTGTGCACCCCCGAGACGCCCGACGGCCAGCCCTGCGCCGGCTCGGAGGAGTGCGCGGACCAATCGTACTGTGACTTCACGACCAACGTGTGCACGCCGCGCTCGCCGGTGGGCGGCCCGTGCACGAGCCAGTTCGACTGCGTGGACGGCGCCTACTGCGACATGGCGATGACGTGCCAGGCGCGGGGCGCCAACGGCGCGCCTTGCACCGACGCTGGCGCCTGCGAGAGCGGCTACTGCGACACCACGGCCGGCACGTGCGCCGACCTCCCCTCGTGCATGGGAATGTGATCGCACGCGCTGTCCGCGGCGGGACCTTCGGCCGCGCCGGTGCCGCCGTTGGCGGTCGCCGGTGCGGCTTTCGCCGCGGCGCGCTCGGTCTGGCCGCCGCGCTCGCCGCGGGCGCATTGTCCGCTCCGGCGAACGGGGAGACGGCGCTGCGGTTCGACGACTTCTCCGACGTGTCGGGGCTGACATTGAACGGCCACGCCGACCAGGCGCTGAACTCGGTGCTGCGGCTGACGCCTGACTTGTGGGTCGTATCGGGGACCGCGTTCGCCACTTGCCCGGTCCTCCTCTCGCCGGGCACGTCGTTCACCACGCACTTCCGTTTCCGTCTCAGCGGCCAGGCAGGAACGGATGGCGCCGACGGCTTCACGTTCGTACTGCAGTCGTCCGCCGACGGCCCCTCCGCCTGGATCCTCGACTCCGGAGGCGGCTGGCTCGGCTACGAGGACCTGACCCCGAGCATCGCCGTGGAGTTCGACACGTGGCAGAACGGGTTCGACCCCGACAACAACCACGTGGCTGTTCTGGCGGACGGCGCCGTGGAGGCGCATCTCGCCGTTGCGCCCGCGCCCGTGGACCTGAACGGCGGCGATCCCGTCAACGTGTGGATCTCGTACGACGCGGCAGTGCACGGGCTGCGCGTCTATGTGTCGCCAGACGATGTCCAGCCGGCGGCGCCTCTCCTGCTCGCGCTGATCGACGTCTACGCGCGACTCGGGCCGGTCGTCTACGCCGGCTTCACGGCGGCGACTGGAGGCTCGCGCAACAACCACGACATCGAGACCTGGTCGTTCGACACGTTGGGGGCGCGGGACGGCACGCCCGGCGACCTGTGCGGCGGCGACGTCGACGCCGATTCGGTGGCGGACGCCGTGGACGATTGCCCGTTCTACAATCCCGATCAGACCGACACCGACGGCGACGCGGTGGGCGACCTATGCGACGTGGATGACGACGGCGACGGCTGGCGCGACTACGTCGACGACTGTCCGCTCGTCCCCGACTCCGATCAGGCCGACCCCGACGGCGACGGCGTGGGCACCGCCTGTGACCCCGACGAGTCCCCGGCGCTCCCCGCGGGCTGCGCCTGCCGCCTTTCGCCGCGCCATACGGCGCCGCTCCCCCTCCCGCTCGCCGCCCTCGCGCTCTTGTGGCTCGCGCGCCGGCCCCGGCGGCGGCCCCCCGCGCCCTGAACCCGACCGGGAACCGGGACCGGGACCGGAACCGGGACCGGGACCGGGACCGGAACCGGGACCGGGACCGGAACCGGAATCAGGCGGAGTCGCGGCGGTAGTGAGGCTTCAGCGCGAGGCGGTGCGCCAGCTCAGGTCAAGCAGGGTGCGCGGGTCGCCGGCCCAGGAGCGCTCGGTGAAGTTCGCGTAGATGTTCGAGCCGCCGGCGAGCTCGATCAAGCGCTCGAAGAAGCCCATCGTCTGGAACGAGGCGGCCTCCTCGGCGGGGTTGCCCATGTGGTAGCGGATGACGATCTGCGCCTCGTCGTCGACGAGCATCGGGATCTCCAGCGCCTCGAAGTCGAAGAACGTCGCGCGCAGCACGCGAAAGCGCATGAGCGTCTCGACGGGGTCGCCCTCGGCCAACAGGCGGGAGTGTGCCGCGCGCAGCTGGTCTACGGAGAAGCGGCCCCACATGCGCACGGCGTCGAGGTCGCCGTGCGCGATCTCGCTCAGGATGGCGTTGCCGAGCCGCTCGAACGTCTCCATCGGATACCAGTCGTCCGGCTCGATCATGCTGGAGAGGTAGCGAGCGTCTTCCGGCGACAGAAGCCTTTGCCAGTCGACGCCTTTGTGCGTGCGGATCATTCGGACGTAGTCCGAGAACAGGATGCCCTTGACGTGGCGAATCAACGCGTCTCCGCGGGACGACGAGCGCAAGGCCGTCGGCAGCGCACGCATCGTCCCAGAACTCCGTCGCTCCCACAAGAAGGCGGCGGCCCGCCCGGCGGTAGGCGCGATTGACGAGGCGGAGGGGGCCTCTCACACTGGCGGCATGCGCTTCGCGCCTGCGGCTGTACCTGCCGGCACCGCCGGCGCCGCGGCGGCCGCGCTGCTCCTGGCTGCGAACGCCGGCGCCGCCGCGCTCGCGATGGCCGGGTGCGGCGGCGGGCCGGGGGCGCGTTGCGCCGACGACGCGCGCTGCGACGAGGGGCTCTATTGCGAGACGTCGCTGCCCGACGGGTATTGCACCGCCGACTGCAGCGCCGGCGCGCCTTGTCCGGACGGGACCCTGTGCCGCGACCTGTCGGGACTGGGGCTGTGCCTGGCGGCGTGCGGCGCCGATCGCGACTGCCGCGACGCCTACGTGTGCCAAGACGGCGCCTGCGACCTGCCGTGCATGACCGACTGGGAGTGCGCGGCGGGCCAGCGCTGCCGCGCCGGCGGGCGCTGCGTGACCGCCTTCCCGCCCTGCGACGCCGCGCCCTTCCCCGAAGCGTGCCCGTGCACGGCCGACGCGGACTGTGCGTCCGGCAACTGTGCCGCGCAGCCGGACGGCAACGTGTGCACCCCGCTCGATCCGCCCTTCGCCGATGCCGTCGAGCTGGGCGCGTTCGTCACCACGGCCGCGGCGGGTACCGGCGACGTCGCCTTCAGCCTTCCCGGCGGCACGACGTCGTTCACGCTGCTCGCCGAGGCGTTCGGCGGTGCGGTGTGCCTTTACCCGCGCCGCCTCGTGGCGCCCGGCGGCGCCGTCTGGTTCGACCACGACCTCTACGGTCCCCTGCTCCGTCCGTGGCCGGGCTTCCCGGTGATGACGACGATAGTCCCTGACAACGACTGGTCCGGGCCGGTGCCCGCCGGAGGCTGGACGGTCAGCCTCGACACCTACGACTGCAGCCCCGGCAACACGCCGCTCAGCGACGACGCGCTGCTGTACGAGATCCTGGCAGGGCAGGTCGCGCCGATCGGCGGTGCCATCGACCGGCTGGCGGTGCTGCCGAAGGCCGCACCGGGCGGGCGGTTGCACCTCAACGTGCATCTCACGCCGGCGAGCGCGCTCGACGCCGCCACGGCGCCCGACAACAGCTTCGTCATCGCCGTGCTGGAGCGGTTCTGGCAGGTGTACGGCGCCGGCGCGGGCGGCGCGGGGCTCGAGCGCGGCGTGGTGCGCTACTTCGACGCCCCGGCGGCGGCGAACACCATCGACAGCATGCAGGATCTCTTCCTCGACTGCGCGGCGCTCGCCGACACGGCGGCCGACGGCGGTCCCGCCATCAACGTCGTGCTCATCGGCGGGTTCGACGGCGACCTGCTGGGCGCGCTCGGCGTCGCCGCGGGCATCCCCGGCGCGCTCGTCAACGACCACACTTACCAGGCGTGCGTGCACGTGACGACCTACCCGTTCGACGCGGCAATGCAGGGGACCCTCGTCGCGCACGAGGTGGGCCACCTGATGGGGCTGTTCCACACAACGGAGCTCGGCGGCCTCGCCTACGACTACATCACCGATACGCCCGAGTGCCCGGCCGCGTACTTTCCCGACGGGTACACGTCCTGCCCGGACTTCGCCAATCTCATGTTCCCCATCGCCAACGCCGACGAGGCGGCCAACGGCGCCATGTCGCCCGGCCAGGCGCTGGTGGTCGGGGGCGCGCCGGTCTTGCGCTAGGCGCGGCGCCGCGCACGCGCGGCGCGGCGGGGTGGCCTTGCGCGCGCTTGAATTCGACGGGCCGGCCGTCGTATACGGGCGAATGGCTCGGGCCCAGGTAAACCTCCGCACCTACACCTTCCTCGACGACCTCCAGCCGCAGCTGGCCACCTTCATGGGCAAGACCGCGCGTGGCTTCCTGCCGGTGCCGCACGTGGCGTCGCTGTTCGTCGAGATCGCGCCGGGCATCGCGATCAACCGCGTCACCGACGTGGCGCTCAAGGCGACGCGCGTCGTGCCGGCCATCCAGGTGGTCGAGCGCGCCTACGGGTTGCTGGAAGTGCACCACGACGACAAGGGCGAGGTGCTTTCGGCGGGGAGCGCCATCCTCAACTTTCTGGAGATCAAGGAAGAGGACCGGCTCAAGCCCAAGGTCGTGACCAACGAGGTCATCCGCGCCATCGAGCCGTACCAGGCGCAGCTCATCAACCGGAATTCGCAGGGCACGATGCTGCTTCCGGGGATGAGCCTTTTCATCCTGGAGACCGACCCGGCCGGGTATGCGTCCTTCGCCGCCAACGAGGCAGAGAAGGCGGCGCGCGTGCACCTGACGCAGGTGCAGCCGTACGGCGCGTTCGGCCGGCTGTGGATGTGCGGCTCCGAGGCGGAGATCGACGCGGCGCGCGCGGCGGCCATCGCGGCGCTGGAGGGCCTCGCCGGCAAGAGCGGCGCGGCGTTCGTGGACCGGTGACGGACGGACAGCGGTCGGGACGGGGGCTGGCCCGCTGACGTTTTCGCAACGAGCGAGGAGAGATCCGCATGGCAGACGCACTGGGAATGATCGAGACGCGCGGCTTCGTGGGCATGGTGGAGGCGGCGGACGCGATGGTGAAGGCCGCCAAGGTCGAGCTGGTGTCCTACGAGAAGATCGGCGGCGGCTACGTCACGGCGATCGTGCGTGGCGACGTTGCGGCGGTGAAGGCGGCCACCGAGGCGGGACAGCGCGCGGCGGAGCGCGTGGGCGAGCTGGTCAGCGTCCACATCATCCCGCGGCCGCACGACAACATCGACCTGGTGCTGCCGCTGGGCCGCGGTCCAGGTTGGGACAAGAAGAAGTAGCCGGCGGCCATCATGCTGCTGGGCCGGGTCGTGGGCACCGTGGTGGCCAGCCGCAAGGAGGCCACACTGGGAGGGCTGAAGCTCCTCCTCGTGCAGAACTGCGATCTGGCGGGCAAGCCGACGGGGGCGTTCGTCGTGGCAGCCGACGCGGTGGGCGCGGGGCAGGGCGAGGTGGTGCTCTACGCGGCGGGGTCGAGCGCGCGCCAGACGGAGGCGACGCGCGACCGGCCGGTCGACGCGACCATCATGGCGATCGTCGACATGGTCGACGTGGGGGGCGAGTCGCGCTTCGACAAGGCGAAGTCGGGGTAGGGCCGGAGTGATCAATGGGAATGGAGCTCGACGAGCGGAAGATCGCCGAGATCGTGGAGCGCGTCGTGGCGCGCATCGGCGGCGTCGGAGGCGTGGGAACCGCCGGCGGCGGGGGGGGCGGGGGCGGCGGCGGCGGCGCATCGGCGGACTCCGGGCGCGCGGCCGGCAGCGGTGTGGCGCCGCCGGTGACGCTGCCAGGCGCGGTGGGCGCGGCGCCCGGCGCAGGGGCGCGTCCGCCGTTCGTGCGCTCGTTGCGCGACGACGGCCCGCGCGGCGCCGGCGGGCGGCGCGGCCCCGCCATTCCGCGCGCGACACGCGGCGTCTTCGGCGATCCTGACTCGGCGGTCGACGCCGCGCGCAAGGCGTTCGAGCAGTACGAGCGCGAGCCGCTGTCGTTGCGCTACCGGATCGTGGAGGCGATGCGCGCGGTGACGCTGCAGCATCTGGACGACTTGGCGCGCTTCGCCCACGAGGAAACGGGGCTCGGGCGCGTCGAGGACAAGGTCGGCAAGAACCGCATCGCCGCCACAAGGACGCCGGGGCCGGAGATCCTGACGCCCAAGGCGTGGACGGGCGATGACGGGCTCACGATCATGGAGCGCGCCCCCTATGGGGTCATCGCTTCGGTCACGCCCACGACCAATCCGACCGAGACCATCATCAACAACGGCATCGGCATCGTGTCGGGCGGGAACGCGGTGGTGTTCAACACCCACCCTTCGGCCAAGGGCGTGTGCGCCTGGCACGTCCACTTGCTCAACGAGGCCGTGGTAGCGGCGGGCGGGCCCGAGAACCTCTTGACGTGCGTGGGCGAGCCGACCATCGAAAGCGCCCAGTACGTGATGCGTCACAAGGGCGTGCGGCTCATCGTGGTGACGGGCGGCGCCGGCGTGGTGAAAGAAGCGATGAGCTGCGGCAAGAAGGTCATCGCCGCCGGGCCGGGCAACCCGCCCGTGGTCGTCGACGAGACGGCCTTCATCGACAAGGCCGCGCGCGGCATCATCGCCGGAGCGAGCATCGACAACAACATTCTCTGCACCGCGGAGAAGGAGATCATTGCGGTCCG
>DASYRF010000399.1:0-2011 GCA_036004705.1 Myxococcota bacterium
CAGATCGAGGCGGCGGAGCACGTTCCAGGTTCCCGCCCGGAACACGCAGCGCAGTCCCACCTGACGTCCGAAGTCGCAGCCGAGCGCGCCCGGCCGGTGCCGGTAGTCCACATCCCACTGCGCGAACAGCGTGGCGAACGCCGTCTGCTTGCTGGTGGCGCCGGCGGGGTCGGCGAGGATGGCGGCCAGGCTCGGCCGCGGTGGCGGCGGCGGCGCCGGCGCCACGACGACGGGGGCGACCGGCGCGGCGACGGGCGCCGTGACCGGCGCCGCCAGCCGCGCGCCCGTCGTCCAGTCACCGGCGAGACGGCCGAGGCGCGCCGCGCCGAGCACGGTGGCGCCCGCAGTGACGGCGACCAGCACGACCGCTACGGCGGCGACCGGAATCCATCGCCGGCCCCCCGCGGCGTGCCCGAGGACTTCGCCCGCCGCCCGCCGCGCCACGCCCGCGGTCACCCGCGTCTTGCCCTTGGCGAAGGCGCCGAGCAGCGCCCGGTCGCACACGCTGTTGATGAGCCGCGGCACGCCCGCCGCGCGGCGGTGCACGACCCGCAGCGCGCGCCCGGTGAAGATCGCCTCGTGCCCGCCGGCGACGTCCAGCCGATGCCGCACGTACGCGCGGGTCTCGCCGAGCGTGAATGGCCGCAGGTGGTAGCGGGCCGTCACGCGTTGCGCGAGCTGCCGCAGCTGCGGGCGCTGCAGCAGGTCGCCCAGCTCGGGCTGGCCGATGAGTATTACCTGTAAAAGCTTGTGGCGGGTCGTCTCGAGGTTGGTGAGCAGGCGCAGCTCCTCGAGGACGTCCATGCCGAGGTTCTGCGCCTCGTCGATGATGAGCACGGTGCGTCGGCCGCGCGCGTGCGCGTCGAGCAGCGCGCGCGACAGCGCGTCGACCAGCACCTTGAGGCTCGTGGCGCCGCTCGGGTAGTCGACGTGCAGCTCGTCGCACACGGTGGCCAGCAACTCGACGCCGGTGAGGCGGGGATTGAAGATCATCGCCACGTCGACTTCCGGCGGAAGCTGATCGAGGAGCGCCCGGCAGACGGTCGTCTTGCCCGTGCCGACCTCGCCCGTGAGGACCACGAAGCCGCCGCCCTCGCCCAGGCCATAGAGCAGATGCGCCAGCGCCTCGCGGTGGCCGTCGCTCAGGAAGAGGTACCGCGGGTCCGGCGCCAGGGAGAAGGGACGCTCGGTGAGGCCGAAGTGGCGATCGTACACTGGGCAGCAGCGTAGACAAGGTGGTGGCGCCCCGTCAATCATTGAGCGACGGAACGCACTGCTACTGGCCAGCGCTGCCCAGTGACGGGGCGGCGGCGCGCACCCTCCCGAACGGCCGCGGTCAATGATCTTCGCGTGTTGGCGCGCAGCCGCCGGGTGGTCCGCGTCTTGCCTTCAGCCATCTCCGCTGGGCCCCGATGTAGCAGGAAGGCGGAACATGAAGAAGACGGCGGAACGGCTCGCCCTGGCCGTCCTGGAGCTCCACCTCAACCGGCGGCGCCGCTAGGCAGACCCGCATGCTTCCCGACGACATCACGCGTGCCGCGATCGAGACCGGTCGCCGGAACGCCGACACGCTGCTGAGAGACCGGGCCCGCGCCCTCGAGCGGCGCGCGCAGGCGCTGGCCGAGCATCCCGCGCCGCTGGAGCTGCGCGGCGACGCCCTCAGTGCGAAGGCGGCACCGCTGGCGGAAGCGGTGCTGACGCAAAGCGCCGGGTACCTCGTGGCGGAGGGCGATTCGTGGTTCGACTACCCGCTGCACGACGTTCTCGACGAGCTGGAAGACGGTCACGGCTACGACGTGGAGTCGGTACCCCACAAGGGCGATCCGGTCGACGGGATGGCCGACGGCGGCAACCAGCTCTGCCAGTTCACCCGGCAGATCGAGAAGCTGCTGGGACGCGGTGTCGTGCCCAAGGCCATCCTCGTCTCCGGCGGGGACAACGACATGGCCGGCGAGCAGTTCGGCCTGCTGCTGAACTACGCGCGGTCCTCGGTCGCCGGCCTCTCCGCGCT
>DASYRF010000400.1:0-3970 GCA_036004705.1 Myxococcota bacterium
TTCCACCCCAGCCGCCTCCAGCTTCTCGACGATGAGGTCTTCCACGGCGAACCTCTGCTCGCGCGCGTAGTCCACGCACGTCAGGAACACCGTGACGGTGCCGTCGTCCTTGACCTCCACCTTTTCGAGGCGACCTGCGCCGGCGAGCGTCTCGCCCGCCTTCACTTGGTCGGCGACCCCGCCGACCAGCGCCGTCAGTTGCTCTGCGTCGAGCGCCATGGACTTTCCTGCAGCACGGCGGGCGGGAGCTTCACGCTCACCGCCAGGCCGTCGCGGACGGGAACGATCGTCGTCGCCAGCGCCGGATGCGCCAGCGCGCGGCGCGTGTACTCGAGCACGCCCTGCGTGTCGGCCGCCGCACCGGCCGCCTCCAGCACGCGCCCGTTCCACAGCGTGTTGTCCGTGAGGATGAGCCCGCCGTCGCGCAGGCGCGGCACCGCCGCGTCGAGCGCCTCGGGGTAGCCCTCCTTGTCGACGTCGATGAAGATCACGTCGAACGGCCCGCTCTCGCCGGCCAGCGCCGCGCAGGCGTCGCCGACGCGGTAGTCGATGCGCTCCCAGAGCCCCGCTTCGCGCAGGAATTTCTCGGCCTGGTCGCGGTTCGCGGGGTCGCCGTCGGTGCATACGACCCGCCCGCCGGGGCCGACGGCGCGCGCGAACCACCAGGCGCTGTAGCCGAATCCCGACCCCATCTCGAAGACGGCGCGCGCCCTGGCCGCCACGGCGTACTGGTAGCAGAGCGCCCCGACCAGCGGGCCGATCAGCGGGAAGCGCCGCTGGGCGCCGTAGGCCTCCATGCGGGCGCGCACCGGGTCGGCCGCGGGGGCGTTGGCCCGCAGGTAGGCCTCGATGCGCGGATCCAGCAGGTTCACGGCGCCCAATCTATCCATTCGCGCATCCAAAGGCGAGAGGCGCGCGCGGGGCGGCGGCTTGCCGCACCGCGGCAGCGGCCCTATGCTGGCCGAAAGGACCCGCGCCGGAACGCCGCCCGCCCGATGGACGCCGCTGAGATCAAAGCCCTGAGCGCCACGTTCGAGACTCGCACGCCGCCGGAGATCCTGGCGTGGGCGTACGAGACGTTTGGCGCGCGGGTCGGGCTGTCGACGGCGTTCGGGGCCAGCGGCTCCGTGCTCATCGACATGGCCTGCAAGGCGGGGCTCGACCCACACGTCTTCACGCTGCAGACGCGCCGCCTTTTCCCCGAGACACTCGCGTTCAAGGAGATGCTGGAGAAGCACTACGGCACTCGCATCGCGCTGTACGAGCCGGCGCTGTCCGACGCGGCGATCGACGCGCAGTACGGCGCGGACCTCACCACGCAGGACCCGGACCGCTGCTGCTTCGTTCGCAAGGTCGAGCCGATGCGGCGCGCGGTCGCGGGGCTCGACGCTTGGATCTCGGGCGTGCGCCGCGACCAGGGCGGCAGCCGCGCGCTGGCGCCGGTGCTGCAGCCGCTCGTCGTGGAAGGCGGACGCACGGTGGTGAAGTGCCATCCGCTGGTGCGCTGGACGCGCAAGGACGTGTGGAAGTACATCTTCGATCATCAAGTGCCGTACCACCCGTTGCTCGATCAGGGCTATTCGAGCGTTGGGTGCTGGCCGTGCACGACGCCGGTGGCCGCCGGCGAGGACGAGCGCGCCGGCCGCTGGCGCGGGACGGACAAGACCGAATGCGGCATCCACACGCAGGTCGGCGAAGTGAAGGGTTAGGCGCCGCGGCCGCGCACGCCGGCGCGTGGCTCCGGCCGGCGCTGGCGCCGCCCTGGCTTGGCGATCGAGATCGTCCTTTCAGCGTGGTGCTGGCGCTGGCCATCGGGCTCGGGCTCGGGCTCGCGGTGAGTCCGGCTTGCGGCTGCGCAGCGCGCACGCGAGCGGGCACGGCGGCGGCCGGCGCGGCGACCGCTGCGCCGGCCACGCTCGAAGAGGCGCGCGCGCGCCCGGCGCGGCCCGGGCTCTTCACGGGCTGCTACGACACGTCCTTCGGGCCGATGCTGCTGCTGGAGAACACCGACGCCTCGGTCATGGGCTCGTACGTTCACAACGACGGCGAGCTGCTCGGGCGCGTCGAAGGCCAAGCGCTGGTCTTTCGTTGGCGCGAGAAGGACACGGGCGTCACCGGCTCCGGCTACTTCCTGCCGACCGCGAGCGAGGGCGGCGCGGGCGGGCTCGGCGGCGCCAGCGGCGTCATCGGCCGGTGGGGCTACGGCGACAGCTACGACGACGGCGGCGGCTGGAACGGCAAGAAGTTCAGCTCCGACCCGGCCGGCTGCCGCTGAGCGGAGCAACGCGCCGCCGAAGAGCCCCAGGTCCGCGCCGCGATAGCCCTCGTACATCGCCAGCAACGAAGAGCCCCAGGTCCGCGCCCGCGATAGCCCTCGTACATCGCCAGCAACGGCGTCGGCGGCTGCAGTCACTCGCCGGGCGAGAACGCGCCGGCTCGGCGCCGGCATGACTCTCATCGCTCTGGCGCGGGGCCGGCGCCTTCTTCTTCGTGAAGACCCTTGATAACATCACCGCACATGCCCCGGCGCGCCGCGTTTCGCGAGAGGCAAGCAGCGAGGCGTGTCGCGTGGCGGGCGCGCGTGATCGCCGCGCTCGTCTGCGCCTGCGCGTCGGTCGGACTCGCCGGACCCGCGCGCGCCGCGAAGAAGAAGGCGCCCATCGGCGAACGCGCCGCGCTGATCGCGGTGGACTTGGCGCCGGGGGTGGCGCCGGGCGTGCGCCCGTTCGTCGAGAGAGGCGCCGTCGAGGGCCTTGCCGCGACGGGCTACGCGGTCATCGGTCCGGCGCGCGCGGCGGCCGTCCTCGCCGCCGCCGGAGTCCCCGAGTGCCGCAAGGGTCCTTGCCTGCGAACGGCCGCCGACGCGCTGGGCGTCGACGCCCTCGTGCTCGCCTCGGTCTCAGGCGACGGCGGGAACTTCCTGGTGCGGCTCGTGCTCGTCGACCGCGCCGGCGCGATCGTCGCCCACTTCGAGGAGCGCTGCGACCTGTGCGGCCTTCACGAGCTCCAAGAGCGCACGGGTCTCGCGGCCTCGGCCCTGCGAGCGGCCGCGGCGAGCGCCCGCACGCCCAGCGGCGGGGCGCTAGCGGGCCGCGGCCTGGCGGCGCGCCGCGCCTCCACGTTGCTGGGCCTGACACTGGCGGCAGGGGGCCTGGCGGCGCTCGGCGTCGCCGCCGGCGCCGGGCTGGCCTTGCAACACGTGCAGCGCACCTATGACAGCGCGCCCAACGAGTCGCTCGAAGAGCTGCGCGCGCTCGATCGTCTCGCCGAGCGCGGGCGCACCTGGGCCCTGGTCGCCAACGTGTCGATCGCGGCCGGCGCCGCGGCCGTCCTCGCCGGCGCCGCGCTGCTCCTCGTGCCGCGGCTCGTGCGCTCGGCCCGCGCCGATCCGGCGGCCGCGCCCCCGCCCCTCATCACGCTGCGCGCCGGCCCGCTCGGGCTGGAGCTCTCGTTCTGACGCGCGCCTCACGGCGCCCATGCCCGCCGCCGCGCCGCCACGCCCCCGCAGGGCGCGCAGCGTTCAGCGCCCGGTGAGCTCGCGGGCCAGCGCGATGTTCTTCTTCGCGGCCGGGTGGCCCGGCTCGATTTCCAGCACTTTTTTCCATTGGGCGATGGCGTCGTCGTAGCGCATGAGCTTGTAGAACGCGCGCGCCAGCGCCATGCGGTAGGCGACCGCGCGCGGCGCCAGCGCCACGGCCCGCTTGGCAAGCAGCACCGCCCGCGTCCAGTCGCTTCTTTCGTACGCCACGTCGGCGAGCCCGCCGAGGGCCGCCGCCGACCGCGCATCGGCGCCCAGCGCCGCCAGGTACGCTTGGCGCGCGTCAGCGAGCTTGCCCTCGGCCAGCCGGGCGTCTCCCTTGGCCAGCAGTGCCTTCGCCCGCGCGGGGTCCCGCGCCGCGTCGGCGAGCTCCGGCGAGTCGGGCGCGGCCGTGACACCGGAGGGCGGGGAGGCGGCCCCCGGCGCCGCCGC
>DASYRF010000401.1:0-3872 GCA_036004705.1 Myxococcota bacterium
GCGCGCCGACGTCTTCTCGCTCGGGTGCGTCCTGTTCGAGTGCCTCGCGGGTCAGGCGGCCTTCACCGCCGAGCACCCCGTCGCGCTGCTGGCCAAGGTGCTGCTGGACGAGCCGCCGGCGTTGCGCGATCTGCGCCCCGCGCTCCCCGACGCGCTCGTGGCGCTGGTCGAGCGCCTGCTGGCAAAAGACCCCGAGGCGCGCCCCGCCGACGGCGACGCCGTCGCGGACGCGCTCGACGCGCTCGCCGCGATCGAGGGCGACGGGCGGCCCGCCGCCGCGGCATCCCCGCGCGCCGCCACGCGCACGCCGGCCCTCACCACCGACGAGCAGCGCATCGTCAGCGTGGTCGTCGCCCTCGCCCACCCCGACCCGGGCGAGGTGGCCCGCGCCGCCACGCTGCACCCCGCCGACGCGGGTCGCGCCAGCGCCGGACTACGCGCCGACCTGGAGCCGCTGGGGGTGTCGCTCGCCGAGCTGGCGGACGGCTCGCTCGTGGCCATGGTGCCGGGCCGCGGCGCCGCCACCGACCAGGCGTCGCGCGCCGCGCGCGTGGCGCTGGCGCTGCGCGCGCGCCACCCCGCCGCGCCGATGGCCTTGTGCACGGGCCGCGCGCTGGTGAGCGGGCGGCTGCCCGTGGGCGAGGTGCTCGACCGCGCCGCGGCGTTGCTGCGCCGCGCCGCGCCGACGCGCGCCGTGCTGCTCGACGAGCTGAGCGCCGGGCTGCTCGATCCGAGCTTCGACGTGGGCGGCGGCCCCGACGGCCTGGAGCTGCGCGGCGAGCGCGCGCACGCGGACGGCGCTCGCACGCTGCTGGGGCGGGCGACCCCGTGCGTGGGTCGCGAACGCGACCTGGAGGCGCTGGCGCGAACGTTCGACGAGTGCGCGGCGGAGCCGGTGGCGCGCGCCGTGATCGTCACCGGTCCGCCGGGCGTGGGGAAGTCGCGGCTGCGGCGGGAGCTCTTGAGCTTGCTCGCCGCGCGCGGCTCCGCCTTCGAGCTCTGGCAAGCGCGAGGCGACGCATTGGGCACGAGCGCGCCGCTCGGGCTCGCCGCCCGGCTGGTGCGGCGTGCCGCGCGCATCGGCGACGGCGACCCGCCGGCGTTGCGGCGCCAGAAGCTGCGTGCGCGCGCCGCGCGCCACTTCGGCGGCGCCGAGCTGAGCCGCACGGCGGCGTTCCTGGGCGAGCTGGTGGAGGCGCCCTTCCCCGACGAGGAGGACGAGGTGCTGCGCACGGCGCGCGCCCAGCCGCGCCTGATGGCCGACCAGATGCGCGCGGCGTGGCTGGACCTACTGCAGGCAGACTTGGCGGCGCGACCGGTGCTGCTCGTGCTGGACGACCTGCACTGGAGCGACCAGCCCAGCGTGGAGCTCGTCGGGGACGCGCTGCGACGCCTGTATGACCGCCCGCTGCTGGTGCTGGCGCTGGGGCGCCCGCAGCTCGACGACCTCTTCCCGGGTCTCTGGCGCGAGCGCCACCCGCAGCGCCTTCCGCTGTCGCCGCTCACGCGCAAGGCGTGCGAGCGGCTGGCGCGCGCGGTGCTGGGCGACGCCACCGCGCCGGCGCTGGTGGAGCGGCTCGCCGAGCGTTCCGCCGGCAACGCGTTCTTCCTGGAGGAGCTGTTGCGCGCCGCCGCCGCCGGCCGCGCCGACGAGGTCCCCGACACCGTGCTGGCGATGGTGCAGGCGCGCCTCGCCGAGCTGCCGGAGGAATTGCGCCGCACGCTGCGCGCCGCGAGCATCTTCGGACGCAGCTTCCAGCAAGCGGGGACGGCCGCGCTGCTCGGCGGCGACGACTTCGCGCCCGAGGTGGGGGCGCGCCTCACCGACCTGGCGGCGCTGGAGCTGGTGGAGCCGCGCGCGGCGCTCCCCGGCGGCGCCGCGGGGAACTGGTCGTTCCGCCACGCGCTCGTGCGCGACGCCGCCCACGCCATGCTCACGGAGGCCGACCGCGTGCACGGCCACCGCCTCGCCGCCGCTTGGCTGGAGCAGGCCGGCGAGACGGACGCGGCCCTGCTCGCCGACCACTGGGAGCGCGGCGGGGAGCCGGACCGCGCCCTGCCGTGGCACGCGCGGGCCGCCCACGAGGCTTTCCGGCGGTTCGACGCGCGGGCCGCGCTGACGCGCGCGGCTCGCGCGCTCGCCTGCGGCGCCCAGGGCGACGAGCGCGGGAGGCTGCTGCTGCTGATCTCCGGGGCCCATGGCTGGCGCGGCGAGTACGCGTCCGCGGAGGCGCGCGCGCAGGAGGCCTTGGCGGCGCTGCCGCACGGAACGCCCGACTGGTTTCGCGCGGTCGACCGCAACGTCACGGCGTCCGGCAACCTCGGCCACGACGAGCCCTTCTTCGCGCTGGTCCGCGAGCTGCGCAATCCCGCGCTCGCCGCCGCCGCCGTGGCCGCGCCCGAGACGGCGCGCGCGCGGGTCGCCTCCCTCGCCCACGCCGCGCAGGAGATGTCGTGGCGGCAGGGGCGCGCCGCCGAGTCGCTCGCCCTGCTGCAGGAAGCGGAGCGCGCGGCCGCGGCGCTGCCGCCCGACACTTTCCTCCAGGCGTCGATCCATTCGGTGCGCGGAATGCACGCGCTCTTCGCCGAGGACACCTGGCGCGGGCTGCAGGAAGCGCTGGCGGCGGCCGACTGCTTCGAGCGCGTGGGCCACCTGCGCAACGTCGGCGCGCAGCGGGCCAACGCCGCGCACGCGTACCTCAACCTGGGCATGTACGAAGACGCCGAGCGACTGATGCGCGGGGTGCTGGAGACGATGGCGCGCCTGGGCGTGCAGCGCGTGGAGGTGACGGCGCGGCAGAACCTGGCGCTGGCGCTGGCGGGACGGGGCGCCCTGGAGGAGGCGCGCGCGGTGCTGCTGGAAGCCGTGCGCGTGGGGGCCGAGTCGGACGAGATCCTGCACCACGGCTCGGTGCGCTGCGACATGGCCAAAGTGCTCTTGCGGACCGGCGACCTGGAGGGGGCCGAGCGCGAGGCGCGCGCCGGGCTGGCGTACCTGCCGCCGGGGCGCGTGCTGCGGCCGGGGGCGCTCACCACGCTGGCCACGGTGCAGCTGCGGCGCGGGCGCGCGGCCGAGGCGCTGGAGACGGTGGAGCAGACGCTGGCGATCCCCGAGGTGCTGGAGCGCATGGGCGGCGAAGAGACGATGCTGCGGCTGGTTCAGGCCGAGGCGCTGGAAGCGCTGGGGCGCGCGGCGGAGGCGCGGCGGGAGCTGTCGGAAGCGCGGGCGCGCCTGCTGGCGCGGGCGGCGCGCGTCGAAAACGACGCGGCGCGGGCGTCGATGCTGTCGCGCGTGCCCGAGAACGCCCGCCTGCTGGCGCTGGCGGCCGCCTGGCTCGACGGCGGCACGGCGGCGTGAACCGTGCGCGCTGCGTGTGCGCCGCGCGTGCCCCGCGGGCCGCGCGTGCCCCGAGCATGGTAGACAGCGGCGTCACACCACCGTGGAGGTCGCCGGCGGGCGCCGGCGCCAAGCAAGAGGAGCGAGCATGAAGAGGTCCCTCGACCAAGAAGCGACCCAGGCGCTGACCGGGCGGCTGCGCGAGGCCAACGCGCGCTTCGCGCAGCGCTATCCGGGCGAGCCGAGCGCGCGGCAACCCGTCCACACGGTGTACGGCGGCGCGCACCTCTTCACCGCCGACTCGGCCGCGAAGCTCGGCGCGGTGGCGCTCGCGTCGCTGCAGGAGAACGCGCCCGACTTCGTCACGTTCGCGCGCGCGCTGGGGCTGCCCGGCGCAGAGGCGCTCCCCGACGCGCTCGCCCAGGTGGCGGCGCTGGAGCGCGCGCTCGAAGAGGCGCCGGCGGCGGTCCGCCGCGCCAACGAGGCGGCCTGGCTGGCCCACGCGGTGCACCGGCGGGTGCTGCACAAGCTGCGC
>DASYRF010000402.1:0-7504 GCA_036004705.1 Myxococcota bacterium
TCGACTTCCCCGCCGACCCCGGCTGCTTCTTCGCCGCCGACGCCACCGAAGAAAACGAGTGCATCCCCGGGTTCGCCTTCACCGACCTGCCGCCCGACGGCCACTACGTCGGCAGCATCACGTCCACGCTCAGCACCTTCAGCGGGACGTGCAGCACGGGCTTCACGTCCACCTCGGCCGAGAACGTCTTCCTGCTGCAGCTCCCCTCCGCCACGGACATCACGGCGGCGACGAACCTGCCCGGCACGGTGATGGACACCGCCGTATACCTGCGCTCCACGTGCGACGACCCCGCCACCGAGATCGCCTGCAACGACAACGCGCCTGGCTCGTTCACCGGGTCCAGCATCACCGCCTCACTCGCCGCCGGCAGCTACTTCCTGTTCGTCGACGGCATGAACGGCTCGACCGGCGCCTACGAGCTGCAGGTCAGCGGCGTGGTCGCCAACGGCGCGCCCTGCGACCCGGCCAGCCTCATCTATACGTGCAGCACGGTGACGGGCTCGGTGTGCTCCGACCCCGGCGGCACCGGCACCTTCACCTGCAACCCGGCCGCCTGCTCCGACGGCGCCGACAACGACGGCGACCTGCTGGCCGACTATCCGACGGACCCCGGCTGCACGGCGCTCGACGACACGGACGAGACCGACCCCGCCGTCCTGCCCCAGTGCGCCAACGGCCTCGACGACGACGGCGACGCGCTGATCGACTACCCCGCCGACACCGGCTGCAGCTCCGCCTCCGACGACGACGAGGCCTGCACGCTCTTCGGCACCGACGCCTTCGGCTACACGGGTTGCGTGGAGATGTCGCCCGCCGTGACGCCGTGCGCCGACATCTCGACCACCGGCACCATCGTCACCGGCGTCGGGGACGACAGCATGACGAGCGTGCCGGTCGGCTTCACGTTCAGCTTCTTCGGCACCGCGTACTCCACGGTGAACGTCGGCTCCAACGGCAAGCTCTTCAGCACCAGCACCGCCTACTTCAACGGCTGCCTGCCTGACACCTTCCAGGGGCCATCGCTGATGGCCTGGTGGGACGACCTCATCTTCGCCGGCCCCAGCAACGTGCGCTATCTGACGACCGGCGCGGTCGGGAGCCGCACGTTCGAGGTGCAGTGGGTCATCGAGCACTACTCGTCGTCGCCCGGCACCATCGACGTGCGCGCCGTCCTGCACGAAGGCTCGAACGACATCGACGTCTGCTACGTCGACACGACGTTCGGCACGACCGACGACAACGGCAACTCCGCCACCGCCGGCATCCAGGACGGCGCCAGCGACATGCTGCAGTACTCGTGCAACATGCCGGTGCTGGTGCCTGGGCTGGTGCTCCACTACGTGCATCCGTAGCGGGGCCCAGTCCTGGCGAGGAGCGACCCGGGGCCACCGTAGCGGGGCCATCCGACACCAGCGCCGGGGGCGGCCGACCCCACCCACGCCCCCGCCCCACGCGCAACCACTGAGCTTTTCTGCGGCGCGACTCTTGCTTCGGCTTCGCCTCGGACACGTCTGCGCATGCCCGATCTCGACGCCGTCATCTGCAGCAACGGATGGGTGTACGTCTTCTGGGACCTCGTCCCGGGCGCGACGCACTACCATTTGACGCGCGCGCCGTCGGGCGGCGGGGCGTCCACGAACTTGGTCAACAAGACCGCCGCGCAGGTGAACGCCAGCCACCGCACCCTGCCGGCGCTCGTCGCCCCCGGCACGCCCGGCGCCACCAACACACCCGACTTCCGGCTCGGCCGCTTCGTGCCCGCCACGTTCACCGCCGGCGCCAAGCATTCCTTCCGCTTCCTGCACACCGCCGCCGGACAGGCCGCCGAGGTGCCGCAGGCCGCCGTGCGCGTCGACCCCTCGTTCGCAGGCGTCGTCCTCGGCTGGAAGCCCGCCCCCGCGGCCCACCCGCGCAACGGCCGCCTCTGGCTCGAGCAGCGCACGCAAGCGGACGGCGTCGCCGACGGCTGGCGCGCCATCGCCAACTTCGCCGAGAGCGACGCCGACAACGTGCACCTCCCGCTGGCGCGCTGGGGCTTCTTCCTCGACCACAACGCCATCCCCGGCGGCGCCGGCGCGGTCGACCTCACCTTCCGCCTCGAGGTGCAGGCCCCGTCCGGCAACGTCACGCACGAGGCGACGCTCAACGAAGCCGAGGCCGCCTATCCGTCGCGCCTCGCCTTTTTTCACATCCGCGACGAGCTCGGCACCGCCGTGCCCGAGGACTGGCTCGTCCGCGACGGCGCCAACGTCGTCCCCTATTTCGATCACTATGCTCCCATCGACGCGCACAACTTCGTCTGCGTGGCCACGCACTGGGACCCCGACCCCGCCCCCGCGCAACGTCGCAGCCATTGGTACCTGACGCGCGCCGCCGACACCGGCGCCGGCAGCATGGTGCGCCGCATCTCCGACGGGGCCGAAGAGGACGGCGGACTGCTGCACGTGGCCGCACAGAGCTTCGGCCCGCACGTCGCGCCCAGCACCGCCGTCCCGCTCTTGACCACGCTCATCGCCCCCGTGAACGACGCCGTCGGCATCTCCTTCCCGCTGCGCGACGGCTGGCCGACCGTGGCAAAGCACCCGCCCTACACCGGCAACATGCGCGCCGTGCTCTTCATCCCGCCCTACCCGGGCGGCGGCGCCGGCACCGCCGCCGACGCGCGCGTCGTCCACCGCGGCTGCTTCATCCACGAGTACCAGCACCTGTGCCGCCACAAGGCCTACGCGGACGCGCACCCGGCCCCAACGCCTCTGAACTCCGCGTGGCTCACGCAATGGGTGAAGGACCGCAACCTCGACGAAGGCGCCGGCATGTACGCCGAGGACGTGGTCGGCTCGCTCAGCCCCATCCACCGCCGCGAAGGCCTCGCGGTCGTGCGCCGCTGGCCGGATCACTTCCTCTTCTTCGGCTGGCCGAGCGACGCCAGCCTCGACCTCTACGGCTACTTCTGCGCCTGGGTCGCCTACAACGCGAACCGCATGGAGAACCGCGCCGTCGTCAACGGCTACACGCCGGCGAACCTCCCGCGCCCCGAGACCGCCGGCTTCGGGCCGTTCTTCCGCGAGTTCCAGCTGGTCATGGCGCTCAACCGCTTCGCCAGCGCCGGCGCCGACCTCGCCCTCACCGGCTGGACCGGCCCGGGGCCGCGCGCCACCGCCGACCAGCTCACCGTGAGCCTGCGCCGCACCGACGCGACGGACCACGCCGACGTGCTGCACGCCCCCGAGCTGCAGGGATGGAGCGTCGAGCCGGAGCGCTGGGGCGACGGCTCCGGGAGCAACGGCACCATGTTCCTGCAGGCGCTGTCCGCGGCGAGCGAGCTGGAGGGACGCGCCGCCGGTTTCTTCACGCACACCGCCAACCCGAAGCGCGCCAGCGCCTGGGTCGGCCAGTTCCAGCGCCCCGCCGACGCGCCTCACGCCGCGCGCGGCACGCTGCACTTGGAATTCCGCGTGCCGTCCGGCAACGCCGACCAGGTGCGGCAGGTCCTGGCGGCGGCGCGCCGCGGCGACCACTTCGAGCTGTACCAAGCGACCACGCCCAGCGGGGGCGGCGCGCACAACCTGCTGCTTGCGGTGCCCGACTACGGCACGGAGGTCGACTGCGTGGTGGCGGTCGTCGCCTCGGAGAAGTCGGTGTCGCCGCTCGCCGCCACGCTCGCCGCCGTCCCGACCGCCAACGTGCCATGGAACGCCTACGTCACGGCCCGGCCGGAGGCCACCGTCGCCGGCTTCGAGCACGCGCAGGCTTGGCGCGGCGGCGACAACCTCGTGCTGGTCGGCGACGGCCAGCGCCCCGTCTCCTACGTCGGCCCGGGACAGGTGCGCGCCTGGGTGCTCTTCAACCAGAGCATGCAGGACGGCGCGAGCTTCCACGCGCGGCTGGGCGGCGGCGCCGAGACCGCGCTGCCGCGCGACGCCTTCCAGCGCGGCGTGTTCGGCGCCGACGTCTGGCGCGGACAGGCCGTGCAGCTCGCCGCCGCCGGCGCGCGCGAGGGCGAGACGGCAACGCTGGAGATCGGACGCGCCGCGCGCGTCGGCCCCGCCGTCACCGGCGGCGTGCGCAGCTTCGCCGGCGTCCTCATGGACCGCGCCGCGAGCCACGCGCCCGGCGGCACGCCCGAGTCGGACAGCCGGCACCGCTTCGTGATCGACACGACCGGCCCGACGCTCGACACGATGACGTTCGTGAACGGCAACCACGGCGACGCCGAGGCGAGCCTCGCCGACGGAGTCTCGCTGGTCGGCGTGGTGCGAATCGACGTGACGGCGTCGGACCCGACGTCGGGCGTGGCGGCGATCGAAGTCTTCGCGGAGTCCACCACCGGCCACCACGTCTTCTCCGCCGGGCGCGCCGTGTGCGCGCCCAACGCCGCCGACGGCGAGTATGCGCGCACGGCGACCGCCACGTTCTTCTGGAGCACCGACGCCGCGCCCAACGCCCCCGTGAACCTGCACGTCACCGCTTACGACCGCGTCGGCAACGCCACGCGGCGCACGTTCAGCAGCACGCTCATCGCCAACCCGCGCCCGGGCGTGGCGGCCAACACCGGCAACCTCCGCCCGCCGCGCGCCGCGGCTCCCACGCTCGACCCGCTCGGGTCGCACGAGATGGACAAGCTCGCGAACGGGAGCTGGACGACGCTCGCCGACGGCGATCCAGCGCGCGGCAAGCTGCGCTTCGACTGGAGCGGCGCCGCCCACACCAGCTCCGCGCGGCTCGTCGTCACCGCCCAGACCCCCACCAGCGGCACCGCCTGGAACGAGGTCTTCAGCAAGTGGTACGAGGACGCCGCCGCCGTCCACGACACGTTCGAGACCGACAGCCGCGCCTTCCCCGACGGGCGCGTGACGCTGCGCTTCGTCCTGCGCGACGAGGGCGACCACCCCTCCAGCCCCGTCACCTTCTCGTTCATCGCCGCCAACCGCCCGCCGCGCGTCATCCCGCTCGCGCCGATGCTGACGACGCGCGGAGCCGTGGACGTGTGGGCCTACGTGGACGACCGCGCCGGCGCGGCCGTCTCTCCCGGAACCTGCAAGGTGGAGTGGAAGCTCCAGGGCGCCGCGCGTGCCGCCTTCGAGCGCGAGCTCGCGGCGCTGCCCGACGGCGCGCGCTTGCGGCGCGCCACGCTGCGCCCGTACGAGGGCTTCACGGCGGCAAACCCCGTCAAGCCCGGCGAGCTCGTGCTGCACGCCGGGCCGTCCGGCGCGCGCGGGGCCAGCTTCCCGCACGTGCCGCTGCTGCCGCTGCACGCGCTGGGCGCATACCACACGCTCCCCCCGCGCGTGGTGCGCCTGACGGTCGGCTCCACCGCCGAGCCCACCTTCTTCTATGAAATCACCTGCGCCGCGGAGCTGTCGGTGCTGGTGGACGCGCGCGACACCGGCGGCGCGCCGCAGAGCGTCGTGCGGCTGCGCGTGCAGTCCGAGGCGCCCGTGCAGGCGCCCGCCGGGCTGCGCCTCACTTTCACGCCCGAGCCCGGCTGCGGCGCCGCCACCATCGGCGACGCCGCGGCGGACGGCGCGCACGCCGGCGAGTTCACCGTCCCCATCTCCATCGCCGGCAACGACCACCACCAGACGCGCGGCCTGCTGGCCGTCCACGTGGAGGACGCGCTCGGCAACGCCACCGACCTGGAGCTACCGCTGTGGCTCGTGAAGGACCCGCTCGTGCGCCCCGCGCAGCTCCGCTGGCGCCACGAGCGCCAGGAGCTGGCGGCGGACGGGACGATCACGCGTTCCCAGCACTGGACCGCCGGCGGCGGGAGCACGCCCGCGTGGATCCCCGCGCTCGGCACGATCGAGCTGGAGCTCGGCGAGCTCGGCCATCATCTGTTCTTGCCCAACACCGCCGCCCAGTCCGACGTGAACTGGAAGCCGCAGGGAGCGGCCGAGGTGCTGGGCGGGCTCGCCGGCCTCGCGCCCGCCTTCACCGACACCTGGGAAGCGCAGACGATGTTGAACACCGCCCCCGACGGCGACGGCGCGTTCGTGTTGCACCTCGCCGACCACTACGGGAATCTCACCAACCAGTCGATCGCCGGCTTCCGCCTGGCCGCCACGTCCCCCGCTGTGAACATCGTCACCGGCCAGAGCACCGCTTCGAGCGCCGTGCAGGTGCAGCTCGCCCCCGCGCCGAGCGTGGCGAACGCCTCCGGCCTCACGCGCGCCGTCCTGACCCTGCGCGACGTCGACGACCCCGACCCGCGCGCCCCCAGCGTCGCCGCCGACGGCACCACCAGCCCCGTGTCCTTCCCCTTCACCATCCGCGCCGGCACCTACACCGCCGTCATCACCGCCCAAGACGGCGCCGGCCAAACGAACCAAGCCAGCGCCACCGTCACCATCACCCCGTAGCGCGCGCACCGCCTCGCCGGTCTTGGCTCCCGGTCTCTCCGCGCACAGGCGCGCGCCGCCTCGCCCCGTCTTGGCTCTCGGTCGCACCGCGCGCACGCGCGCGCCGCCTCGCCCCGTCTTGGCTCTCGGTGGCGCCGCGCGCACGCGCGCGCCGCCTCGCCCCGTCTTGGCTCCCGGTGGCGCCGCGCGCACGCGCGCGCCGGCCGCCGGCTCGACCCCGTGTGCCGGCGGATTCGTCACGATGAGCGTTCCGGTCGTCGAGCTCGACGGCATCGACGTCGATCAAATACCCCTGAGCGAAGACCTGCGCGTGATCGAGGACGCCCTCGACCACCCGTTTGTGAGCGACGGCGTGCCGATCGCGCCGCTGGAGACCATCGTCGTGATGAAGTTGCTCGCCAGGCGCACACAGGACTTGGCGGACGTCGAAGCCATCGTCGAGTCCGGCGCCGATCGCCACGACCTTCGCGCCGCCGTTGCGCGCCTGTCGCCCGACCGAGTCGCCGCGCCCGATCGCCTGTTCGCCAACGTCGACGCGCAACGGTAGCTCTCCGACTCGCCGCCATGCGCGCGTCGCGGGCGCGGCGCGAGCCCCGCGGCCCGGCGCCGCGCTCAACGGCCCGGCGCTGCGCCCATCGCGCCCGCCAGCACGACCTCGCCCGCCTCGAAGGGCGCGCCCGCCTGCGCCCGCATCACCAGCAGCCGCGCCGGCGCGCGCCCTTCCTCCTGCGGCGGCACGCCGCTCCCCGCCCACACGCCGCCCCCCAGCCCGTGGAGCGGCGGCTCCATCACCGTCCGTGCCCCCCCCTGCCATTCCACCACCAGCGCCAGCGCGAATCCCGGCCGCGCCTCGACGCCCGTGACGAGCGCCACCATCCCCGGCACGCCCGGCGCGCTCACGACGGTTCCGCCCGCCGCCCCCGCCACCGCGCCCGCACCCGCGCCCGCCGCGCCCACCGCACCGCCCGTTCCCCCCGCTGCCGCGCCGGCGCCCGCCGCGCCCGTCGCACCGCCCCCGCCCCCGGCTGCCGCGCCCGCGCCCGCCGCGCCCGCGCCCGCAGCGCCCGCGCCCGGCACGCCGGCCAGCGTGACGAACACCGCGCCCGGCATCGCCGCCCGCGCCCGCAGCTCGGCCAGGAGCG
>DASYRF010000403.1:0-4522 GCA_036004705.1 Myxococcota bacterium
GCGCGGGCGCGGGCGCGGGCGCGGGCAGCGGCGCGGCACCCGGGGGAGGAAGCTGGGGCAGCGGCGCGGCGGCGGGGCCGGGGGGCGCGCGAGGGGCGAGTCGACCCGCGCGGCGTGGCGATGAAAACGCACACGTCGGCGGCCATGGCGGCGGGGGCGCGGGCGGGTGTGGCGGGGCCGGCGCGGCGCACGACCACGGCGCCGCCGCCCATGCCGGGGCCGCGTCCCGCCCCGAGCGCTCGACCGGCGGCCGACCCGTTCGCCGCCGCGCGCCGCTACCAGTGGTTCGTGTCCGTGAGCGCGGGGGAGCTCGGGCCGATCAGCTTCCAGGAGCTTCAAGAACGCATCGCGGCGGGGGAGGCGGATCGCCACTGCTACGGCTGGCGCGACGGGCTGGCGGACTGGCAGCTGCTGGGCGAGATGCCCGAGCTGGCGGCGCTGTTCGGCGCGGCCAGCGCGGCGGATGGCGGCGCGCGTGCAGTCGCGGGGGCCGGTGCAGGCGCAGGCGCAAGCGCAGGCGCGGCGGCGGCGCGCTCCTTCCGCGGCGCGGTGCCCAGCGACGACACCATCGCGGAGGGAGCGATGGCGCCGGCGACCGGCGAAGACGAGACCGCCGCGCCGCGCGCCCCGGTGAACGAAGACTTCGGCGAGCGCACCGTCGTGGTCGATCCCGCGGGCATGCAGGAGTACCTCGCCAAAGTGACGCTCACGGAAGACGCCGTAGCCGCCGAGGAGGCGGACGTCGAGCCGCTCGACGAGGACGATCAGGACAGCGGGGCGGGGCTGGCGGCGCTGGCCAGGACGGCGGCGGGCGCGCGCGGCGGAGCGGGGGCAGCGGCACCGTCGCGGGCGACGTCGGGTGTCGTGGCGCTCGGTCCTCCGCTGGGCGCGGCGCCGCTGGGGACGCCGAGCGGCGCAGTGAGGCTGGCGGGCGTGCCGCCGCCGTCGACGCCGAGCGGAGCGGCGCGGCTGGCGGGCGTGCCGCCGCCGTCGACGCCGAGCGGCGCGGCGCGGCTGGCGGGCATGGCGCCGCTGGGGACGCCGAGCGGCGCGGCGCGGCTGGCGGGCGTGCCGCCGCCGTCGACGCCCGGCGGCGGGGCCGCGCCGAGTGGATGGGCGCCGCTGGCGACGGCGAGCGGATGGGCGCCGCTGGCGACGGCGAGCGGGGGCGTGGGACTGAAAGCCAAGACGCTTCCACCGCCGCCGCTGGCGGGGGCTTCCGGACCCGTGGCGGCGACGCGTTCCGGGTTCATGGCCGCTGCCGCTGCGGCGCCGGCTGCGCCCGCGGCGCCGGCTGCCGGCAAGCCGGGCGTGGCACCCACCGAGCCGAGCCTCGAGCTCGTCATCGGCGAGCCCGTCCGTTCGGCGGGCCGGGCGACCGCGGAGCCGGGCGCCGGCGCCGTGCCGCTCGCTCCCACCATGCCCGTGGCCGAGGCACGCCGGCGAAGCGTGCTGTGGGCCGGCCTCTTTGCCGTCCTCGGCGCCGCCGCGGCGGCCGGCGTAATCCTGGTCGTGATGCAGAACGGGGACGGCCGCGACGGCGACGAGGGGGCGCGCCGGTCCAAGCCGGCGCCCGCCGACAAACGTGCCGCCGGCGACGGCGAGGGTGCCGCGAAGGACGTCACCGCCAAGCCCGCCGCGCCCGAGACGGCCGCCGAGACCGCCGTCGCCGCCGCCGACACGCCCGCGCCGGCCACGGCCGGCGGAGCCATCATGTTCGACCCGACCGTGGTCGAGGGGAGCAAGACCGCCGACCCGCGCCCGCGCACGGGCGCGCCGCCGCGCACCAGCGCGCCCGATTCGGCCAAGGCGGCGGCGTTGTCCTCGTACGCGGCGATCTACGGCGGCACCAGCGGGAAGACCGACGCCGCGGGCCCCGTGCTACGCCCGCTCACCTCCGGTCCCACGCGCGCGACGATCGGCGACGTCGAGATCTCCGGCACCGTCTCCAAGAACGTCAAGGCCATCAAGCTCTGCTACGAGCGCGCGCTGAAGAAGGGCGAGGGCGAGGCAGGCGGCAAGGCGCGCGTCACCGTGACGGTGCGCGGCTCCGGCGACGTCACCAAGGTGGCCGTGGCGCCCCCTTACAGCGGCGGCTTCTTCGGCGGTTGCCTGAAAGACACCATCATGCGCTGGCGCTTCCCGGAGTTCACGGGCGACCCCGTCACCTTCGAGTGGCCCATCGTGTTGGAGTCCGGCGGCTGAGCGGCGGCTAGGAGCCGCTACCAACCTTCAGCCGTGTGCGGAGCGGAGCCCCGGGGCCGAGCGCCTTGGGGCCGGTACTAGGTCGGCGCGTCGCCGGCGCGGCGCTCCGGCGCCACTTTCAGGACTTCGGTGCGGGCGACGGCGTCGGCGACGAGCGCTTCGACGTCGAGGCGGCGCTCGGCGCGCTCGGCGGTCTCGGGCGTGCACTTCAGCTCCGGGTGCGGCGGCACGAACAAGCTGCAGCAGTCGTCGTGTGGCTGCACCGACAGGTCGTAGGTGCCGATGCGCCGCGCCAGGACGATCGTCTCGTTCTTGTCGTTGGTGACGAGCGGCCGCAGGACGGGGAGGCGCGCCACGCGGTTGATGGTGTCGAGGTTCTTGAGCGTCTGTGACGCCACCTGCGCCAGCGACTCGCCCGTGCAGAGCGCTCCGGCGCCGATCGACTCGGCGATGCGCTCGGCGATGCGCAGCATGAGGCGCCGGTACAAGACCAGGTACAGCGGCGGGCGCGCGCCGTCGCGCACCGCCTCCTGCGCGGCGGCGAACGGCACCACGTGAAGGTCGACGTTGCCCTGCTGGCGCGCCAGCACCGCGCACAGCTCGCGCACCTTCTCCTTCGTGCGCTCGCCCACGTGCGGGAACGAATGGAAATAGATCGCGCTCAGCCGGCAGCCGCGCTTCTGCGCCAGCCATCCGGCCACCGGCGAGTCGATGCCACCCGAGAGCAGCAGCGCCACGTGGCCGGTCGCGCCCACCGGCAGCCCGCCCGGCCCGGGGCGCGTGCCGGCGAAGACGAAGGCCGCCTCGTGGCCCACTTCGATGCCGACCTCCAGGTCGGGAGCGTCGAGGCTCACGCGCAGCGCGCTGGCCTCCTGCACGGCGCGCCCGACGACGCGGTTCAACCCCAGCGAGTCGAGAGGAAAGCGCTTGTTGGCGCGGCGCGCGCGGATGGCGAACGTGCGCGCGCCGTTGCGCTCGCGCGCCACGACTTCCACGACGGCCGCGACGATGGCGTCGACGTCGAGCGCCACGGCGTGGCCGGCGCTGACCGAGGCCACGCCGAACACGCCCGCCGCGCGGCGCGCCGTCTCCTCGGGCGCCGTCACGTCCTGCACGAGGATGCGGTCGTAGCCGCGCACCAGGCGGCCGCCCCCCGGGCCGATGGCGGCGCGCAGGTTCCTCACCAGCAGCTCCTCGAAGTGCCGGCGGTTGCCGCGCTTGAGGAAGATCTCGGCGAAGCGGACGAGGACGAGCGGCGTCACCGCCGTAGCTCCGCGACCGCCGCGACGAAGGCGTCGGCGGCCAGATCGACCTCTTCCTCGGTCGTCTCGCGGCCGAGCGACAGGCGCACGAACGCGCGGTCCTTGCGGTCCGGCTCGGCGCCGATGGCCTCCAGCACGTGGCTGCCGCGGCGTGCGTGCGCGTGGCAGGCCGCCCCGCCCGACGCGTACACGCCGCGCCCCTCGAGCGCGTTCAGGAGCGGCTCGCTGGGCACGCCGTCGACGCGCAGCGGCAGCACGTGCGGCGCGCGTGCCGCGGCGGCGGCGGCGCGGGGGGCGATGCCGGCGCCCGCTCCGCCGGGCGCGCCGGCGATGGTGAAGTGTGTCCCGGCCACGCGCGCCAGGATCCGTTCGGACAGGCGGTCGCGCAGCGCGGCGACCCGCGCGCCACTCCCGGCGGCGCGCGCCGCCGCCGCCAGCTCGGCCGCCACGCCGAGGGCCACGGCGCCGGCGACGTTCTGGGTGCCGCCGCGCAGACCGCCCTCCTGCGACCCGCCGGTCAGCAGGGGCGGAAGCTGCAGCCCGGGCCGCACCCACAGAGCGCCGATGCCCTTGGGCGCGTGGATCTTGTGGCCGGACACGGCGAGCGTATCGCAGCCGAGCCGCGCCGGATCGCAGTCGAGCCAGCCGAACGATTGCACGGCGTCGACGTGGACGAGCGCGCGCGGCGCCCGCGCCTTCACCGCGCGCGCGACGTCGGCCACCGGCTGTACCGTGCCGAGCTCGTTGTTGACGTGCATCACGGCCACTACCGCGGTGCGCGCGTCGCAGGCGGCGGCCACGGCGTCCGGGTCGGCGCGCCCCGTCGCGCCCACCGCCACGACCACCACACGGCATCCTTCGGCGCGCAGCGCCGCCGCCGTCTCCAGCACGGCCGGGTGCTCGATGGCGGTGACCACGATGCCGGTCTCGGCGGCCGGCCAGCCGCGCGCGCGCGCCAGCGCCGCCGCGCCGCGCAGGGCCGTGGCGTCGGCCTCGGTGCCGCCCGAGGTGAAGGCGATGCGCGCCGGGTCGACGTCGGGGCCGAGCGCCGCCGC
>DASYRF010000404.1:0-9199 GCA_036004705.1 Myxococcota bacterium
GCGGCGCCCCACTCGGCGCGGCCGTCGGCTTCGTCGACCCTGCCGTTGGCCTCGGCGCCCACCACGCCGCCGGCCTCGACGCAGGCGGCGGCTCCGGCCGCGGCGTCGCCGGTCCCGCCCGCCGCGCCCCCGTCGGACTCCGCTGCGGCGGCCGCGCCGGCGGTGAGCGCCGACGACGTCTTCGCCAAGATCGAGCGGCTCGCCGAGCTCGTGAAGAAGGGCGCCATCACGCCCGAGGACTTCGAGCGCAAGAAGCAGGAGCTGCTCGCGCGCATCTGATCATGCCCCGCTCTTCTCGCGCACGACCGACGGCGGCGCTGCTGGCCGTCGCGACACTGCTGGCGGCCACTCCGGTTCTGGCCGACACGGCGGCGGCCGCGCCCGCCTCGTCGATGCCAGCCGCGCCCGCGCCGCCCGCGCCGGCCGCGCCGTCCGGCGGCGCCACCGCGGAGCTCACCGTCCTCAACGGCGTCACCAAGGCGCCCATCCCAGGTCTCGCCGTCCGGCTCGCGGCATTTCCTGCGGGCGGCGGACCGCCCCTGAGCTTCGAAGGCACGACCGATTCATCCGGCCACGCGCAGTTCGTCCTCGCCTCGGTCGCGGCCGGCTCCGCCGTCCTTGCCACCGCCGACTTCTCGGGCGTGCGCTTCCATACGCTTCCGGCCGCGGCCCCCGCGGCGGGCGCGCTGCCACTCGCGCTCGACGTGTACGAGCCCACCACTTCTCCGGAAGGCCTGACCATCGCCGCCACCAGCCGCGTCGGCCTGCACCCGTACGAGCAGCCGGTGAAGGACTTCAGCGAGGAGACGACGGTGATGGTGCGCGTGACCGTGGAGCTCGTCGTGGACAACCCGACCGGGCGCGCCTACTTCCCGCCGGGCAATGCGCTCGTTTTCCCACTGCCGCCCGGCGCGCTGGAGCCCACCACGCCCGACAACGCGTTCTGGATGGACGTGGATACCTCCAGCGCGCGCTACCGCGACTACCTCGCGCCCGGGCAGTCGACCATTGCCTACGAGTTCTCGCTCCCGCCGAACGGCGGCGAGGTGGCGCTCGACCTCAACCTGCCTTTCGCGACCAGCGGGCTGGAGCTGGTCACGGTGCTGGTGCGGCCCGGCGTGGACCTCGAGGGCACGGGCTTCGGCGACGCCGCGCCAGCCACCGTTTCGGGGCGCGACGGCTCGGTGCCGGTACTTCGTGCGGTCGCGGGACCCATCGCCGCCGGCACGCCCGTGCACATGGCGCTCACCGGCATCTCCACCGAGACACAGACGGCCGGCTGGGCGGCGGTCGGCTTCGGCGCGCTGTCCGTGCTCGGATGCCTGGCACTGGTGATGCTAGGCGGCGCGCGCGGGTCGGCGGTGCGGCCCGAAGCCGCGCTACGCGTCAGGCGCGAGCGCCTGCTCGACGACCTCTGCCGCGTCGAGGAGGGCCGCCTCGAGGGAAAGATGCAGCCGGAGCGCTACCAGTCGGTGCGGGCCGACCTCGTGTCGCGCATCGCGGCGCTCGACCGCCAGATCGAGGCGTGAGCGTGGCGGCGGCGCCGGCGGCGGACTCGGCTCGGCGTCTCGCAGGCGTGACGCTGGAGGGCGTCGCCAAGGAGTTCGATGGCACCTACGCGCTACGCTCGGTCACGCTCGCCCTCGCTGCCGGCGACCGCGTGGCCCTTCTGGGACCGAACGGCGCCGGCAAGTCCACGCTCCTGGGGGTACTGGCCGGGCTGGTGCGCCCGTCGAATGGAACGCTGCGCTACGCCGCGCCGGGCGCGACCGAGCTCGGCGCCGACGACGCGCGCGCGCGCGTGGGTCTTCTTTCGCACGAGACGTTCCTCTACGGCGACCTGACCGCCTACGAGAATCTCGTCTTCTGGGCACGACTCTACGGTTTTGCCGATCCGGCCGGCCGCGCGCGCCTGTGGATCGACCGCGTGGGCGTGGCCGCGCGCGCCGCCGAGCGGCCGGTGCGCACCTTCTCGCGCGGCATGCGCCAGCGCGTGGGCCTCGCTCGCGCGCTCAGCGCCGAGCCAGACTTGTTGTTGCTGGACGAACCGTTCACGGGACTGGACCGGGACGGCGCGGAGCTGCTGGCGGCGCTGCTGCGCGAGCGCGCCGGCCCGGGGCGGGCGATGGTGCTCTGCTCGCACGACCTGGAGCGCGCCGCCCCGCTGTGCCAGCGCGTGGTGGTGCTGCGCGACGGCCGCGTGGCCGTGGACCGCGCCCTCGCCGAAACGGGCGCCGCCGCCGCCGCCGGGGACGCGGGGGTGGCCGCCGCGGTCGCCGCGCTGCGCGCCGCCTACGCGGGCGAAGGGGCCGGCTGATGGACTGCGACGGCGGCGCGGAGTACAAACGCACGGATGGTCTTCATGCAGCAGCTCGGCGTCCTGCTGTGGAAAGACCTGCGCTTGGAGCTGCGCAGCCGCGAGGTCGTCTATACGTCGGTGTTCTTCGCGCTGCTCGTGACGGTGATCTCGGGCTTCGCCTTTCTGCGGCACGCCGGCGCCGGCGAGAAGGTCGCGCCGGGCATCCTCTGGATCGCCCTGACCTTCTCCGGGACGCTGGGCATGAACCGCACGTTCGGGCGCGAGCGCGAAGACGGCTGCTTGCAAGGGGTGCTGCTGGCGCCGGTGCCCCGCCCGGCCGTCTTCCTCGGAAAGCTGGTCGCGAACTTCGTCTTCATGGCGACGGCGGCGGCGGCGATGATGCCGCTGGTGGCGCTGTTCTTCGAGCCGCGCCTGTTCGCCCACGGCGGCGGCATCGGTCTCTGCCTGGCGTTGGGGACGCTGGGCTTCGCGGCCGTAGGCACGCTCTTGAGCGCGGGGCTGTCGAAGGCGCGCCTTCGACACGTGCTCTTGCCGATCGTGATGTACCCGCTCACCCTGCCGGCGGTCATCTCGGGCGTGATGGCCACGACGTCGATCCTGGCGCCGGGGCCGGACGCCGCCGCGCAGGCCCGCGCCTGGCTGGTGTTGTTGGGCGGCTACGACGTTGTGTTCCTGGCGGCGGCGATCTTCCTGTTCGACCCGCTCGTGCGCGAGTAGCGCCTGCGAGGTGACATGACCGGACGGCGCGTCTTCATCGGGCTCATGGTGGTGCTGGGAGCCATGTACGTCGAGGCCATCCGCGAGGTGTTCTTCGTGGCGCCCGTCGAGCGCGTGATGGGCATCGTGCAGAAGATCTTCTACTTCCACGTCTCGGCGGCGATGACGTTCTTCCTGGCGTTCGTCGTCTGCGCCGTGGGGAGCGTCGCGTATCTGGTGACGCGCAAGGCGCGCTGGGACGCGCTGGCGGCGGCGAGCGCGGAGGTGGGCGTGCTGATGTGCGCGATGGTGCTGCTGACGGGCCCTCTGTGGGCGTGGCCGGTCTGGGGGACGCCGTGGGTGTGGGACGACCCGCAGCTGATGCTGACGCTCGGGGTCTTCCTGGTCTACACGTCCTATCTCCTCGCGCGCTCGCTGCTGGGGGGGGACGCCGCCGGGCGGCGCCTGGCGGCGGTGCTCGGGATCCTGGGAGCGCTGGCGATCCCCTTCATTCACTACGCGGTCCAGCTCTGGGGCGGGCACCATCCGCGGGTGATGCGCGGCGAGGGCGGCGGGCTCGACCCGACGATGCGCCGTGTCTTCGCGCTCTGCGTGGTGAGCTTCCTGGGGCTGTACGGGCTCCTGCTTTGGACGCGGATGCGTCTGTTCCTCGACGAAGCGCGCCTGCGCGTTCTACAGAACCGCGTCGAGACGGAGGTCGCGTGATCGAGCGAAGACGGAGACACGCGAGGGGCCGGGCGTGGACGGTGCGAGGCGCGGCGGCGGTGGGCGCCGCGACCGCGGCCATCGCGGTGCTGCTGCTGGCGGCCGCGAGCGCGCGGGCGCAGGGAGCGGGATCGCCGGCGGTGGCTGCCGGCGCCGGCGCTGCGTCGGGGGAGGCGGCTACGCCGGCCGCGCTCGGCGCCGCCACGCCCGGAGCTTCCGCGCCGCTCGCTGTGACGGCTGCGCCCGCGGCGGTGCCGCCAGCGCCGACTGCGCCGCCAGCGCCGACTGCGCCGATCGACGGGTTCGTGCCCGCGGAAGGACCTCCCGCCGCGAGCGTGCCGGGCGGGCAGCTCCTGGTCTGGGCGTACGCGGGCATGTGGTCGCTGTTGCTCCTCTTCGTCGTCGCGATCTTCGTGCGCCAGGAGTCGGTGCGCCGCGAGCTGGATCGCCTGCGCGAGCGCGTCGACGCCGCGCGTGGCAAGAAGGGCAAGGAGTGACGCGGCATGCCTACCACGCTGCACGTCGTCTACATTCCCGGAATCTTCCTGCTGGGCCTGTGGCTGGGGTACTTCCTGGCGGTGCGGCAGCTCAAGGCGCGCGGCGCGGCGCGGCGCAATGCCGACGACGACCTGCGGGACTACGACGGATGAGGCGGGGCGCGCTCGTCCCTGCCGCGGCGGCCTGTGCCGCGGCGGCCCTGCTCTCGGGCTGCCCGCGGCCCGCGCGGCCGGCGCACACCGAGCTCATGATGCCGGAGCCTTTCGGCGCCGACGAGGCCACGCCGGGCGTCACGCCGCACCCGGCGCCCGCCAAGGCGCTCCCCAAGCCCGCCGCCCACCTCGCCACCACTCCGCCCGCCGGCTTGATCGTCCACTTTTTCAACGTCGGGCAGGGCGACTCGATTCTGGTGAAGGGCCCGGCGCGCTCCCTGCTGGTGGACTGCGGCGAAGAGGTCTTCGGCAAGACGGAGCACTTCCGCGACGTGGCCGCCGGCATCGGCACGATCACCGGCCGCAGCGCGGTGGACTACATGGTCGTCACGCATTTCCACTACGACCACATGGGCGGCAGCCGCCTGCGCAACGGCGTCTGGGGACTGCTCGACCTCGGCGTTCACGTCGACCACATCGTCGATCGCGGCAACTTCTTCGTGGGCCCGCCAACCGTCACCGGCCCGGGCCTGGGGTTCCTCGAGGACGTCGACGGCTGGGTGAAGGACAAGCTCGTCGGCGAGCGCAAGCTCGCTCACCGCGGCAAGGACGTCATCGACCTCGGCCCCGGCGTGGAGGTCGAGATCGTCGCGGTCAACGGCAACGGCGTGCTCGAGGCCGAGCCCGCCAGCAAGCTCGACCGCTGCCCCGCGTCCGAGAACGACTACTCCATCGGGCTGGTCGTACGCTACGGCGCCTTCGAGCTCTTCCTCGGCGGCGACATGGGCGGCGTCACCACCGACCGCTGGTTCGGGCCCAAGTGCGAGAGCTACCACGACGTCGAGAGCACGGTGCTGTCTGCGGTCGGCAACGTCGAGGTCATGAAGGCGAACCACCACGGCAGCGAGTACAGCTCGAACCCGGTTTTCGTCGGCACGCTGCGTCCCGAGCTTACGGTCGCCTCCAGCGGCGGCGCCTACCATCACCCGGGCAAGGCGTTCGTCGAGCGGGTCTCGCCGTGGAGCCCGATCCTGGTGACGGGCGCCGTCTCCGCCGACGAATGGCCGGCCGGCCCGCCGATGGACATGTCGGTCGTCGGCGACGTCGAGCTGAGCGTAGAAGTGGGCGGCGCCGCCTGGTGGGTCGCGGGCGAGCGGCACCTGTCTTACGACGACGCCGCCGAGGCGAAGGGCCTGGATCATCCCGGCGGCCCCGGCGCCGGCACCCCGCTCAGCCTCGCGGCCGCCGCGCGTTGATTCGCCCGGACGCGCCGGCGCCCGGACGCGATGATGTCGATGCCGCAGCGGGGGCGAAAGCTCCGCGTATGTGAATCGCGCAGCCGCTCGCCGGCCAGCCTGCGCATCTTTCCCTGAGTCGGCGGCGACGCCTCAAGTCGGCGGCGACGGCTTCGGCGTGCGGCGACTCAGGCGGACTTCTTCTCGAGCACCATCTGCGGCTGGCTCGTGCCGCGCACCACGTCGCCCGTGATCACACAGGCGCGGATGCCGGTGGCCGAGGGGACGTCGTACATGACGTCGAGCATCAGCTCCTCCAGCAGCGAGCGCAGTGCGCGCGCCCCGCCACCGCGCGCGATGGCGCGGTCCGCCAGCAGCCCGAGCGCCTCCGCGGTGAACTCCAGCTCCACGCCCTCCAGCGCCAGCAGCTTGCGGTATTGCTTCACCAGGGCGTTCCGCGGCCGGTCGAGGATCTCGACGAGCGCGTCGCGGTCGAGCTCGTGCACCGGTGCGATGACCGGCACGCGACCCATGAACTCGGGCAGCATGCCGAACTCCACCAGGTCCTGCGACTCGACCGCGCCGAGGAGCTCGTCCTTGGCGTCGGGACCGCGGCGCGAGCGCGCCGCGCCGAAGCCCATCGTCTTGCTGCCGAGGCGCCGGGCCACCACGTCGGTCAGCCCTTCGAAGGCGCCGCACAGCACGAAGAGGATGTGGCGCGTGTCGATCGACACCGGCTCCGCCTGCGGGCGGAAGCCCTGTCCGTCGGGTGCGAACGTGGCGCGCCGCCCCTCCAGCAGCTTCAGCAGCCCCTGTTGCACGCCCTCGCCCGACACGTCGCGGAAGGCGCTCTGCTGACCGCCCGAGCGGCGTGAGATCTTGTCGATCTCGTCGATGCAGATGATGCCCCGTTCGGCGCGCGCCGCCTCGCCGCCGGCATTGCGCCACAGCGCCTTCACCGTCGACTCCACGTCCTCGCCCACGTAGCCGGCCTCGGTCAGCGCGGTCGCGTCGCAGAGGGCGAACGGCACGTCCAGCATGCGCGCCAGCGTCTGCGCCAGCAGCGTCTTGCCGCAGCCGGTGGGACCGATCATCAGCACGTTGCTCTTCTGCACCTCCACGTCCCCTGGCTGGCGCTTCTTGCCGACGCGCTTGTAGTGGTTGAAGACGGCCACGGCCAGCACCTTCTTGGCGCGGGCCTGGCCGACGACGTACTGGTCGAGGTGCGCGACGATCTCGCGCGGGCGAGGGCAGCGTACCTCCGGAACGGGCTCCTCGGCCGTGACGATCTCGTTGCACAGCACCACGCACTCGGAGCAGATGAAGACCTGCGGCCCGGAGATGAGCTTGCGCACCTGCGACTGCTTCTTGTTGCAGAAGGAGCAGCTCAGCTCGTTCGGCAGCGGGCGAGGCACCCGTGAAGTATAACGCAGGGCCGCGGGTCGGCCATGACGACCCCCGCGGCGGGGCGCGGCGGCGGCGCCGTCAGCCCCGGCCCTTGGCGCGCAGCTCGCGCACCAGGAGCCAGAGGCAGCCGACGCCCAGCACGATGCCCGCCCAAGAGACGATGCGCACGTAGACGCTCTGCCCGTGCGCGCTGACGCCGAAGGCCGACAGCCAGGTCGTGGCTTTGTGGTGCGCGTCGAGCCAGAGCATCATCACGCCCCCGCCGCCGAAGAGCAGGACGCCCAGCACCAGCAGGTAGAGCGGCTTGGGCTTTCCGGGGGCGGGGGTCGCCATCGAGGTCATCCTAGCACGCGCGCGCGCCGGCGCCTCGGCGTGCGGGGCAGGCGGCGCTGGCCTTGACCATGGCAGCGCGAGCGGCTACATCGAGCGCGTGCCGGAGAACACCGCGGCGATCCTCCTCATCGGCAACGAGCTGCTGACCGGCAAGACGGCTGACAGCAACGCGCACTGGCTGGCGGGGCGACTGTTCGCGCTGGGCGCGCGCGTGAAGCGCATCGAGGTCATCCCTGACGACGTGCCCACCATCGCCGAGGCGGTGCGCCGACTCGCCGCGGCGCACACGTGGCTGTTCACGTCGGGCGGCGTCGGGCCGACGCACGACGACATGACCATCCCCGGCGTGGCCGCGGCGTTCGAGCGCAAGATCGTGCGCATCGCGGAGCTGGCGGACGGGCTGCGCCGCTTTTACGGCTCGGCGGTGACCGACGGGCACCTGCGCATGGCCGACGCGCCGGAAGGGTACCGGTTGATCGCTTCGTTCGACACGCGCTTTCCCGTGCTGGCCTACGAGAACGTGTTCGTCTTTCCGGGCGTGCCGGAGCTCTTCCGCAAGAAGTTCGAGGCGGTCGAGCACCTGTTCCGCGGCGAGCCCATCCACCTACGCCAGATCTTCCTGCTGACCGACGAGGGGCGCATCGCCGCGCTGCTCGCCGACGCGGAGCAGCGGCATCCGGGCGTGGCGATCGGCTCGTACCCGAGCTTCACGAACCCGACGTACCGCGTCAAGGTGACGATGGAGGGGCGCAGCCTGCCGGACGTGGAGGCGGCGCGCGACTTCGTGCTTGGCGGCCTGCTCGACGGCGAGCTGGTGGGCGACGAGCAGGTGAAGCTCTAGGAAGCGAAGGCGGGATGGCGGAGCTGCTGCAGGCCCCGAAGGGCATGGTGGACCTGCTGCCGCGCGAAACGGCGCGGTGGCAAGCGGTGGAAGCGTGCGCGCGGGACGTCTTCCGCCGCTACGGCTACGGCGAGGTGCGCACGCCGCTCGCGGAGCACACCGAGCTGTTCGCGCGCGGCGTGGGCGAGGGCACCGATCTGGTGGCCAAGCAGATGTACACGTTCGACGACCGCGGCGGGCGGTCGGTGTCGCTGCGGCCGGAGGGAACGGCGGGCGTGGTGCGCGCTTACCTGGAGGCGGGGCTTCCCAAGACCGACCCGGTGCAGAAGTGGTGGTACGCGGGCGCGATGTTCCGCTACGAGCGCATGCAGAAGGGGCGGCAGCGGCAGTTCCACCAGATCGGCTGCGAGGTGCTGGGCCTGGGAGAGCCGACGGTGGACGCGGAGGCGATGGAGCTGCTGGTGGCGCTGTACCGGGCGCTGGGGTTCGAGGCGGTGGAGCTGCAGCTCAACAGCCTGGGCTGCGCCGAGGACCGCGCACCCTACCGGGCCGCGTTGACGGAGTTCCTGCGGGCGCGCGCCGACCGGTTGAGCGAGGACTCGCGGCGGCGGCTGGAGCAGAATCCGCTGCGCGTGCTCGACTCCAAGGACCCGCGCGACGTGGAGGCGGCGGCGGGGGCGCCCGCGCCCATCGATCACCTCTGCGCGGCGTGCCGCGCGCATCACGACGGCGTGGAGCGGGCGCTCCGCGGCGCGGAGCTGCCTTTCGTGGCCGCGCCGCGGTTGGTGCGCGGACTGGACTACTACACCCGGACGGTGTTCGAGCTGGTGGACAGGGGCGGGCGGCTGGGCGCGCAGGATGCGCTGGCCGGCGGGGGGCGCTACGACGGCCTCGTCGCCGAGCTGGGCGGACCGCCCACGCCGGCGTGTGGCTGGGCGCTCGGGTTGGAGCGGCTGCTGCTGGCGCTGCCCGAAGCCGGGGGCGCGGCCGC
>DASYRF010000405.1:0-19366 GCA_036004705.1 Myxococcota bacterium
GTTCCACATCCCACTGGAGAGGTGCGCATGAAGTTCTTCCTCGACACCGCGGACGTCGAAGAGATCCGCGAGGGCGCGAAGCTGGGCCTCGTCGACGGCGTGACGACCAACCCGTCGCTCGTTTCGCAGACCGGCAAGAAGTTCCGCGACGTACTCACCGAAATCCTGGAGATCGTCAACGGCCCGATCAGCGCTGAGGTCGTGTCGCTCGACTACGACGGCATGATGCAGGAGGCGCGCTCGCTCTCGTCCATCCACCGCAACATCGTGGTGAAGGTCCCGCTGACGCTCGCGGGCCTGCAGGCCGCGCGCTCGTGCAAGCAGGAGGGCATCCACACGAACGTCACGCTGTGCTTCTCCGCACCGCAGGCGTTGCTTGCGGCCAAGGCGGGCGCCAGCTACGTCAGCCCGTTCGTCGGCCGGCTCGACGACGTCGGCGAAGACGGCATGCGGCTGGTTCAGGACATCCTCGACATCTACAAGGGGTATGGCTACGAGACGCAAGTGCTCGTGGCGTCGGTGCGCCATCCGAACCACGTCTACCAGGCCGCGATGATGGGGGCGCACGTCGCCACCATGCCCATCAAGGTGATGAAGCAGCTCGCGTCGCACCCCCTGACCGACGTGGGCCTCGCCAAGTTTCTGAAGGACTGGGAGAAGGTTCCCAAGTAGGCTCCTGCCTTCCCGGCCGCGTCGCTTGCTTCACGAGCGCGTGACCCTTCCCGTCGCGTCGCACCCGCCCCCGCGGCTTGACAACCCGCGTCATCGGGTCTATCCAAAGTATGTAGTAACGCTACACGCTACATACATCGGCCGCGGCGCGCGGGGAGCGTTGCTCAGGAGTATGCACATGATCGCCTTTGGCCTCGAAGAAGACCAGCAGCTCATCGTCACGTCGGTGAAGGACTTCGCCCGCGCCGAGCTGCGCGAGCGGACGCGCCAGCTGGAGAGCGGGGGCGTTCCGGCGGAGCTTCATGCGAAGTACCACGAGATGGGCCTCGGCGGGATGAGCTACCCGGAGAGCCTCGGCGGCCAGGGCCTGGGCCCGCTGATGACGGTGCTCGCCGAGGAGGAGCTCGGTTGGGGCGACGCCGGTGCCGCCGTTGCGCTGGACGGGCTGGGGTTGTTCGGCCGCGCCCTCGTGGTGCTGGGCAACGAGGCGCAACAGCGGCAGTGGCTGGCGCCGCTGCTCGGCGCGAAGGCCGCCGGCCAGGCCGGAGGCTTCGCTTGGAGCGAAGCCGCGCCGAGCAAGACGCCGGGCCTCAGCACGCTGGCGCGCAAAGACGGCGAGGGCTGGTTGCTCAACGGGCGCAAACGCTTCGTCGTCAACGGCGAGCGGGCCGGCGCGGTCGTGGTGGTCGCCCAGGTCGAGCCCGACGCGGGCTGGAACGGCCTCGGTGCGTTCGTCGTCGAGCGCGGCAATCCGGGGCTGCGGGGCGGCCCTCGCCACGCCTTGGTCGGGCTGGACGCCGCTCCGGTCAACGACCTGACCCTGGAGGACTGCCGCGTGCCCGCAAAAGCACGGCTGGCCGGGCCGGAGGGACGGAGCTTCCTCGCCGGCCTTCGCGAGGTGTTCGCGCGCGGCGCGCTGGTCGCGGCGGCGCGGCTGGTCGGCGTGGCGCGCGCGGGCTACGAATACGCGCTCGAGTACGCGCAGGCACGCAAGGCCTTCGGAAAGCCCATCGGCCACTTCCAGGCCATCGCCTTTCTTCTCAGCGACATGGCGATGGACGTCGACTCGGCGCGATGGCTTGCCTGGCGCGCGGCGTGGCGGATCGAGAAGCGCGGCATCGACAAGGCGCACCGCGACGTGGCGATGGCGTCGGCGCAAGCCGCCGACGTGGCGAAGCGGGTGGCGAATCAGGCGGTCCAGGTGCTGGGCGGGGCGGGGTTCGTACGCGACCATCCAGCCGAGAAGTGGATGCGCGACGCCAGCGCCCTGGCGTTGATGGCGGGGACCGTGGAGCAGGCGAACGCGGTGGTGGCGGCGGAGCTCCTGGGCAGCGACGAGGCGGCCGACGTCGCGGACGTGCTGCCGGGCGCCGGCATCCAGGCCGTTCTGACGTAGCGCAGGGGCGCGGAGGGTTGAGAACGGTCCAAGAGCTCCCGCTGCGTGGCACGGGGCGGAGCCCCGGCGGACGAGCGTTTTAGGACCGGTACCAAAGGAGAAGCGCGATGATCGACTTCGACTACACCGCCACGCAGAAGAACCTGCGCGAGATGATCCACTGGTTCGCCGAGAACGAGATTCGTCCCATCTCGCTCCAGTCGGACCGCGAGCACGCCGTGCCGGAGGCTTTCCTGCGCAAGGTGGTCGAGATGGGCATCGGCGGCGGCGTCATTCCCAAGCCGATGGGCGGCGAGGGCGAAGGCGCCGGCGAGGAGACCGACGCACGCGGCTCCAAGCAGGGCAACCGTTTCGCCATCATTGGCGCCGAGGAGACGAGCTGGGGCGACGCTGGCGTGATCATGAACTTCCCGGGGCCGGGGTTGGGCGGCCCGCCCATCAGGTTCATGGGCACCAAGGAGCAGAAGGAGCGCTTCTTCGGCGTCTTCAAGCCGGGAACCATCAAGTACGGCGCCTACGGCCTCACCGAGCCCGGCGCCGGCAGTGATGTGGCGGGCATCCGCACCTCGTGCCGCAAGGACGGACAGGACTGGGTGCTGAACGGTACCAAGTGCTTCATCACCAACGGGGGAAAGGCGGACTGGGTGGTGATCTTCGCCACCGCCGACGCGGCGCAGGGGCGCGCCGGCCATCGTGCCTTCGTGGTGGAGAAGGGGACGCCCGGATTCCGCCTGGGGAAGATCGAGGACAAGATGGGGCTGCGTGCCTCGGAGACGGCGGAGCTGGTGCTCGAGGACTGCCGCGTCCCCGAGGAGAACCTGTTGGGCGGAGAGGATTTCTACCGCAGCAAGGAGGGCTTCATGGGGGCGATGAAGACCTTCAACTCCTCGCGTCCGATGGTGGCGGCCATGGCCGTCGGCATCGCTCGCGCCGCGCTCGAGCGCGCGCGCGACTTCGTGAAGGAGAACTACGCCCTCGGCCGCCCGCTGGCGCGCTACCGCCAGATTGCCGACCTCCTGGCGACCGACTTCCGCTTGCTGGAGGCGGCGCGCATGATGACCTGGCGCGCAGCGTGGATGGCGGACGACGGCATCCCCAACGCCGCCGAGGCGTCGATGAGCAAGGCCTACGCCGCGCAGGTCGGGCAGAAGTGTGTGACGGACGCGATGCAGATGTGCGGCGCGGCCGGGCTCGTCAGCGACGCCTTCCTGGAGAAGTGGTTCCGCGACATGAAGGTGTTCGACATCTTCGAAGGGACCGGCCAGATCCAGCGCATCGTCATTTCCAAGCGCATCCTGCGCGACCCGCCCGCGTCCTTCTAGAGAACGGATCGGCCGAGTCGAGCCGAGGAACGCGCAGTGGCGCCTCGGCTTCGGGATCGACGCGCATCCGTTCTGGCACGCCGAAGGCGTCGCCTCCGACTCAGGAAAAGATTCACGACCTTTGAGGTGCGGCGGCTCGCGCGCCGCAATCGTCCGCCTAGAGTCTCAGTCGGCGGGGCGGCCCTGCGTCGATCGGCTCTTGACGCGCTCCGGATCATCCCGTCGGTGCCTCCCTGCGGGTGCCGGCAAGGGCCAGCCGCACGGCGCGGTGGCCCGGGCGTGCTACTTCGCGGCCAGGAAGCGGCCGAGGAAGTCGAAGAAGCCGCCGGCCTCGTGGTAGCGGGTCGACACCTCGCCGAAAATCAGCTCCATGCCGTCGCTCAGCGCCGCGGACTTGCGCGCGGCGAGCGGCTGCCAGTTGATGAACGTGCCGTTCTTGGAGCCGCCGTCGGTCAGTACGAAGCGCCCGTCGTCGCCACGACGGAAGTAGGCATGGAACTTCGACACGCTCGGGCTCGGCAGGATGACGTCGTTGTTGGACGCCCGACCGACCGTGATCTTGTCCTGGTAGAGGTTCACGCCCGTCTTACGGACGGGCAGCACCAGCATCGACTCGGCGGCGCGCTTCAGCAGCACCGTCGACTTCATCGAGGCCAGCGTCGTGAGGGTATCGTGGCCCCCGCCGCCGGGCTTGGGCCGCGGAATGAGCGGCTGCTTCAGCGAGCCCGCCCCCGGCCCCACCAGCGTGGACTCCTCGCTGTCCTCGTCGAAGCCAGAGTTGGAAAAACGGTCGCCGGCGAGCTTGGGGATGTCGCGCGTGGAATGCGCATGTCCCGCCGCGTTGCCATCCGCGGCACGCGGCACGCCGGTCGCTGGCGTACCCGGCCCCGGCGCCACTCCGCCTCCGCCGACCCCGACGGCGCCGCTCGCTCCAGCGCCCGCCCCCGCGCTCGCCCCCGCTCCGGTCGCCGCCGATTCCGGGCTCTGCAGGATGAGGACCGGGTCGGGATGCCGCGCGACGAACTGATCCTTGCTGAGCGTCTTGCGCTGTTCGAGGAAGTCGATGACGTACACGGTTGGTAACCTTAACCCGGGCCCACGCGCCGCCGCTAGCCGTTCAGGATCTCTTGTTCCTTCTTCTCCACGATCTCGTCCGCCTTCGTCACGTGCTCGTCCGTGAGCTGTTGCACGCGCGTCAGGCCGCGCCGCATGTCGTCCTCGGTGATTTCGCCCTCCGTCTGGGCGTCCTTCAGCATCTCGTTGGCGTCGCGCCGGTGCCCGCGCATCGCCACCCGCGCCTCCTCGCCGATCTTGCGCACCTGCTTGGCGAGCTGCTCGCGCCGCTCCTGCGTCAGCGGCGGAATCGGCAGCCGGATCAGCTCGCCGTCGTTGGACGGCGTCAGCCCGATGTCGCCTCCGAGGATCGCTTTCTCGATCGGCGCCACCATTCCCTTCTCCCAGGGCTTGATGGTGATGAGGCGCGGGTCGGCAATCTTCAGCGCCGCGACCTGGTTCAGCGGTGTCGACACCCCGTAGTAGTCGACGCGAATGCCTTCCAGGATGGCGAGGTTCGCCCGCCCCGTGCGCACCTTGGCCAGGTCGCGCTTGAGCGCCTCCAGCGTCTGGCCCATCTCCGTCTGCAAGTTCGCAATGATGTCGTCCGTCATCGTTCCTCCGCGCGCACCTCGGTGCCGATGTCGTCGCCCTTCACGACCCGGACGATGTTCCCCGGGACCGTCAGGTTGAAGACCCGGATGGGCAGCCCGTTGTCCATGCACAGCGAGATGGCCGTTGCGTCCATCACGCGCAGGTCGCGGTTCAGCACCTCGAGGTAGGTGAGCCGCTTCAGCATCACGGCGTCGCTGTGCTTGGACGGGTCGCGGTCGTACACGCCGTCGACCTTCGTCGCCTTCAAGATGATGTCCGCGCGGATCTCCATGGCCCGCAGCGCCGCCGCGGTGTCGGTCGTGAAGAACGGGTTGCCCGTCCCGGCGGCGAAGATGACCACGCGCCCTTTTTCCAAGTGCCGGATGGCGCGCCTGCGGATGTAGGGCTCGGCCAAACGTGTGATGGTGAGCGCGCTCTGCACGCGCGTCGGCACGCCCATCCGCTCGATCGCGTCCTGCAGGGCGATGGCGTTCATCACCGTCGCCAGCATGCCGATGTAGTCGGCGCTGGTGCGGTCCATCTCGTTGGCCTCGAGCCCGCGAAAGATGTTCCCGCCGCCCAGCACCAGCCCCAGCTCCACGCCGAGCCGGTGGACGTCGACCACCTCGCCCGCAATCGCCTTCAGCGTAGCGGGATCGATTCCGTAGCCGTTTCCCGCGGCCAGCGCTTCGCCCGACAGCTTCAGCAGGATGCGCCGGAACTTCGCCCCGCTAGCAGATGGGTCGCCGTCCACGGAAAAGGTCCTCCGCCCGGCTCAGCTCTTCGGCTCGCCGACCATCGCGGCCACCTCGGCGGCGAGATCGCTGGCCTTTTTCTCGATGCCCTCGCCCACCTCGAACCGCACGAACCGCCGCACGGCGATTTTCTCACCCGTCTTGGCGCTCATCGCCGTGAGCAATTCTTTGACCGGCTTCTCCGGCTCCTTCACGAACGGCTGCTCCACCAAGCACACCTCGCTGTACCACTTGGTCAGGCGCCCTTGCGCCATCTTCTCGGCGATGGCCGGCGGCTTGCCGCTCTCGGCGGCCTGCGCCGCGAAGATGTCCTTCTGCCGCTGCAGCTCCGCGGCCGGGATGACGTCCGGCGTGATGTACAGCGGGTTCGACGCGCAGATCTGCATGGCGATGTCGTGCACCATCGTCGTGAACTCGGCGCTGCGCGCCACGAAGTCCGTCTCGCTGTTCACCTCGACCAGCACGCCGATCCGCCCGCCGGCATGCACGTACGCGTGCACCACCCCTTCCGACGCCACCTTGCCGGCGCGTTTGGCCGCCTTGGCAATCCCCTTCTTCTGCAGGTAGTCGACCGCCTTTTCCATGTCACCGCCGCACTCGGTCAGCGCCACCTTGCAGTCCATCATGCCAGCGCCGGTGCGCTCGCGAAGCTCCTTCACTTCCGTCGCGGAGGTACCCATCGTCCCTTGCTCCTTGGTGCTGCGTGCTACGTGCTGGTGCTCTCTGCTCGCGCTGCGCGTGCGCGTCGTCACTCGTCGAAGGTCTCAGCCGTCGCCTCGGGCGGCGGCTCGGGCATCGCCTCGCCACGTCCCTTGCGCACGACCTCCACGGGCGCGGCGCGCCCGTCGGCACGGTCGGGCGAAATCTCGTACTGGTCGGGCATCTCCTGCACCTCCGCCTGCACGCGCTCGCGCGCGCGCACCGAGGCGAATTCCTTGCGCAGCGCCAGCCCTTCCAGGCACGCGTCGGCGACCTTGCCCGCGAACAGCTTGATGGACCGGATGGCGTCGTCGTTGCCGGGGATGGGGTACTGGATGACGTCCGGATCGCAATTCGTGTCGACGACCGCCACCACCGGAATGCGCAGCCGGTTCGCCTCCGCCACGCCGATGTGCTCGTGGTTCGGGTCGACCGTGAAGATGACGCCGGGCAGCTTGGCCATCGCCTTGATGCCGCCGAGGTTCTTCTCGAGCTTCACGCGCTCTTTCTCCAGCTCGAGGACTTCCTTCTTGGGCAGCGCCAGGAACGTACCGTCGAGCGCCATCTTCTCGATGCGCGTCAGGCGGTCGATGGACCCCTTGATGGTCTTCCAGTTCGTGAGCATGCCGCCCAGCCAGCGGTTGGTGACGAAAAACATCTTCGAGCGCACTGCCTCTTCCTTCATTACTTCCTGGGCCTGCTTCTTCGTGCCGACGAACAAGCAGTCGCCTCCGCGCGCTACCACGTCGGTGATTGCCTGGTAGGCGCGCTGGAAAAGCGGCACCGTCTTCTGTAGGTCGATGATGTAGATGCCGTTGCGGGCGCCGTAGATGTACGGCTTCATCTTCGGGTTCCAGCGGCGCGTCTGGTGGCCGAAGTGGACGCCGGCTTCGAGTAGATCACGGATCGAGACTGCGGTTTCCATCTCTTCTCCCGGGGTTATGCCGCCGCCCGCTTCCGCCCCACCGACACCTCGCGCGCATCGCGTGCGAGCCGCCGGCACCCCGTGCGGAAGGGGATCCTAGGATCCCTTGCCAGGAGGCTGGATTTACTCCCCGCACGGCGCGCCACGCGCCCCGCGGAGCGGCGGTTGCATACCACGCGACCCGCAGCCCCGCAAGGGGGCGGCGGCTCACCACGGGCGCGGCGGGCTCGGGGCGCGGCCGCGGAAGGTGGGCCAGCGGCGGCCTACGCGGCCTTGACCGCGGCGGCGGCGCGCCGCTCGCCCAGCACGCGGCGCACCTCGTCGTGGCGCGCCTTGCTCAACGGGTAGAACATCACGGCGACGATCGACAGCAACAGCAGCGCCGCCGGGGCCGGCCCCATCAGCACGCGCAATGCCCACAGCGCGCGCGGGGTCTGCACCGCGGCGCCGCCCACGTAGCCGAAGACCTGGAGCACGACGTCCAGCCCGGCCAGCGCGGCGGCCGTGCCGATCTTCTCCACGCACGCCATCACCCCGTAGTAGGCCCCTTCGCGCCGCTGACCCGTTTCCAGCTCGTCCAGCTCGATGCAGTCCGGCACCATCGACCACGGCATCACGTGGGCCGTGCCCAGCCCGATGCCAGCCAGCGCCGCGAGGACCACGGCGTACGGGGCGTGGGCGGGAGACAGGAACACCATGCCCGTCTGCACCACCGCCCAGAACGCGATGCCCACCGCGTAGGCGCCCTTCTTTCCGATCCGCTTGGACAGCCAGACCACCGCGGGGACGCCGATGATCATCGCCGATGCCTGCACGGTGAAGAGCACCACCGCGTAGCCCATGTGCATCCAGTGCGTCAGGAACGGCACGAACATGGCCGAGGCCATGGCGATGCACACCCACGCCAGCACGTACACCAGCAGCGCCGCGAGGAAGGCACGGTTGCGCAGCGTGACGCGGAACATGTCGATCATGCCGAGCTCGCCGTGCGCTTTGGCGGCGCCGCCGCTCCATCGTTCGCGCACCCCCAGGACCACCCAGAAGAACGGCAGCGCGGCCATGGCGCCAGCGGCCCAGCCGACGATCGAGAAGCCGCGCGTCGCGTCGCCGAGCGCCTTCAGCAGCGGCTCCACGGCGCCGCCGACCACGAGCCCGCCCAGCATCGACAGCACCATTCGCCAGGCGGTGAGCGACGTGCGCTCGTCGTAGTCCTCGGTGATCTCCGGCGTGAGGGCGTTGTACGGCACCCACACCGCGGTGGTGGCGACGTCGTAGAGGAACACCGCGCCGATCAGCCACGCCACCGTGCCCCAGGGCGTGGTGGTGGGCGGGTGCTGCCACAGCGCGGCGAACAGCACCCCGTACGGAATGAAAGCGAACAGCATCCAGGAGCGCCGCCGCCCCAAGCGCGAGCGGGTGCGGTCGGTCAGCATGCCGATGACCGGGTCGTTGACCGCGACCCACGCATTGCGCACGAGCTGCACGACGCCGGCGAGCAGGGGTGGAAGGCGCAGGACGTCGGTCAGGAAGAAGTTGAAGTACAGCATGAGCATCGTGTTGGCCACCGAGTAGCCATACGCCCCGACGCCGTAAGCGAGCTTCGTGCGCAGGCGCAGGTGCAGCTTCGCCGCGAGCGTGCTCATGACAGCGCCCGCCGGTAGAGCCGGTAGCGCAAATACGGCTTCGCCTCTTGCAGCTCGATGAACTCGCGCATGCGCTGGTTGGACTCCAACACCAGCGACATCTCCATGCGCCGGTAGCCGAGGCGCTGCGCCGTGAGGCTCGCCTCCAACGCCATGTGCGCGGCCAGCCCCTCCTTGCGCAGCTCCGGCAGCACGCCCATCAGCTTGAAGCTGACGGTTTCCACGCGCCGGCGCCAGTAGAGCGCCTTCGCCCAGCCGATGGGGAAAAGGCTCCCGTTGACGCGCGAAAGGATCTCGTTGACCTCGGGGAAGAGGAGCGCGAAGCCGACGACCTCGTTCTGCCGCTCCAGGAAGAGCAAGAGCCGCTTGTCCATGACCGAGCGGAGCTGCTTGGCCATGTTGCCGAACTCGGCGCGCGTCATCGCGTAGTTGCCTTCGAGCTTGCGGAACGCCTCCACGAAAATGCGGTGCGCGTGGTCCATCTCCTGCTCCCATTCGCCCATACGCACCGAGCGTACCGCCAGGTCGGTGCGGTCCGCGGCGCGCCCCGCGGCGGCCAGAAGGCCGGGCGGCGGCACTTCGGGCGAGCCGTCGGGCCGGAACAGGTACTTCTCGTAGGCGAACGCGTCGCGCTCCTTCTCGTAGCCGAGCCCTTCTAGCAGGCGCTGATAGTAGGCCGGGTTGTGTCCGGCCATGAACGGCGGGCGGCGGTCGTGGCCCTCCACGACGATGCCGGTCTCCTCGATGCGGCTGAGGTTCATGGGCCCGCTGGAGAAGGCGTGCCCGTGCTCCTTGAACCAACGCTCCGCCGCACCCACGAGCGCTTCGGCCACGGCGGCGTCGTCGACGGTCTCGAAGAAGCCGAAGAAGCCGGTCTTGTCGGCGCGCTGCTCGTTGTGCGCGCGGTTGTCGATGGCCGCGATGCGCCCGACGACGTCGCCGCCACGCCACGCCAGGAAGAGCGCCGCCTCCGCTTTCTTGAAGAACGGGTTGCGTGCGGGGTCGAGGCGCTTCTTCTCGCGCGACACCAGCGGCGGCACCCAGGCCGGGTCGCCGTCGTACAGCGCCCACGGCCAGGTGACGAAGCGGTGCAGGTCGTCGTCGTCCTTCACCGCGCGGATATCGGTCGTCATTTCTTCTCCCTGGAGGAGCGGATCACTTCGCCTCGAACGTCCCGATGCGGCCTTCGAACTTCAGGAACGGCGCGCCAGGTCCGCTGCCGAACCAGAAGTGCCACTTGGGCCCGAAGGCGGCCTTGATCCCGGCGAGGGCGACCTTGACGTGGCGGCACGGTCCTTTCGCGCAGCTCTCCTCGCCCTCGAACGTGGCCTTCATCTCGTAGACGTCGCCGTCCTCGGAGTCGGTGTCGAGGACCTTGAAGGTGATTGACTTGGACTTCGTCCAGTCGATGCCGGCCAGCCGTACTTCGAGGGCGTCGCCGTCCCAGAGGCCGGCGGCGGCGACTTCGTGGGTGCCGCCCTCGGCGCCCTTCTTCCAGGTGAAGCTGGCGCCGTCGGGCCGGTAGGTGACGCTCGCGGTGTGTGCGCCTTTCGTCGTGGTGGTGGAGACGGGCGTGCCGTCGGGGCGGGCGCGGTGCACGACGGTCCAGGCGGGTGAGCGGCCCTCGGCGACGAGCACGCCGCCGGCCTCGCTGCGCAGGGTCCAGCTGAGCGTGCCGCCGCTGGACGACGTGAGCGTGACTGTGCCGGTCCACGGGAACGCGCCGGCCGCGAAGGTGGTCGCGGCGGCGCCGGTGACGGCGGCGGCAGCGGCGGCGGCAGCGGCAGCAGCGAGGACGACGCCGCGGAGGATGGCGGTCGCGGTCGCCGACGCGGTCGGGGCCGTGGCCGTGGCCGTGGTCGGGATCGTGGGCGAAGACGACGTGGAGGGTCGGCGCATGGCACTCCTAGAGGAAGCTCTTGGTCATGGCGGTGAAGACGAGTCCGACAAAGGGGAACGCGCCGACCTTGTAGCGATCGTGCGTGTACCACTCGACGAGGAGCACGGCGGCGGCGTTGCGGAAGCTGCCCCACGCGGGGATGTTCACGACCCCCATCAGGCCGACGCGGTGCGTGAGGTAGCGCGTGCCGAGCACGTAGGCGAAGCGCTCGTCGAGGCCCACGAGGACGTTCGGCTTGGCGCCGCCCGGCGAGGGCAGCACCTCGTACAAGACGGAGACGTTGTTCAGCAGCACCCAGTCGACGCGCTTTTGCGGCGTGTAGTGCAGCTCGTTGTACCAGAAGTCCTCGGGTGCGCCGGCGCTCCAGTCCGGACGGAACCACCAGTGCTCGGCGTTGAAGAAGTCGACGGCCACCAGGGGGCCGAGCTTGGCGCGCAGGCGCGCTTGCGCCCAGGCGCGGTGGCCCCATTCGGCGGTCACGTTCGGGAGACGCGGCCCGAACGAGTCCACTTGGAAAACGCAGCGCGTGTCGCGATCGGAGGCGGCGAGGGGCGGATCGCAATCGCGCAACCCGTGCAACGCGTTGAACGTGCCGAAGTAGGCGACCAGCTCGTACCCGACCGTCAAGCGGAAGAAGGCCGCCGGGGCCAGCTCCGCCGTGAAGCCGTTCTGCGTGAAATCGGGTGAGGTCTGCGTGATGAGCGATACGCCCAGGTAGTTCTCGGCGAAGGCGTCGCTCCGCGAGAGGTACAGCCGCTTGCGAAAACGCAGGCTGACGTTCAGCAACGCGCCGATGCGGTCGACCGTCCCGATGAGGTCCGCGTCGAGGAGCAGGCCGGTTGGCGCGGGCCACAGGTCAGGTGCAGGCGGGGGCGCGACCGCTGGCGCTGGCGCCGAGGTCGCTGGGGCAGGCGCGGTGGTGGCGGGCGTTGCGGCAGCGGCAGCGGTGGCGGCAGCGGCCGCAACGGGTGCGCTCTCGCTCGGCGCCGCGGGCGCGATCCCGGGCGCAGCGGCGCTCAAGGCGGCGGCGACGCCCACGGCGCGTCGAAACAGGCGTGAGGTAAGGTTCGTCATTCGTCGCTTCCGCCGTGGTCCCGTTGCACTGCCCGTGCCGCGCGGAACCGCGCGAAAGGACGCGGCCCTGGCGCCGGTCGCGCCGCGTGCGCGACGCCCGTCCGCGACGCGCGTCGCCGATCGACGACCTTGCCCCCGGCGGCTCAAGCCGGCTCCCCGACGGCCGAAGCTTACCGTATAATGAGGCCCTCATGCCCGAACGAGAAAACCGGCGGCGGTGGCCGCGCGTGGCGCTGGAGCTGGCGGTCGTCGTGAAGTTCGCCAGCGTGGATGACGCCGTGGCGAGCCGGACCGTAGACCTGAGCCGCGGCGGCGTCTTCATCCAGATGGCCGAGCCGCGCCCGATGGGGACGCTCGTCTCCATGTCCGTGCAGATCGGCGAGGGGCGCGAGATAGCGGTCAGCGGCGTGGTCGTGCGCTCCGTACGCCCGGAAGACCTGTCCGGTCCGCCGGGCGTGGCGGTGGTGTTCACGAACGTCGAGGAGCCGGCGAAGTCCGCGCTGGAAGGCCTGTTGGCGGAGAAGCTGGCGCGCTCGAAGGCGACCGTTCGGTAGGCGTGCTACGGCGCCAGCGTCGCCGCCACCCAGTCGAACGCCGGATGCACGGCGGCGCTGAAGTCCGGCGCCCAGTCGTGGCCGAGCCCGGCGAACACCTTCACTTCGACGGGGTAGCCGAACGCAGCGAGGCGGTCGCGCGCCGCGAGCACATGACGGTAGCCGACGTCGCGCGTGCCGGTAACGAGGTAGATGGGCGGCGGGCGCACGCCAGGCGGCGGGCGCGGGACCCACTCGGCCTTGAAGAACGGCATGGCGGCGATGGCCGCACGGCAAACCGTGGGGTCGTGCAGGGCCAGGTGGATCGAGAGGTAGGCGCCCTGCGAGAAGCCGACGCACACCGCCGCGTTCGGCGCGACGGTCGCGCCGAAGCGCCCGCGTAGCAGGCCCAGCGCTTCCAGCCCGCGTGCCTTCGCCTGCCCGGCGCCTGACCACGCGCTGGCGGTGGGGAAGCCGGGGCGCGCGACGCCCCTGTAGATGGTTGGAGCGGCGCGCAGCTTTCCGTGCGGGCAGACGAAGAAGCCGAACTCGGGGCCGGCGGTGGTGGACCAGATGTGGCAGGCCCAGTCGGGCCGGTCGGCCATGCCGTGCAGCGCGAGGACGACCGGGTAGGCCCGCGCAGTGCCGGGCGGACCGGGCACCGTGCTGTCGTCCGCGGCGTCGGCGCCGGAGCGCGAGGCCGCGCCGGCGGCCACCGCGGGCGGGGCGACGTACAGCGCGTAAGAGCCGTCGCTCAGCCAGAGTCGGGGCAAGTCCCAGAACGCGTGCGCGGGGCCGGCGGCGAGCAGCGCGATGAGGGCGGCGGCGGCCGTGGCGGCGGTGGCGACGGCGGCCCCCCGGGAGGCGGCGGGGCGGTGCGCGAGGCGCAGGCGCCGGGCGAGCGACGTCATGACCGTGAGCGTAGCGCTTCGGCGTGGCGCGCGGGTCCGCTGTACGCGGGGAGGGCGGCGTGACAGGATCGGCGCGTGCCGCGTCATCTGCGCACTTGCCATCTCTGCGAAGCCATGTGCGGCCTGGTCGTCGACACCGACGACGCCGGCAACGTCGCACGCATCACCGGCGACGACGACGACGTGCTCTCGCACGGATTCCTTTGCCCGAAGGCCTACGCGCTCAAGGAGCTGCACGAGGATCCCGACCGACTGCGGCGGCCGATACGCCGTCACGGCGGCGCCTGGGTCGAGATCGGCTGGGACGAGGCGTTGGCGCTGGCGGCCGAACGGCTGGCCGACATCCGCGAGCGCGACGGGCGAGGCGCGGTTGGCTACTACGCCGGCAATCCCACGGCGCACAACACCGGCGCGCTGGTCGGCACGCTGCTGATGCATGCGGCGCTCGACACCGAGGCGCGGTTCTCGGCGAGCACGGTCGACCAGCTCCCCAAGCAAGTGGCGAACTGGCTGCTGTGGGGGAACCAGTACCTCTTCGCGGTGCCCGACGTGGACCGCACCGATCTGATGGTGGTGCTGGGCGCGAACCCGGTGGTGTCCAACGGCAGCATCATGTCCGCGCCGGGCATGCCGCGGCGGTTGCGCGCGTTGCGCCGCCGGGGCGGGCGGCTGATTGTGATCGACCCGCGCCGCACCGAGACGGCCGCGCTCGCCGACGAGCACCACTTCATCCGCCCCGGCTCCGACGCGCTGCTGCTGGCGGCGCTGGCGCGCACGCTTCTGGACGACGCACTGGGGCCGGCGGCCCCAGGCGCGGCGCGCGCCGCGACGGGGCGGGCTCACGCGTCGCGGCTCGTCGGCAAGGAGCGCCTGCGCGCGCTGCTGGAGCCGTTCGCGCCCGAGCGCGTGGCGGCGGCCACCGGCATCGACGCCGGGGTGATGCGCGGGCTCGCCGCTGCGCTGGCGGCGACGGAGCGCGCCGTGCTTTACGGCCGCATCGGTACCTGCACGCAGCCGTTCGGCACGCTCTCCTCCTGGCTCGTCGACGTCGTGAACCTCCTGGCCGGCAACGTCGACGCCGAAGGCGGGGCGATGTTCCCGCAACCGGCCGTGGACGTCGTGCGGCTGGCACCGCGCCTGGGGCTCGCGGGCGGGCGCGGTCGCTGGCGGTCGCGCGTGCGCGGCGCTCCCGAGGCGATGGGCGAGCTGCCCGCCAGCGTGCTGGCGGAGGAGATCGCCACGCCGGGCGCCGGGCGGATGCGCGCGCTCGTGACCACGGCGGGCAACCCGGTGCTGAGCACGCCGGCGGGCCACCGGCTGGCCGCGGCGCTCCCGTCGCTCGAGTTCATGGTCTCGGTGGACCTCTACCTCAACGAGACGACGCGCCACGCGCACCTGATCCTGCCGCCGTGCAGCCCGCTGGAGCAGGGGCACTACGACCTGGCGCTGCACGCGGTGGCGGTGCGGAACACCGCGCGCTGGTCGGCGCCGGTGTTCACGGCGCCGGCGGACGCGCCCGGCGACTGGGAGATCCTTTCGCGGCTGGCCGTGGGCGTCGCGCAGCGGCGCGGCCGGCGCGGGCTGGCGCTGGCGCTGCGAGGGTTGCGTGCGCTGGGGCTGGAGCGCGCCCTGGACCTGGGGCTGCGCGCGGGTCCCTACGGGCGCGGCGTGCGGGGCGGGCTCTCGATGCGGCGGCTGCGCGAAGCCCCGCACGGCGTGGACCTCGGGCCGTTGCAGCCGTGCCTCGACGGGCGCATCGCCACGCCTGGTGGGCGCATCGACCTCGCTCCTGCGCTCATGGTCGACGAAGTGGCGCGCCTGCGCGGCGTTCTGGCGGCGGCGGCGGCAGCGCCGTCGGCGCCCGGACTGGTTCTGGTGGGCAGGCGGCACCTGCGCACGAACAACTCGTGGCTGCACAACGCGCCGAGCCTGGTGAAGGGTCCCGACCGCTGCGTACTGCTGGTGAATCCGCGCGACGCGGCCGCGCACGGCATCGCCGACGGCGCCGCGGTGCGCGTGACGAGCCGCACCGGCACACTGGTGGCGCCGGCGCAGGTGACCGACGAGGTGATGCCCGGCGTGGTGAGCCTGCCGCACGGCTGGGGCCACGACGCGCCCGGCGCCCGTCTTAGCGTGGCGGCGCGCCACGCCGGCGTGAGCGCGAACCTCCTGACCGATCCCGAAGCGCTCGACCCGCCCAGCGGCACCGCCGTGCTGAGCGGCGTGCCGGTCCAGATCGAGGCCGTGCCTGCCGAGCGCGCCGTCGCGCCGTAATCCACCGCACCGGCGACGCACCGCCGCGCTCGACGCGTTTCAGTGCTGGATCGGCGCTACACGCCAGCGGCGCCGGCGACCAGCGCGAGCCAGTCGGCGCCGGCGGGCAGGCGCCCCTCGGCCCGCTCCGGGCGGCCGCCGCCGCGGCCACCGCTGGCGGCGGCAACGCGCTTGACGAAGCCGCCGCAGTCGAACGCGCTGTCGGCGCCGCGGGCGACCAGCACCAGCACTCCGTCGGCGGCGCGCGCGGCGAGGAACGCGACCATGTCGCAGCGCCCACTCGTGCCGGCGGCGGCGGTGAGGCGGGCGGCTATCGCGCGCAGGACGTCGGCGTCGGCGTCGTCGAATGCGGCCGTCACCTGCCGCTCGCCGCGGGCGAGCGCGACGGCGGCCAGCTCGTCGGCGGTGGCCGTGGCCAGCTTGGCGCGGGCCGTGCCCAGCGATTCGCGTGCCCGCGTCAGGTCGGCGCGCAGCCGCTCCAGCGCGCCGGGCACTTCCGCCGTGCCGCACGTCAGCTCGCGCGCCAGCGACGTCAGCACGTCCGAGTGGCCCGCCAGTGCGCTGCGCGCTCGGCGTCCCGCCTCGAAGTAGACCCGCGTTCCGCCTTTGTAGCGCTCCACGCCGGTGACGCGGACCAGTCCCACCTGCGCCGAGCGTGTGCAATGCGTCCCGCCGCAGGGCGTGTAGTCGAACTCGCCGATGGCGACGATGCGCACGCCGTCCGTCACCTTCGGGGGGCGCCGTAGCGGCAGCGCCGCCAGCTCGGCCGGCGCGGGGAAGAAGGCGCGCACGGCGACGTCGTCGTCCACCACGGCGTTGACCAGGTCTTCCGCGCGGGCGAGGTCCCGTTCCTGCGCGACGGCGCGGTCGAGATCGATGGTGCACGCCGTCTCACCGAGCCGCGACGACATCGTCTCGGCGCCCGCCACGTCCGCGAGCGCGCGCGACAGCATGTGCTGTCCCGTATGGAGCGCCATGTGCACGCGCCGGCGGGCGCGGTCCACCGCGCCGTCCACCTCGGCACCTACCGCCGGCAGCGCACTCCCCGGCGCCAGGTCCATCACGTGCAGCACCGCGCCGTCGTCCCCGACCTGCACGTCGCGCACGCCTTGTCCGGCGAGCGCGCCGCGGTCCGCCATCTGTCCCCCGGACTCCGGGTAGAAGGCCGTCGCGTCGAGCACCACGGCCGGCGCGCCGCTCCAGGCGGCGTGCGCCACCACGCGCGCGCGGAACTCGGTCCGCAACGGGTCTTCGTAGTAGATCCGCGTCGTCATGCGCGCCGCAGTATAATGGATCGATGTCGGGACGAAAGCTCTTCGCCGCGTTCGGGATCTTGCTCTTGCTGGCCGCCGGCGCCGCCGGCGGCTGGTACTGGTGGACGCTCACCGAGAAGGACCGGATCATCGAGGAGAACAAGCGGGTCATCGCCAGCCTCGAGGCCAAGCTGGACCGGGTCTGGGCCAAGGACGTGGTCGCGGACGTCCGCGTCGACGGACTGAGCGTGAACGCCGCGTCCGGCCAGCCGGAGATGCGTCTCACTTTCATCATGTACGAGCCCGGCACCGAGAAGCCTGTCATGACCCGCCCGATGGTCTTGCTCGGCAGTGAGTTCTACATTGACGCGCTCGTCGTGAAGTTCGACCGCAAGCTCGTGGAGGAAGGCGAGGGGCTGCGCGGAAAGAGCCTGCTGCTCTTCCGCCGCGCCTTCGGCGACCTGATGCAGCCCGTACAAGGCGTGCCGCTGTACCGCTCCACCGGGGAGTCGATGATCCCCGAAGCGTTGCAGGTGGACGCGGCGCCCAGCCCGTTCGAGGAGGAGATCTGGCGCCGCTTCTGGGAGTACGCGAACGACCCCAAGGCGGCCGCGGCCGCCGGCGTCGCGGTGGCGCAGGGCGAGGCTCCCCACGTGAAGCCGGTGCTGGGTCAGGTCTACAAGATCACGCTGCACGTTGCCGGCGGCCTGGACATCGTGCCGCGGCTCCCCGCTGCGGTTCTTCCCGGCGGCGGCGTCGGCGCCACCGGCACCGCTCCCGGCCCGATCCTGACGGCCGCCCCCGCGCCGGCCGGCTCCGTTGCGCCCGTCGGCTCCGGCGCCGCTCCCGTTCACTGAGCCGAGGATCGCGCGAAGAGCGACCCCTCGGCGAAGCATACTCGGCGATCGAACCGTCGCGGTGGCGGACGAGGCACCGCGCATCGAAGCTCCTCCTCCGATTTCTTCACACTCCCTGAGCTGAAGCGCGCGGAGGCTTCTCCTGCGGGCGCCGCGCGGGCGTCAGCGGCGGCGCCCGCGGACGCGCGAGCCGGCGCGCACCGCGAAGCCGGCGAAGGCGAGCAAGAGCAGAACAACCGGCGGCGTGGCGCGCGACGGGGCGGCGCGACAGGCGCACCCGTGCGGGGCGTCGTCGGGCGGAGGCTCGGGAAGCGTGCCGGCGTCCGTACCGCCGGGGAGCGGCGCGCCGACGGTGATCGTCGCCGTGGACCAGCCCTGGACGTCGGGCCGGGGCATCTGGTCGGGGTTGGGCCAGCCGGGACGCGTCGCGGGAGCGTCGGCCGCGACGGCGACGGCGAGGACGTCGAGCGTGGCGCCGGGCGCGGCGTCCACCGTGTAGTCGATCTCGTCGGTCACTTGCTGCAGGACGCGGGTGCCGTCGACGTACAGCGCCATCAGCGCGATGCCGTCGTCGTGCGCCGCGGTGACGACCAGGGCGGCGCCGCTCGGGACCGTGCCGCCGCCGCTGCCGTCGCCGATCGTGACGGCGGGGCGCGCCGCGTAGGGCGTGGCGAGGGGATCGCCCAGATAGATGTTCTGCCAATAGAGAAAGCGCTGCGCGAAGAAATAGCTCTCGCCGAGGTTGTAGCCGAACGTGTAGAGCAGCAAGGCGGCGGCGTTGGGGAAGACGTTGTTGAGCGGTTCGGCGACGCAGCCGTGGGCGCCGGTCGCGCCGGCGCGGATGAAGCGCGCAATCGACGTTTGCGGCTCGACCTCGGGGCAGACGGTGCCGCTGGCGTCGCAGTAGAAGTCGTCGGTGGTGGCCCCGACCGAGGTCAGGTTGCAGGTGATGGCGCCGGGCGCGTAGGTGTTGCCGGCGATGGCGCCACGCAGATCCGCGGCGCCGGTGAAGTAGGCGGCGAGGTCGTGGCCGGCGAGGGCGGGGTCGAAGGCCGGCAGGAAGGCGGCGTTGAAGCCGGCCATCGCCAGCATGCGCGTGGCGAACTCGCACTCGGGGTCGCGCGCGCCGCGCGCCTCGTCGCCGCCGTGCATGCACAGCAGCTCGGCGGCCGGAAACGTGCCGTCGCTGGCGACGGCGCGGTCGACGAGGTCGTCGGCGTCTTGGTAGTCGAATCCGTCGAGGCGCGTCACCACGAAGAGGTTGCCGCCGAAGCCCCAGCCACCGTCGGGCGGGGCGGCGGAGCGCCGCCAGCTCGGGGGCAGCATCGGCGCGCGCACCACGCCGGCGGAAGACGTGTACCAGCCTTCGTAGGTGTTCGTGATGGCGTAGTCGCCCGCGGCGGGGAAGCCGTCGATGAAGGCGGGGTTGGGGACGCTGGCGTAGTAGGCGCCGACACCCGTGTCGAACGCCTGCGGCTGCCCCGCCAGCGCGGCGCCGTCGCTGG
>DASYRF010000406.1:0-6757 GCA_036004705.1 Myxococcota bacterium
CGTCGTGGCGTACGAGATGCTTTGCGGGCGGCCGCCGTTCGTGGCGGAAGGCTACGGGCACGTGATGGCGATGCACCTGATGCAGGCGCCGCCGCCGCTGCGCCACTTCAACGCGGCGGTGCCGGAGCGGCTGGAGGCGGCGGTGCTGCGCGCGCTCGCCAAGGACCCGGCGCAGCGCTACCAGTCGATGGAGGAGATGAGCGCGGCGATGACGGCCGCGTCGTCGCCGGGCGGCGCGAGCACGGGCGCGGAGGCGCAGGGGCGCGCGACAGCGGGCGCCGCGGCGGCGGGGGTGGCCGCCGCGAGGACAGGAGCGCCCGCGGCGCGCGAGAGGGGCCCGGGCGCGACGGGGGAGACGCTGTCGGCGAGCTCGGCGCTGGCGATGACGCACCCGACGCCGGCGCCGCCGGGCGCACGGTTGCGTGCAGAGGCGGCCGGCGGCACGGGCCCGGCGGGCGCACCGTTCAAGCGCCCGAGCACGCTGGCGGCGAGCGCCGCCGAGCTGGAGCCCGTGCACCGCGCGCGTGCGCGCTGGATCTTTCCGGTGGCGGGCGCGCTGGCCGTGCTGCTGAGCGCCGGCCTCGGCACGTATCTGGTGCTGGGCCCCGGAACGGGACCGGACGGCGAGAGCGACGACGGCGGCGGCGACGGGCGCGCGCGCATGCCGCGGCCCGCACACTCGACGTCGAAGCACGACGCCGCCGGCACCGGCCTGTCGGCCACCGCGGCGCCGAAGCCGGACCTGCCCGACCCGGACGACAAGCACGGGACGGCAGCGCCTGCGTCGACCGCGGGCCCGAAGACCTCGACGCCCGAGTCCGGCCGCGCCGGAAGTGCGGGTGCGGGGACGGCGAAAGCGGCGAAGAAGCTGCGGAGCGGCACGGCCAAGCCGCGCGCGCCCAAGCCGTCCACTGCCAAGCCAGGAAAGGACGATGAAGCCCTTCCCATCCCACCCTAATCGGCGTCGCGCCACGCGCAGCGGCGCGACGAGTCCGACGCGCGCGGTCCTCGCGATCGTGGCGGCGGTGCTGGTGTGCGCCCCCGGTGCGGCGGACGCCGCCTCCGCCGCGTACAAGTCGAAGTACAAGGCGGCCTACGCCCTGTACGAGGCCGGGAAGTACGAGGAGGCCTACGCGGGCTTCGAGGCCGCCTACAAGCTGGAGCCCGACCCGCTGGCGCTCTACAGCATGGCGCGTTGCCAACATCTATCGAAGAAGATCGACGCCGCCGTGGCCCTGTACGAGAAGTTCCTGGACGCGGCCCCGACGCACGAGGCAGCGCCGAAGGCGCGCGCGTACTTTGTCGGGGCGATGCGCGAGATGGGCCTGGCGGCGTTGGCGGCCAAGGACTTCGCCGCCGCGCGTGACGCCTTCCAGCGGGCGCTGGCGCGGGCGGACGCGGACGACCCGGCTCTGCTCGGCGCGCTGGGGGAGGCCCTCGCCGGGCTCGGAGAGCGCGACAAGGCCATCGCCACGCTCGAGCGCGCCCTGGCCGCCGAGGTGCCCACCGACGTGCGCGCGCGCATCGAAGCCCTGCTCACGACGCTTCGGGGCGGCAAGGCGGGAGCGCCGGCGAGCGGAACGGGCGCGGCCGGAACCGGAGCCGGCGCCGGAACCGCAGCCGGAACCGGAACCGGAACCGGAGCCGGAACCGGAACCGCAGCCGGAACCGGAACCGGAACCGGAGCCGGAACCGGAACCGGAGCCGGAACCGGAACCGCAGCCGGAACCGGAGCCGGAACCGGAACCGCAGCGGGAACCGGAACCGGAACCGGAACGGCGGCCGGAACCGGAACCGCAGCCGGAACCGGAGCCGCAGCGGGAACCGGAGCCGCGGCCGGAACCGGAGCCGGAACCGCCTCTGGAACGGGTCCGACGGCCTCGGGCGCCCTGGCGCCCGGGGTCTCCGAAAGCGCGCCGGCCGCGCGGCGCGGCGCGGGCACCGGGCTGTGGCTCGGCATCGGCGCCGGCGGCGGCGCAGTCGCCGTCGCGATCGTCGTCACCGTGCTCGCCGTGACGCTGCGCCCCACCGTGGGCGACTGGCACCATGACGACGTGCCCGAGGGCCACGTCCTGGACTTCGGACAATGAAACGACTCGCACTCCCCCGCGCGGTGGACGGGGCGTTGCTGGCCGCCGCCGTCGCGCTCGCCGCCCACGCAGGCTGCGGGCCCAAGGGGTCGGCGCTGCTGTTGACCGTCGACCTCGACGGCACGACGCCGCCGGACTTCGTCGACGTCATCGTCCGCGAGACGACGGGCTATGACGGACCCGACGGCGAGCGAGAGCGCTGCATCACCGTCGACGGCGCCGATTTCCACGATCCCCTCGACCCCACGCGCCTCGCGGACAACCAGATCCTCATCGTGCCCGACTCGGGTGTGACGGGTCTGATCGTGTACGTGCGCACCCGTACCGCCGACAACCTCGTCCTGGCCACGTCGAGCCGCGCCTACGAGAACCTGGACCGCGGCACCTTCACCGAGGACACGCGGACGCTCGAGCACATCGTCGCGCGTGCGCTGCTGCCGCTCAACGGCGCGGCCACGCCGGACCTCACGCCCACGTTCATCTGGGATCACGCCATCGACGAGCTCTGGTCGCCGAGCTACGACTTCCAGCTCACCTCGGACTGCGCCGGCCCGGGCCCCAACACCTGCACCCCCAGCCTTTCCACCGGGGTCACGCACCTGGAGGTCACCGACGCCGGCACGAGCGGCGGCCGGTTCACGCCGTCGGTCCCGCTGCCCGTCGACATGCTCCCAGTCGTGGGACGGCGCTGGTACTGGCGCGTCCGCGCGTGCGACCGCACGCCCTACTGCACGGACTACTCCCCTTGGCGCTACGTCGACGTAGGCCGCTGGCCAGGCGACCTCACCGGCGACGGCTTCTCCGACGTGGTCGTCGGCGCGCCCGGCGCGGACGAAGGCACCACGACGGAGACGGGCGCCGCCTACGTCTTCGCCGGCAGCATGCCCTTCGCGCCGCTCACCGGTGCACGGATCACCGGCGGCGCGCTCAGCATGATGGCGGGCTTCGGGAGCTCCATCGGGCGCGTGGGCGACCTCGACGGCGACGGCGACGCCGAGCTAGTCGTCGGCGCCCCGGGCTCGGACACCGGCACGACGATGGGACAGGTCTTCGTGTTCGACGACGACGCCACGCCCGGCGTAGCTCTGGACAACCCCGCGGGCGCCGGCGCCCTCCCCGGCTTCGGCGCGGCGGTGGCCGGCGCGGGCGACTTCAACCGCGACGGGCGCGCCGACGTCGTCGTAGGTGACCCCATCCGCAGCGGCAAGGCGGGCGTCGAAGTGGGAACCGCCTACGTCTTTTTCGGGACCGCGACCGGGCTCGACGCCCAGCCGCTCGTGCTGGAGCCGTTCGTGACCTTGCCGGTCGGCGCACATTTCGGCGCCAGCGTCGCCTCCGCGGGCGACGTGAACGGCGACGGCTTCGCCGACGTCTTGGTCGGCGCGCCCGGGAGCCCGGGCGGTGCCTTCAGCGGCGCCTTCCTCTTCATGGGCGGGCCCGGCGTCGGGCCCGGCATCGGCGGCAGCGATCTCGACGACGGCGTGCTCGGTCCAGGCCCCGACGGCTTCGGCGCCTCCGTCGCCGGCCCCGGCGACCTGGACGGCGACGGAGTGTGCGACTTCCTGGTGGGCGCTCCCGGCGACGAAGGCCACGGCACGAACCGTGGCAGCGTCGCGCTCTTCCGTACGCTCCCGTACGGCGGCGCCGTGCCGTTCACCCCGACCGAGACTCTCTTCGCACCCGATCCCATGGACGGCGCCGCGTTCGGCGCCAGCGTCTCCGGCGCCGGCGACCTCGACGGCGACGAGCTGGCGGACTTCATCGTCGGCGCGCCGGGCCACGGCCCGCCCCCCGGCGCCGGCCGCGCCTACGTCTTCGGCGGGCGCTTGAACGACCTCCCCCAGATGCTCGCCACGCTGCAACCGCCGATAGAACAGATGGACGCGAGCTTCGGGGGTGGGTTCTGGGAGGGCGTCTCGTCCGCGGGGGACGTCGACGGGGACGGAATCCTCGACCTGCTCGCGGGCGCCACGGGGTACAACGGTGACTCGGGCGGCGCCTGGGTCTTCCACGGGCCGTGGGTCACGGCCCCCGCCTCGACGTCGCTGCACATCCTGGTGGTGCTGATCGGCGGCGATCGGTTCGGCGTCGTCAAGTAGCGCGGCGGCCGCGGCGCGGCGGCGCCAGCGTCAGCCGTCGTCCTCCGCGAGCACGACGAGCCGGTCGCCCGGCTTGGGCGTGATGGGCTTCTGTCGCAGCGCCGCCGGCGGGTTCAAGACCAGGCCGAAGTGCGCGGCGGCGTCGTTCTCGTACACCTGCACGCCGAGCGCCACTTCGCCGCGCGCCTTTGCCGCCAGGATCAGCCACTCGAACGTCACGGTCTGCCCCGGCGGAACGTAGAGCGCCAGGTCCTTCAGGTAGATCTCGCTCCCCTCCGAGCGGAACAGGTCTTCCAGCACCGGGCGCACGCGCGGCTCGTAGGTGATCTGCGCCAGCACCATGCTGACCATCTCGTTGGAGATGACGATGTCGTTGATCTCCGTCGTAGCGGCCAGCTCGCGGTTCTTGGGGTTCAGGATCTCGCTGCAGACCTCCTGCTTCTCGATGCCGTGCTGTCGGCGGAACTCGCGCAGGAGCAACAGCGCGATGATGGCCCGCGTGTCGGCCTCCTCTACGCCGCCGCCGCCCACGTGGTCGCCCAGCACCATCACCGTCGGGTAGTCGTGCGGCCCCAGCTGCTCCATGAGCTTTCGGCTGGTGAACTCGCCGACCAGGTGCCGGATGTCCACGTTCTTCGCCGGCGGACACTTGTCCTCCAGCGCGGCGGTCCGTGCCGCCACGTCGAGCGCGTTCACCAGCGTCAGCGTCGACCCCGGCCCCACGTAGTTGTCGTATTCCTCGATGATGGGGAACACCTTCTCGTTCCACCCGAGGATGAGCATGTGCTCGACCGGCTTGGCTGCCGGCGCCGGCGTCGGGATCTTCACGGTCGCCGGCGTCAGGGCGCCGTCGTACTGCCAGTACTTGATGGCCGCGTCCTCGGCGAGCACCAGAAGCTCCTCGTCGGCCGCGAGGACGTGGTCGGCGGGCGGGTTCAGCGTGTGGCCCGAGCCGTCGGCCTTGGCCACGCCCACCAGGCAGCCGTTGGGGAAGTCGAGCAGCACCTCGCCGAACTTCCGCCCGACCACCTGGGGAAACTTCTTGAAGTGGATCTCGTTCCCCTCGAAGCGCAAGAGCTCGTCGTAGACGATCGACAGGCCGCTGATACGCGACGTCTGCAGGAGGATCTTGGAGATGATCTCGTTCGTCTTGATGACCTGCGCGTGCCCGCCGCTGGCGATGGACGCGATCTCCTGGTTCGCCGCCAGCATCACCTCGGCGGTGACGCGCAGCTCGCCGGCGCGATCGCGCACGTCGGGGTGGTTGAAGAGGGCGAGCAGCGTCTTGATGATGCGGCCGTCGGCCTTGTTCGGGTCGTCGGCGTCGGCCTCGTCGACGAGCACCACGATGGCGCGCGCGCGGTCGAACGCCACGCGCGACAGGTCGTGCAGGCTGAGCGAGCTGCCGGAGCGCACGACCAGCTTCATGCGGTCGAGATGGGTGACCTTGTCGTGGAGCTCGTCCTGCATGGCGACCTTGTCGCGCTCCGCCATGACGACGACGACGATCTTCTTGCCGAGGTACGCCTCGGAGATCTGATCGATGACCGAGTAGATCTTCTCCGACCATCCCAGCACCAGGAAGTGGCCGTCCTCGACGACCGCGGCGCCGCCGCGCTTGATGGAGTCCAGCCGCTCCTGGAAGTTGCCGGCGAGCGAGGAGATGAGCAGGCCGGCGACGATGACGCCGAGGATGGTGGCCACGGTCGACACGAGGCGGTTCAATCCGCCGGCGTCGTCGCTCATGGTGCCCGCGTCCATCACGCGGCCGAAGTAGTACCAGAGCGCGTCGAGCGGGCCTTCGTCCTCGTGCAGCCCCAGGGCCACGGCGACGGCGGAGAAGACCACGACGATGCCGACGGTGAGAACGAAGAGGAAAAGGAGCTGGCGCCCTGCGCCGCCGCCGAGAACGGCGTCGGAGAGGTAACGGAGCCGGGCCCGGAAACCGCGCGCACTGGCCATGGCGCGGGACTGTCCTCCGGGCGTGGCGGGCCGTCAAGATGCGCGGCCGGGAGGCGGCGGCGGGTGCGCACGGCCCTTCGCGACGCGCCGCGGCGCAAGACCGGAGCGAACGTAGTACAATGGCGCCGACCCAGAAAGGAGCGCTCATGCGCGACGGGACGAGGAACCTCGTGGTGGGGGGGATGGTGCTTGCGCTGGCGGCCCTGCTCCCGGCGTGCAAGTGCCACAAGGACAGCGACGCCGGGCCCGTCAGCGACGCCTCCGTGCCCGACGGCGGCAGCGCCGAGGACTGCGCGAACGGCGCGGACGACGACGGCGACGGCGCGGTGGACTGCGCCGACTCCGACTGCGCGGGCTCGGCGTCCTGCACCGGCGAAGTCTGCAACGACTTCGTCGACAACGACGCCGACGGCGACGTGGACTGCCAGGACGCCGACTGCACGGCGGACCCGGCTTGCGCCAACCCCGAGGACTGCACGAACGGCGTGGACGACAACGGCGACGGGCAGGTCGACTGCGCCGACGTGATGTGCCTGGGCATCTCGCCCGCGTGCGGGGAGGTATGCGGCAACGGCGTCGACGACGACGCGGACGGCGACGTGGACT
>DASYRF010000407.1:0-5743 GCA_036004705.1 Myxococcota bacterium
CCGCGTACTCCTCGTCGGTGATGAGCCCCTGCCGCGCAAGGTGCTGAAGCAGGCGGAGCTTTCCTTCCAGATTCAGCGGGTCGCGGGGTGCGTCCGGCGCGCCGCCGGCGGCGGGCTCGCGCAGCGCCCACGGAGGCGCCCCGCCGCCGCCGCCGCCGCCGCCGCCGCCGGGAAGGTCCGGCTCCGCTTCCGCCGGGGGCGGCGCCGCCGCCTCGCGCAGCGCGCGCCGCACGTCCGCCATCTCGCGCACGCGCCGCAGGTCGAAGCGCAGGCGCTCGTCGGTGGGCGGCGGCGGTGGCGCCTCCAGCAGCGCGGCCATCGTCTCCAACGCCTCGGCGGCGATCTCGGCGGCGCGCCCCGCGTCGTCGGCGCCGCGCAGCGCCTCGAGCTGACCGGCGACGTCCTCGGCGCTGACGTCCTCGCCGCGGGCCGCCTCCACCACCGCGGCGACGGTCGCGAAGAGCGCCGCCCGCCCCGGCGTGGAGAAGTCGTCGGACGACACGACCTCGAGCGCCGTCGCCACGCGCCCCGGGGCGCGCAGCAACGCCGCCAACACGCTCTGCTCCGCGTCGCCGGGAGCCCCCGCCGCAATACGCATCAGCCGTCGCCGTCGTCGCCGTCGTCGCCGTCACCCGGATCGTCCGGGTAGTCGTCGTCGCCTCGGTCGTCGCCGGCGTCGTCGTCGCCGTCGTCGCTGCCGCCCTCGTCGAGCGCCTCCAACTTCCACGTCCCGTCTTCGATGGTCAGCTTCAGCGTCTTGTCGCTCTCGCTGGTGCTGTCCACGCCGTCCACCGACAGCACAATCTTCTCATGCACCTTCAGGGTCGCGGCGGCGCCGTCGATCTTCTCCTCCAGCACCTTCCCCTCCGCCGAGGCCACGAGCCCGATGGCGAACTCCAGCATGTCGCCGTACTTCTCGGCGAACGCCTTGGTCGTGTGTGCGAGCACGCAGGGGGCGTCCTTGGCGTTCAGCGCCACGAGGTAGCCGCCGTAGATTCCCGTGGGCGTATTGACCGCGCCGCTGCAGGCGATGGCGACCGGCAGCGCCGCCTTCGCGCCCTTGGGGTCCGCCCCGCCCTTGCCGTCCTTGCCGTCTTTGTCGTCCTTGTCGTCCTTGCCGTCCTTGCCGTCCTTGGCGTCCTTGGCGTCCTTCGCTTCCTTCGCGGGGGGCTCGACCGCCTTGGCGGCGTCCTTCTTCTTGGCGGCGTCGGTGGGCTCGCCCGCGGCGACGGTGTCGAGCTCGCCCAGCATCTTCGCCAGCCGCACGCGGTCGTCCCCGCGCAGCGCGCCGCCCGCGCGCAGGTCCTCGGCGCGCGCGGCGTGCAACGCGCTCATCGCGTCGTCGTTGCGGCCCACCTCGTACAGCGCCGCGCCGCGCACGTAGTCGTAGCGCGCCAAGACGCCGGCGCCGCGGCCGCTGCGCTCTAGCTCGATGTCCGCAAGGATCCGCAGGGCGTCGTCGGGCCGCCCGCGGTCCAGCGCCGCGCGTCCCTGCGCCACGCCGGCGCGGAAAGCACAACCCGTTCCGGTGGCCAGTGCCAGCGCCCCCGCCGCCCCCAGCGCCAGCGCCAGCGCCGCCCGCCGGCCGGCGCGCCCCTCGCGCGCGGCGGCGCCGCCGCGTGTGGGGAGGATGCGAGAGCTCGTACCGAAGACGCTCAAGCCCTGACAATGTAGCACACGCTGCAGACCGCACCCGCCCCCGCGTTGTAGCCTGCGCCGGTGCTCACGGTCTTCCCGCACCCGGCGCGGCGCGACGCCGACCTCTGGGCGCGCGGCTCCGCCTTCCTCGACGACCGCTGCACGATCGGAGAGTTGGTGCGCGCGCTCGGTGCGGGGGTGCGGCCGGAGCGCCGGGTGGTGGACCGCGTGGGCGCCCGCCGCCTGCTGCGCGAGGTGCTGCGCCGCACGCCCGACGCCGCGGGCCCCTACGCCGCCATCGCCGCGACGCATGGTCTGGTGCGCGGGCTGGCGCGCACGTTCGCCGCGCTGGCCGAGGGCGACGTCGAGGAGGCCGAGCTTCGCTGGGCGCCGCTGCGCGTGGCCGACGGCGCGGCGCGGCTGCGGCTCGAGGCGGTGGCGCGCCTGCGGGCGGCCTATCACGCCGAGCTGGAGACGCGGGGGCTGTGCGACGGCCCGGGGCTCCTGCAGGCGGCCGCGCGCTGGGTCGAAGCGGGCGGCGCGCTCCCCGAGCGCTGGCGCGCCGCCGCCGGCGGCGGCGTGGAAGCCGTGGACGTGCTCGACGTCGGCCCGGCGCGCGGGCGCTTGCTGCGCGCGCTCGGTGCACGCCTGCGTTTGCCCTACGACCCGGCGCGGCCGGCGCTGTTCGCCTACCTCGCCCCGGCGGTCGCCGGCGGCACGGTCGACGCCTACGACCCGATCCACGCCGACGCCGATCCGCGCCTGGCGCACCTGCTGCGGGGCCTCTTCCGCCCGACCGGCGCGCGCGACCCCGAGGACACGTTCGGCGTGACTGCCGCCGCGCGCTCGGCCGACGAGCCACGCGCGGTCGCCGCATACGTACGGACCCTCTGCGACCGCGGGGTCGCGCCGGACGCGATCGCGGTGGCGCTCCCCGGGCTCGACCGCCAGGCCGACCGCGTCCGCGAGGCGCTGGCGCGCGCCGGCGTGCCGTGCGCGTGCAGGCGCGGCCCCAGTGTCGCCGCCGCGCCGCCGGCGACGCTGGTGCTGGACGTGCTGCGCGCCGCGCGCCACGGATTTCCGCGCGAGGCGCTCGCCGCGCTGCTCGGGTCGCGTTACCTCGATCCGCCCGCCGATGCCCGCGGGCGCGCCGTGGGACGGCTCGTGCCGGGGCTGCTGCGCGCCGCCGGGGTTCGCGACGACCGGCCACCCGGCGCCCTGGCGGCCGACCTGGAGGCGCATCTCGCGCGCCTGGACGCCGCGGCGGGGGGGCGCCCCCCGCGCGCCGCAGGCGGTGGAGGCGCGGCCGACGGCGCGTTGCGCGCGGCGGCAGCGCACGTGGCGCGGTTGTGCGAGACGTGGCGCCCGCTCGGCGAGCCGGGCCCGGCGGCGGCGCGGCTGCGCCTCTTGCGCGCGTCGCTCGAGGCGCTCGGTTGGACGCGGCGCGCGGGCGCGGCCGCGCGCGCGGGCCCTGGGCGCGCCCCCGACGCCGACGACGCGCTTCGCGCTCGCGACCAGGCAGCGGTGAGCGCCGCCGCCGCGCTCTGCGAGGAGATCGCCGCCGCGCTCGGCGGCGCCGTGCTGGAGCCCGCCGCGCTCGCGGCCCATGTGGAGGACGCCTTGAGCTCCACGACGCTCGCGCCCGCCTCCCCGCGCGGCGGCGCGGTGGTGCTGTGCGACGTGCGCGAGCTGGGCGGAGCGGCCTTCGACCACGTCGTCCTGGCCGCACTGCAGGACGGACGATTTCCCGCGCGGCCGCCCGGCGACCCGGTGCTCTCCGACGGCGACCGCCACGCGCTCAACGCCGCACTGGGCCGGCCCGCCCTGCGCCTGCAGCAGGCGCGCGCCGGGGGCCCCGCCGGCAGCGCACTGCCAGCGCGCGAGACACTCGACCCGCTGGTCTTCTACCTGGCGCTGTGCGCGGCGCGCCGCGGCGTCCGCCTCTTCCATGCGCGCGCCGACGACCTGGGTCGGGCGCTGGGCCGTTCGCCGTTCGTCGACGAGGTGCTGCGCGCCCACCCCCGCGGCGAGGCGGCCGTCGACGCCCTCCCCGTCTCACCCATTCCGGCGGCGCCGCACGTCTTCCACCCCGCCGACGCCCGCGCACGCGTCGCGCTGGAGGGCGGCCGCACGGCCGACGGCAGTGCTCCGCCGCCGGACCTCCACCTCGCCCTGGCGCGCGCCGCCGTCGAGCGCGCCCGCGAAGAGTTCTTCCTGGGCCGCGGCCCGGAAGCCGGCGACGGTCGTCCTGACGCCGCCCTCGATGGCTCGGCGGCCAGTGCCGGGCCGTACGTCGGCGTGCTGGCGCTCGTCGCGGCGCGAGAGGCCGGCGCGCCCGCCCGCGGCGGCGCCACGTCCGACGCCGCCCTGCGCGCGGCGCTGCGCCGGCACGTCGCCGACGCACCCGACGCGCCCGGCTGGAGCGCGACGCGGCTGGCCGACTATGCCCGCTGCCCCTTTCACTACTTCGCCAAGCGCGTCCTCGGGCTGCGGCCGGGTGACGAGCGCGGCGAGGCGCTCGACGCGCGCGCCGGCGGCAAGCTGCTGCACCGCGTCCTCGAGGCCGCGCTGCGAGCGCTCGACTCCGCTGCCCTCCTGCCGGTCACCGCGCAGGCCGCCCAGCTCGATCGCGTGCTGTCGGTCGCCGCCGCCGCGGCGATGCGCGCGCTCGACGCCTGGGAGGCCGCCGAGCACCGCGGCCACCCGGGACTATGGGCCCTGTGGCGGGAGAACGCGCTGGCGACGCTCGACGCGGTGCTGCGTCTCGAAGCGGAGCAGCCGCTCTTCCCCACCGCCGCGCCGATGCGCCCCGCGGGCTTCGAGGTTGCGTTCGGCGAGCCCGACGCGCGCCCGGCCCTCGCGCTCCCATCGCCCGACGGCGCCGAGACCGTTCACCTCTACGGCCGCATCGACCGCGTGGACCGCGGCGGCGCGGCCGTCCCCGGTGGCGCCGCCGCCGGCCTCCCCGGCGAGCCCTCGTCGGGCCCCGTCGGCGTCGTCGACTACAAGAGCGGACCGCTCCCGCCGCTGCGCAAGCTCGTCGAGCCCGACGCGCTCGGCGAGACGGAGTTCCAGCTGCCCGTCTACCTCGCGGTCGTGGCCCGCGACCTCGCGCCCGGCGCGACCGACCTCCACGCCGTCTACCTGTCGCTGCGCGATCGCGGCGCCACCAAGGACCTCGCCGGGCAGCTCGCCCCCGCGCAACGTGCCGCGCTCGTCGCCCTCGATCCCGCGGCGCGTGCCGCCCTGCGCACCGCTTCCGGCGCCGCCCGCGCCCCTGCGAACCTCGCGGACGCCGTGTGGCGCCTCGTAGAGCGCGTCCGCGCCGGAGACTTCGCCGTGCGCCCCCGCGACTGCACGTTCTGCGACTACGCGCGCGCTTGCCGCGTGCAGGTGCACGCGCGCGCCTGACCCGCGCGCGAAGCGGCGGTGCCGTCAGGCGTGCCGGCGTCGCGCGCTCAGCCGCCGGCCGCGCGGTCGCGCAGGCGATAGCCCACGCCCGGCTCGGTCACGAGCAGCCGCGGGCGCGCGGGGTCGTCCTCGATCTTCTTGCGCAGCTCGGCGAGGTGCACGCGCACGTAGTGCGTCTGGTCCACGTACGACGGGCCCCAGACCTCCCTGAGGATCTGCCGGTGCGTCAGCACGCGCCCCGCATTCTGCGCGAGCAGCGTGAGCAGCCGGTACTCGATGGGCGTCAGGTGCACGTCGCGTCCGTCGATCGTCACTTCGCGGCGCGCCAGGTCCACGCGCAACGGCCCGATCTCCAGCACCGGTGCCGCCGTCCCCGCCGCCGCGGCCACCTGCGCGTGGCGCAGCGCCACCCTCACGCGCGCCAGCAGCTCGTTCACGCCGAAAGGCTTGGTCAGGTAGTCGTCCGCACCGGCGTCGAGCGCCTCCACCTTGTCGTCCTCGCGGCCACGCGCGGAGATGACGATGATGGGTACGCGCGTCCACTCGCGCAGTCGGCGCGTCAGCGCAATGCCGTCCCCGTCCGGCAATCCCAGGTCCAGCAGCACCACTTCCGGCGCGTGCGAGGTCGCCACCAGCGTGGCCTCCGACGCCGTCCCCGCCTCGATCAGGCGAAAGCCATGCGCAGTCAGGAGCG
>DASYRF010000408.1:0-26282 GCA_036004705.1 Myxococcota bacterium
CGGAGGCCGGAACCGGAACCGGAACCGGAACAGAACCGGAACCGGAACCGGAACCGGAACCGGAACCGGAACCGGAACCGGAACCGGAACCGGAACCGGAACCGGAACCGGAACCGGAACCGAAACCGGAGGCCGGAACCGGAACTGGAACCGGAACGTTAGGCCGGAAACGGAGCCGGGAACCGGAGCCGGGACGGGGCGGGACGGGGGCGTCTTTGGGCGTGCGCTTGGGGGCGCGGCGCGCTATAAGCGCGGGACGTCCGCCGTGGGGGCGGGGGGGGCGTGGCGGCGCCAATCCCCCTGCTCTAGGTTGGTCGGCTCGCGACATGCTCTACCTCTATCTGGGTGCACTCGCCTTCGGCGGCCTCTTCTTGGGGGCGTCCGTCGTCATGGGCGGCGGCCACGGCGACGCGGACCACGGGGGCGGCCATGACGCCGACCACGCGGGGGGCGCGCACGACGGAGGCGCGCACGGCCACGCCGCCAGCGACCCCGCCGAAGCCGCGCACGACACGCCGGGGCTGTGGCTTCCGTTCCTGAGCCTGCGCTTCTGGACCTTCGCCATCGCCGCGTTCGGCCTGACGGGCACGCTCCTGACGCTGGGGGGCTTCTTGCCTTCGACGCTCGTCGTCGCGCTTCTGTCCAGCGGCGTGGGCGCCGGGACCGGCTGGGGCGTGGCCGCCGCCTTCCGCCGCCTGCGCAGCTACTCCGCCTCGTCGTCGGTCGGGCTCAAGGACTACGTGGGCGCGAGCGGGCGCGTGCTGCTCCCGGTGGGGCGCGCGTCGCTCGGCAAAGTCCGCCTGGAGATCAAGGACCGCACCATCGACCTCCCGGCGGTCACCGAGGACGGCGCGGAAGCGACGTTCGAGCGCGGCGAAGAAGTGATGGTGACCGACTTCAAGGACGACCACGCGGTGGTGACCACGCCGCCGGAACGCAAGAAGCTCCCGGGAGCGCGCAGCTAGCAGCAAGCCTCAGGCCTTTTCTCGCAACGCCTCAAGGAGGTGACCATGTTCGATGCCTTGTCCGACAACCCGATGGTGGCCGTGTTGGCAGGACCGGCCCTCGCCGCCATCGGCCTCATCTTCCTGCTCGCGCTCATCCGCGCGTACCGCTTCATCTGCCGGCCCAACGAAGTGCTGATCTTCAGCGGCAAGCAGCACAAGCGCGCCGACGGCTCGGTGCGCGGCTACAAGGTCATCACCGGCGGCGGCGCTTGGCGCGTGCCGATCATCGAGCGCGTCGAGCGCATGGACATGCGCCTGATGGAGCTGCACCTCACCGTGCAGAACGCCTACTCGCGCGGCAACATCCCGCTGCGCCTCAGCGCGGTGGCCAACGTGAAGATATCCTCGGAGCCGGGCGTCGTCGACAACGCCATCGAGCGCTTCCTGGGGCGCGACCGCCGCGAGATCCAGAACGTCGCCGGCATGACCCTGGAAGGCCACCTGCGCGGCGTCATCGCCCAGCTCACCCCCGAAGAGGTGAACGAGGACCGGCTCAAGTTCGCCGAGAGCCTGCGCGAGCAGGTCGAGGAGGACCTCAAGAAGCTGGGGCTGCACCTCGACACGCTCAAGATCCAGCACGTGGACGACGACAAGGAGTACCTCGTGTCGATCGGCCGGCGGCGCATCGCCCAGGTGGTCAGCGACGCCGAGCAGGCCGAGTCGAACGCGCGCAACGAGGCGAAGAAGGCCGAGGCGGAGGCGAAGCAGGCGGGTGAGGTGGCCCGCGAGAACGCCTCGCGCTTCATCGTCCAGCGCAAGAACGAGCTGCGCAAGGTGCAGGCCGACCTGGACGCGCGCGGCAAGTCGGAGGAGGAGATGGCGGCGGCGGCGGCGGAGCAGGCGCGCGCCGAGGCCGAGCAGGAGCTGCAGCAGCTGCGCGCCCAGGTCGAGGGCAAGCGGTTGCAGGCCGACGTGGTCATCCCCGCCGAGTCCGACCGCACCGCCAAGGAGCTCATCGCCAAGGGCATGGCGGCGCCCATCGCCGAGAACGGCAAGGCGCAGGCGGAGGCCACGCGGCTGGTGGCCGAGGCGTGGCTCGCCGCCGGCGCCGACGCGAAGCAGATCTACCTCGTGCAGCAGATCGAGAATCTGGTGAAGATCGTCACCGACCACGTGAACAACCTGAAGGTGGGCGAAGTGAACCTGCTAGACGGCGGCGACGGGACGGCGCTGCCGGCCTACGTGCGTTCGTTCCCGGCCATCATCACGGCCGTGCTGAGCGAGGTGCGCAAGTCGACGGGCGTGGACATTCCCGCGCTGCTCGGCGTGGCCGCGGGGCCCACCGGGGCGGGCATCATCGGCGGCGGCGCGGCCGCCGCGGGCCGCTAGCGCCCGCGCGGCGGGACTAAAGGAAGGAGACGATCATGGGTGGAGCCGTCGTTTCGATCATCGTGGTGGTGGGTGCGCTCGTGGGCGTTGCGGTCATCCTCTACCAGCGGCTGTTGCAGATTTGCCCGCCGAGCAAGGTGCTGATTTTCAGCGGGCGCATGCGCCGGCGCGCCGACGGGCGCACGGTGGGCTACCGGTTCATCCAGGGCGGCAGCGCGGTGCGCGTGCCGTACCTCGAGCGCGTCGACGAGGTGGACCTGACGAACATGCCCATCTCGCTGAACGTGAAGGGGGCCTACGCCAAGGGCGGTATCCCGCTCAACGTGCAGGGCGTGGCCAACGTGAAGGTGTCGAGCACCGAGCCCATGATCGACAACGCGCTGGAGCGCTTTCTCAGCGTCCCGCGCGAAGCGATCATGAAGGTGGCGCAGGACACGCTCGAGGGGAACCTGCGCGGCGTGCTGGCGACGCTGACGCCCGAGCAGGTGAACGACGACAAGATCCGCTTCCAGCAGAGCCTGCTGCTGGAGGCCGACCACGACCTGCGGCGGCTCGGCCTCGAGCTGGACACGCTGACGATCCAGAACGTGTCGGACGACGTGAAGTACCTGGACAGCATCGGGCGCGTGCAGTCGGCCGAGATGCAGCGGCAGGCGCGCGTGGCGGAGGCGCAGGCGCATGCGCTGGCCGTGGTGCGCGACGCCTCCAACCAGCAGATGTCTTCGCTGGCCGAGATCGACGCCGAGATCCAGATCGCCGGCGCCAAGAACGAGCGGCGCATCGCCGACGCGGTCACTTCGAAGGAGGCGATGAAGGCGGAGCAGCGCTCCGAGGTGCAGGCCCTGGTGGCGCGCGCCAAGGCGGATCTGCTGGTGCAGGAGGCGCGCATCGAGCAGACGCGGCGGCGGCTGGACGCCGACGTGATCCAGCCGGCGCGCGCGCGGGCGACCGAGCTGCAGGCGCAGGCGGCGGCGGCGGCGGCGAGCATCGTCGAGGACGGGCGGGCCACGTCCGAGGCGCTCTTGGAGATCACCAAGACGTGGAAGAAGGCCGGGCACAACGCGCGCGACATCTTCCTGATGCAGAAGCTGGAGACGCTGATGCGGCAGGTCGTCGGCACCATCCGCGCCGTGAAGATCGACAAGTACACGGTGCTGCCCGGAGGAAACGGGACGAACGGCAACGGCGGGCACATCGCCGCCAAGGCCGCCTCCACGGCCGCCGAGCTGCGCGCCGCGCTCGGCATCGATATCGGCGACATCGTCCAGCGCCTTGCGGACAAGGGTGGTCCTCCGCCCGTGCCGTCGCGCTCCTAGCCCCTTCCCCCGGCCGAGCCGCCGCGCCGCCGAGCCGCCGAGCCGCCGAGTCAATCGACGTGAAGCTCGCCACCTGGAATGTGAACTCGATCCGCGCGCGCGCCGACCGAGCGCGGGCGTGGCTAGAGGAGCGGCGCCCGGACGTCGTGTGCCTGCAGGAGACGAAGGTGCCGGACGAGGGCTTCCCGGCGCTGGAGTACCACGCGCTGGGATACGAATCGACGCTGTGGGGGCAGAAGGCCTACAACGGCGTGGCCATCCTGACCCGCGCGCCGGCGTCGGACGTGGTGCGCGGCTTCGGCGACGGCGGCGACGACTCGCAGGCGCGCTTCCTCGGGGTGAAGGTGGGCGGGGTGCGGGTGTTCTGCTGTTACGTGCCCAACGGCCAGGCGCCCGGCACCGACAAGTACGCCTACAAGCTCGACTGGCTGTGGAGGCTGCGCCGGTACCTGGACCAGCGCTGCGATCCCGGCGAGGCGCTGGTGCTGTGCGGCGACATGAACGTGGCGCCGGAGGACCGCGACGTGTGGGACCCGCTGCAGTGGAAGGAGCAGATCCTGTGCTCGACGGAGGAGCGGGCGGCACTGGAGCGCGTGCGCGCGTGGGGGCTGGTGGACGTGTTCCGCGCCCAGCATCCCGAGCCGGGGCACTACAGCTGGTGGGACTACCAGCGCAGCGACTTCAAGAAGAACCGCGGGCTGCGCATCGACCACCTGTTCGTGACGCCGCCGGTGGCGGCACGGGCCAAGACGGCGTGGATCGACCGCGCGGCGCGCGAAGGTCAGGGCGCGTCGGACCACGCGCCGGTGGTGCTGGAGCTGGACGGCTGAGGAGGGCGGCGGCGCGCCCGACCGCGCGCTGGCGCCGGCGTCGCGGCGTAGACGGATGACCGCAGGGGGATGCTAACATCAGGCGGCGGCGGCAGCGGCGCCCAGACACGAAGATGGGGAAAAACTACATCGCGCTGGCGGTTCCGCTGTTCTTCGCCGGCATCGGCATCGAGGTGCTGGTGGCGCGGCGGCGCGGCGTGGTCGTGCACCGTTTCGCCGACGCCGCCGGCGACGTCGGCTGCGGCGTGGTGCAGCAGGTCGTCGGGCTGTTCTGGGCGGCGGGGCTGCTGGCCGGCTACGGCTGGCTCTATGACCACGCGCGGGTCGTGACGCTCTGGGGAGGGGCGGGCGGCGCGGTCGTCTGGGCGGCGGCCGTCGTCGGCGTCGACTTCCTGTACTACTGGTGGCACCGGCTGAGCCACGAGGTGAGCTTCCTGTGGGCGGCGCACGTCGTGCACCATCAGTCGGAGGACTACAACCTGGCCGTGGCGCTGCGGCAGGCGCCGCTGACGAACCTGACGATCTGGGTGTTCTACGCGCCGCTCGCGTTACTGGGCGTCCCGCCGCTGGTGTACGCGACGACGGCGGCGTTCAGTACGCTGTACCAGTTCTGGATCCACACCGAGCTGGTCGGGAAGCTCGGGCCGCTGGAGCGCGTCATCAACACGCCGTCGCTGCATCGCGTGCACCACGCCATCAACCCGCGCTACCTCGACAAGAACTACGGCGCGACGTTCATGATCTGGGATCGCCTGTTCGGTACCTATGCCGCCGAGGAGGAGCCCTGCGTGTACGGAACGGTCAGACCGCTGGCGAGCTTCAATCCGCTCTGGGCGCAGGTGGCCTACCTGGTGGAGCTGGCGAAGAAGTCGTGGGCGACCCCGCGCTTCGCCGACAAGCTGCGCGTCTGGTGGAAGTCCCCGGCGTGGCACCCGCCCGGCGTGCCGGGCGGCGCGCCGCCCGAGGTGTCGCGCGCCACGTTCGTGAAGTACGACGTTCCGCGGCGGCGGGGCGTGGTCGCCTATGTGTCGGTGCAGCTCGCGTTGATCGTCGCCGCGACGTTCGCCGTGCTGCTGTACTACCGCCAGCTTCCGCTCGCGTTGACCGCCGCCGTCGCCGTCGTCGTCCTGGTCGCGCTCGGCACCTGCGCCGCGCTGCTGGAGGGGCGCCGCTGGGCGGTCCCGGCGGAATTCGCTCGCTGGGCCCTGGCCGTCGCGCTGGCCGTGACGGTGCTGCGCTAGGCACGTGGCTTGCTTCATCAGGGGGCTCTAGAGGGGTGGGGAAAATCTGACGGGGCCGGGGGCCCTAACGGGAGGTGTGGCATGAACGCACGTGCGAGCCGATGGGCGACGATCGGGATCCTGGTGCTAGCGGGGTGCCAGCCGGAGTCGAGCGGCGGCTGCGGTAAGGGAGGCAACGGCGGCGCGGACACGAACCTGCGGCCGTTCCTGGGCGAGGGTGGGCGCACGAACCACGACCGGGTCCTGGACCTCGTGACGTCGGTGACGGCGGCGGTGGACCCCACCTGCCCGGCGCCGGCGGTCAACGGCACCACGACCACCTACACCGGCGGCTGCACGGATTCGGCCGGCGTGTCCTGGTTCGGAAGCGTGGACGTGACGGGCGATCCGGCGGGGGACTTCACGATGACGTTCACCGCGTTCGGCCAGAACAGCGGCGGTCCGTGCGCGATGGGGACGGACGAGAACACGTACACGGTGGACGGGGCCGTGTCGCTCGCCGGTACCGCCGGCGCGACGGCCACGTTCCAGGAGACGGACCTGAGCATCGAGACGCTGACCGATGCCGCGACGTCGTGCGACCAGACCACGTCGATGCAGACGTGGACCTACAACGGCACCGAGCTGGCGACGGACGACGACGGCGACGGCGTGGACGATGTGTTCGTGTACGACGGGAGCGGCGACTCGAGCCAGACCGGCGCCAACGGGACGATCTCCGTGTCGCTGGCCTCGGCCGGGGAAACCTACGACTCGCGTGTCTGCGCCAAGGAGGCCTTGTCCGGCTCGACGACCATCACCGGCAGCGGCCACGAGGGCGTGCTGGCGTACGACGGCGCCACCGACTGCGACGATCCGCCTACCGGCCAGTGGACGGTGGACGGCGAAGCCGCCGTGGAAGTGACGTACGGGTGCACCGTCGTCTCGCCTGGCCGCGCCGGCGCCGCCGCGCCCGTGGCCCTCGCGCTGCTGCTCGGCCTCGTCCTCTTCCTTCGCCGCCGCCGCCGCTAGCGTCGCGCCCGCGGCCTCCCGTCTTGGCGGCGCGCGCCGGCGGGTCGGTTGGAGCGCCGGCGCGCCCGTGCGATGCTCCGGTCACCGGTGGACAGACGGCCGCGCGATCTGTTCGTACTGTTGCCGCTCTGGCTGATGACGTTCTCGTCGACGAGCCAGGTCTTCATCATCTCGCCCATCCTGCCGCGCATCGGCGAGACGCTGCACGTTCCGCCCGCGCTGCTGGGGACGCTGATCACGTCGTACGGCGTGGCGGCGGGGCTGTTCGCGCTGATGGCGGGGCCGATCTCCGACCGCGTGGGGCGGCGGCGGATCCTGCTGGTGGGAACGGCTTGGATGGCGCTGGCGCTGTGGCTGCACGCGTTTGCGCGCAGCTACGCGGCGCTGCTGGCCGTGCGCGGGGCGGCGGGTGCGGCGGGCGGCATCCTCGCCGGGGCGGCCGTGGCCTACGTTGGCGACTACTACCCTTACGCGCGGCGAGGCTGGGCGAACGGCTGGATCATGAGCGGGTTCGCCGTCGGGCAGGTGCTGGGCATCCCGCTTGGCACGCTGCTGGCGAAGCGCTTCGGGTACGACGCGCCGTTCCTCGGGTTCGCGGTGGTGATGACGTTCGCCTGCGCGCTGGCGATCCCGTTTCTGCCCCAGCCCCGCGTCGAAGCGGCGGCGCGGCTCGGCGTGCGGGACGCGCTGGCCAAGTACGGCGCGCTGTTGCGGCATGGGCCGACGCTCGCCGCCGCCGCCTGCTACCTGCTCATGTTCATCGGCGTGTCGCTCTACATCGGCTATCTGCCGACGTGGCTGGAGGCGCGCTTCCACGCCTCGGCGGACGGCGTGGCCGCGATGTTCCTCGCCGGGGGCGTGGCCGCCGTGCTCACCAATCCGCTCGCGGGGCGCTTCAGCGATCGTTGGGGACGCAAGGGGATCATCCTGGGATCGTGCCTGGCGTTTGCGGGTCTGCTGCTGTCGACCACGGCGGTGGTGACGCACTTCTGGCTGGCCTTCCCGGCGTTCTTCCTGACGATGGCGGCGGCGGCGGCGCGCATCCCGCCGATGCAATCGCTCCTCACGGCGCTGGTGGGCTCGGCGCAGCGCGGGTCGCTCCTGAGCCTGACGTCGGCGTGCGGGCAGACGGGATTTGCGCTGGGGGGCGGGCTGGGCGGGCTGCTCTATGCGCGCGTGGGCTTCGCCAGCTGCACGATCGGCGCGGCGGCCTCGGTGCTGGCGATGGCATTGCTGGTCTGGCGCTTCGTGCCCGAGCCTTCCGCCGCGGGGGGCGCGGCGGCCGCAGCGCCGCCGGAGGGGTCGCCCGCGACGCCGCCCGTCGCGGCGCCAGGCTCGTCGAGCAGCTCCACGTAGCCGCGATCGCCGTCGACGCGGACGCGCGCGCCGGTGCGGATGAGGCGCGTGGCGTCGGCGACGCACACCACGGCGGGGATGCCGTACTCGCGCGCCACGACCGAACCGTGCGTCATCTGCCCGCCGACTTCCATCACCAGCCCGGCGGCATGGGTGAAGAGCGGCGTCCAGCCGGGGTCGGTGAACGGCGCCACGAGGATCTCGCCCGGGGCCACGACGCCGCCGTGCGGGTCGCCAAGCACCTTGGCGGGGCCTTCGGCGACGCCGGCCGAGGCGGGTGTCCCGGCCAGCGCGCCGGCGGGCAGGCCGCAGCGCGCATGCGCGGCCACGACGGCCTCGCCCTCGCTCGTGAGCACCCGCGGCGGGAAGAGGCCGCGCCAGCGGGCGTGGTCCGCGCGGCGCGCCGCCACCAGCGCGCGGAGGTCGCCGCCCCCGCGTGCGCCCGCGGTCTGGTCTTCCGGCCCGCCGCGCGGCGCGGCGCGCAGCGCTTGGCCGAGCTCGTCGATGGTCAGGTGGAAGACGTCGTCGGCCACGTCGAGCCGTCCGGCGGCGCACAGCGCGCGCCCGTCGTCGAGCACGGCCTCGCGCACCAATTCGAAGACGCGCATCGCGTAGTGCTTGGGGTGCTCGCGCGCGCTGGTCAGGTCGCGCGTCACCCGCGCGAGGCGCCGGACCGCCGCGGCCCGCAGGGCGCCTCCACGACGCCCGCGCGCGGCGTTCGCCAGCCGCTCCACCGCTTGTTCGGCCTCGCCTGCCAGCGCCTCGTGGCGACGCCGCGCCTCGCCGGCTCGGGGGGCCTGGAGCTGCGCGAGGATCGCCTGCAGGAAGGGTGCAGGCGCGTCGCGGTAGCGCGGGCGGCTCACGTCGATCTCGGAAGGACAGCGCGCGCCGAACTCCGCGAGGTAGCGCTCGACGGCCTCCCCGAAGACGGCGCCGCCGGCGACGTCCGGCAGCGTCTCGAGCGCGCGCCGCGGATCGGCTTGGGCGGCGCGCAGGTGCTCGGTCACGGCGGGATGAGCGCGCGCGAGGTCCGCCAGCTCCGCCACGGCCAAGTCCTTCGCCGTCACCACGTTGCCCGGCATCGCGCGCATGAGCGCGGCGACGTCGTCGCGTCCCGCGTCACCCGCCAGCCGGCGCAGCAGTCCAAGGGCGGCCATCGACGCAAAGATCGCCGGGAGCCAGGGCCCCTCGATCTCGTCGAAGATGCGCGCCACGGCCTGGTGCAACCGGCCGAGCCGTTCGGCCCCGCGCGTCGCGGCCAGACCGGCGCGGTGGCCGCGCACCAGCGCTTCCATGCGTGCGACGCGCGGCGCCAGCACGGCGCTCGTGCGGGCGAAGAGGGCGATGCCGGCGGCGCGCGCCAGGGCCGGGCCCAGCAGCTGCAGGGCGCCGCGCAGCGTGGCGGCCCGTCCTCGCCAGGTCTGCCCGCGCAGGAATTCCGGGCGCGCTATCACGCCGGCGAGCGCGCGGCCCATCAGCTCGTCGCTGCCGGAGAGGAGCGCGGGGAAGACACGCGCCGCCGCCGGCACGCGCATCAGCTCGGTGAGGTCGTGGTACAGCCGCCCGCCGGCAGCGGTCATGAAGCGCGTGCGCGTCGTCCGCCGCCCGTCCTTGCCGAAAGGGTTCAAGAGTCTGATGAGCGAGCGCCCCAGCGCCGGGATGGGATCGATCATCCCCTGGATGTGGTTCTGGCAGACGTAGACGTGCAGCCCGCCGTCTTCTGGCGCCGGCTCCTCGGTGGCCGGGTAGAGCGTGGTGATGGGCCGGCTCTGCACGACGAACGTGCGCCCGCGCTCGATGCACCATTCCACGTCCTGCGGCCGGCCGTAGTGCGCTTCGATACGGCGCCCCAGCGCCACCAGCGCGGCGATGCGCTCGGTGTCGAGCACGGGGGCGTGACGTTGCGCCGGCGGCAGCTCTTCCTCGCGCGTGCCGCCTTCCGGCAGCGGGCGGATGGCGATGCGCTTGTCGCCGATGCGCTTCTCCAGCACTTCGCCGCTGCGCTTGTCGACCCGGTACAGGTCCGCCGACACGAGCCCCGAGACCAGCGCTTCGCCGAGGCCGAAGCCGGCGTCGATGGAGCAGACGCCGCGGTGCCCGGTGATGGGATCGGCGGTGAAGAGGATGCCCGACACGTCGGGCCGGACCATCCGCTGCACGACGACCGACAGCAGCACCGCCTCGTGCGGGAAGCCGTTGCGCGCGCGGTAGAGGATGGCGCGATCGGTGAAGAGCGAGATCCAGCAGCGGCGCACGGCGTCGAGCAGCGGGGCGCGGCCGCGGACGTTGAGGTAGGTGTCCTGCTGTCCGGCGAACGACGCGCCCGGCAGATCCTCCGCGGTGGCGCTGGAACGCACGGCCCAGGCGGCGCCGTCCAAGTCGCCCCCGGCGGCCTCCCAGGCGGCGGCGACGGCGGCGGCCACCGCCGCCGGCATCGGCACGCGGCCGAGCCCTTCGCGCACGCGCGCACCCGCGGCGCGGACGGCCTCTACGTCGGCGCCGTCCACGCCGGCCAGCGCCGCCAGCGGGTCGCCGCCGGCCGCGCAGGCTGCGTCGAAGAACAGGCGATACGCGTCGGTCGTGACACAGAACCCTGGCGGCACCGGGAAGCCCGCGCGCCCCAGCTCGCCGAGGTTGGCCCCCTTGCCGCCCACGCGCGCCAGGTCGCCGGCGGCGATCGCCTCGAACGGCAGCGTCAGCGGTGCATCGGGATCCATCGCTCGCCTTCCATTCTATCCCGGGGGCTCGTCCGCGCGGCGAGTACGCCGTGGTTGATCAAGCCCGAGGGCCCGTGCGCGCGGCGAGTACGCCGTGGTTGATCAAGCCCGGGGGCCCGTGCGCGCGGCGAGTACGCCGTGCTCCGATGCCCCCGGACCCCGTCGGCGGGGCGGCCAAGCCGCCTCGTCCGCCTCCATCAAGCCCGGGGGAGCGTGCAAGCGGTCGCGAGCGCCCTGACCGCCCCCGTGCGCGCGACGAGCGTTGCACGGGGGGGCGGCGCCGCGCAACGCCGCGTCCAGTTGGCGACGGTGCGCGGGGCATGGTAGCGAGGCGGCGTGGACGATCGGCGGCGTCAAGAGGTGCAACGCCTGGTGGAGGAAGCGGCGGCGGACCGCGCGCGCCTGGCGGATCCGGCCGTCAAGGACGCCGTGCGCGAGGCCATCGCCGCCCTCGACCGAGGCGCGCTGCGCGTGGCGGAGAAGCGCGACGGCGTCTGGCAGGTGAACGTGTGGGTGAAGCAGGCGGTGCTCCTGTACTTCGCCGTCGCCGAGATGCAGGCGATGCAGGCCGGGCCGTTGCACTTCTTCGACAAGATTCCTCCGAAGACCGACGTGGCGGCGTCGGGCGTGCGCGTGGTGCCGCCCGGCACCATCCGTTACGGCGCCTACGTCGAGCCCGGCGCCATCGTGATGCCGGCCTTCGTCAACATCGGCGCGTGGGTCGGGGCGGGCACCATGGTCGACACCTGGGCGACGGTGGGGTCGTGCGCGCAGATCGGCCGCCACGTGCACCTGAGCGGCGGCGTGGGCATCGGCGGCGTGCTCGAGCCGGCGGGCGCAGTGCCGGTCGTCGTCGAAGACGGCTGCTTCATCGGATCGCGCTGCATCGTCGTCGAAGGCGTACGCGTCGAAGAGGAGGCCGTGCTGGCGGCGAACGTCACGCTCACGGCGTCCACGCCCATCATCGACGTCACCGGGCCGGAGGAGGTCGTCACCAAAGGGCGCATTCCGCCGCGCGCGGTCGTGGTGCCGGGTGTGCGGGCGAAGGCCTTCCCGGCCGGGACGTACCACCTGGCGGCGGCCTTCATCATCGGCCGGCGCAGCGCCTCGACCGACAAGAAGACGTCGCTCACGCAGGCGCTGCGTGACTTCGAGCTGTCGGTGTGAAGCGCGACGGCGCGCTCCGGCGCGGCGTGAAGGCATGACGATCGACCTGACCGAGCTGACGCTGGCGCTGTGCCGCGTCCCGAGCGTGACCGGGAACGAGGCGGCGATCGCCGCCGACGTGGCGGCGCGCCTCGCCGCGGTCGCGCCCCAAGCGACGGTCGTGCGCCACGGGAACGCCGTCGTAGCGCGCGGGTCGCGCCGCCACGGCCCGCCGCTGGTGGGGCTCTTCGGCCATCTCGACACCGTCCCGACCGGCGGCGACGACAACCCACCGCGCGTCGCGGGCGGGCGCATCCACGGCTTGGGCGCCTCCGACATGAAGAGCGGCCTGGCCCTGATGGTGCGCGCGTTCGCCGAGCTGCCGCTCGACGGCCTGCCGGTGGACCTGGTGGCGGTCTTCTACGACCGCGAGGAAGGGCCCTACGCGGAGAACGGCCTCGAGCCCCTGCTCGCCGCCGATCCGGCGTTGCGCGAGGTCGCGCTGGGGCTCTGCCTGGAGTGCACCGACGGGCGCGTGCAGCTCGGCTGCGTGGGGAGCCTGCACGCGCGCGTGACGTTCGTGGGCCGGCGCGCCCACTCGGCGCGACCGTGGCAGGGGCTCAACGCCATCCACAAGGCGGGCCCTTTTCTGCAGGCGCTGGCCGCGCGCCCCCGCCGCGAGGTACGCTCGGGCGGCTTGGCCTTCTACGAGACGATGCAGGCGACGCTCGCGCAGGGCGGCCACGCACGCAACGCCGTGCCGGATCGCTTCGCCGTCAACGTCAACGTGCGCTTCGCGCCGGGGCGCACCGACGCCGACGCCGAGGCCGACGTTCGGGCGCTCGCCGCCGCCGCCGGCGCGGACGAGGTCGAGGTGCTGGACCGGTCGCCGTCGGCGGAAGCGTTCGCGGACGAGGCGCTGGTGCAGCGGCTGGTGGCCGTCAGCGGCGAGGCGCCCGAGCCCAAGCAGGCGTGGACCGACGTGGCGCGGCTGGCGCAACATGGCATCCGCGCGGTGAACTTCGGCCCGGGAGAACAGGCGCAGGCGCACCAGGCGGGGGAATCGATCTCCATCGCGCAGCTAGAGCGGACGTGGTCCGTGCTGCGCCGTTTCCTCACGGGGGACGCATGAGACTGTCCGGGTGGGCGGGTGCGGCGGCGGGCGTGGCGGTGGCGTCGGCTACGGCGCTAGTGGCGCCGGCGTGCCTGTTGGCGCCGACCGGGCTCCGCGCCGAGGTGGAGCGCAGCAAGAGCGTGCCGCCGCGCGCGGCGACGCCGGCGGACGTGGACGTCTACTTCTACGAGAAGGAGCCGCCCTACGAGACGAAGCCGGTGGCGACCATCCGCGTCACCGGGAGCTTTCCGGCCGACGTCGGCGTGGAAGACCAGGAGTGGGAGCTGCACGAGCGGTTGGAGAGGGAGGCGCGCGCGCTGGGCGCCGACACGCTGGTGGTCATGTCGTCCACGGCGGCGCCCAAGGTCGAGGTGAAGGCGGTGGCGATGATCTGGGCGGGCAAGGGCAAGCGCCCACCGTACGAAGGTAAGATGAAGAAGAGGCCCAAGCCGGTGCACGCGAGGGGCGCCAAGAAGAAGGCCGGCCCGGCCACCGCGGCGACCGACGAAGAGGTCCCCTCGGGTCTCACGGACGATAGCGGCAAGTAACGGGGCGCGCCGCGCCCACCGCGGCGACCGACGAAGAGGTCGCAACGGGTCTCACGGACGATCGCGGCGAGCAACGGGGCGCGCCGCGCCGCGCCGTCCGGGCCGCGAGCGGGCGGACGGCCGGAGGGCGCTTGCGGGCGGTCCGCTACGGGCAGGCGCCGGGACCGCCGGGGTAAGTGATCGTCAGCGTGGCGCCGAACGCCAGGCCGTTCGTCAGGCGCACCGACCAGCCGCCCTCGCAGCCTGCGTCGGGCTGCAGATCGTAGTCGGCGACGGGCGTGAGAACGCTGCCGTTCAGCACCACGGACAAGTCGCTCTCGTCGATGCCCGCGCACGGCGGCTCCGTCAGGCATCCGACCTCGACGACCGAGCCGAGCCTGGCACCCACGCGCCCGAACTCCTCCCGATAGTCCGCGTCGCAGATGGACTCCTCGGCGTAGACGTCCCACCGGCGCGTGAAGGCTTCGATGCGCGGGGCGGGCGCGGCGGAGCCCTGGCCGGCGACGGCGCAGATCGGCACGAGGTTGTCGGCGCCGCCGGGGTCGGGGACGACGGGCCCCTCGCTGTTTCCGGCGGGGTCGAGCCCGATGAAGGCCGCCGGGAAGACGGCACCGCCGAGCGCGCCGCCGGTGCCGTTGGAGAGCGTCTGGAAATAGGTCACGAACGCTTCGATGGGCGTGAGCTCGTTCACCCGATCGATCGCGCAGTCGAGATTGAACTGCAGCCCGGGCAGCGGCGAGCAGGTGGTCCCGCTGCACACCGAGCAGTCGTCCTCGTCGCCGAGGAAGACGATCATGAGAAGCGAGCCCGGGATGTAGAAGCCTTGGTTCGCGCTCGGGTCGGCGAGCAGCGCCGGCGACATGGCCATGCGCGCGGCGCCGAGCGCCGTCTCGCCGCCGAACCCCTGGATGCCCACGGAGGCGAGGCAGTTGAATACGCGCTCCACGTCGGGGGTGGTCTCGTCGACCCACTTCGGTAGCGGCGAAGGAAGGCCGGTGGTGCAGTCGGTCGTCGGCGGCGGCGTGGGACACAGCGGCGAGGCCACGATGTTCTGCGGGGTATTGCGCAGCCGCCCTGCCACCGACACGTTGGACGTGTCCGTGGTGACGACGCCCATGTGAAAAGGCATCCCCGGGGCGGTGGTGAGGAGCGCGGTCAGGAAGGCGTCGACGGCGCCGCGCAGGTTGGCCTGCTCCTGGCACATCGAGCCCGAGTCGTCGATGACGAACAGGATCGTCGCCGCGCGCGCCTCTGTCTCGGTCGAGGTGACGGTCACGTACAGCTCGTCGCCGTCAGAGCCCTCCTGGCAGCCGGGGTCGTCGGCGTCCACGAGCCCGTCGCCGTCGTTGTCCAGACCGTCGGCGCAGAGGTTGGGGCCGGGGGGCGGAGGGCCGGCGTCGGACGGCCCGCCTCCGGTCGAAGAGAAGAAGCACCCCCCTGTCGGGCAGAGCGCCAGGGCCAGCGCCAGGACGGGCGCGGGCGGAACGGGCAAGCCAGGTCGCGTGATCATTTTGGCTCCTCGACGCCGGTGGCGTACGGCCCATTGAGTGGCCGGCCCGCGCCGGATCCGTCAGCTGCACGAGCGGACGTCGGAGCGGGGAACGGGCCAGAACGGGAACGGAACGGGAGCTCCTAGATGCACATCTGCTCCATGGCGGTGTTGCCGGAGCAGGACGGGTAGACGAGCTGGTTGAGGCACGCCCCACCGCCGCCCATGAGCATGACGCAGCTTTCACCGGCGTCGCACGGGGAGGTGTCGGGAGGCGTGCAGTTGGTCAGGCACACGTTGCCATTGGGCGCGCCGAGGCTCACGCACGTGAGTCCGGCCTGGCAGCCGCAGACGTTGCAGCAGCCCTCGTCCGCGCCGGCGGGGAGGCAGGCGCCGCCGCCCATCGTGAGGTCGACGCAGGCGTAGGCGGGCGCGCACGGATCCGGGACGGTGATCGGGTTGCACGTGGCGCGGCAGTAGGCGTTGCTGGGGTCGGGACCGACGCATTGCGGGGCGTCGGCGGGACAAGCTTCGGGGGCGCAGGGGAGGCCGTCGCTCGGCGGCGGCGTCCAGCCGGGGAGCGCCGCGTCGGTGCCGGACGGCGTGAAGGCGTCGGTGCCGGGCGGCGCGACGGCGTCCGTGCCGGGGGGCGTGAAAGCGTCCGTGCCGCCCGGCGGCGTGCCGTCGGTGCCGGCGGTCACGACGCGCGCGCAGGAGAGGGGCGCCAGGGCGAGCCAGCCCGCGAAAGGCAGCATGCGGCTCAGCTTCAGATGCACATCGACTCCATCGCCGGGTCGCCGGAACAGGTGGGCGCGGGCGACGGGAGGCACGCGCCCCCCAGCGTGACGCCCGGCCCTGTGATCATGACGCACCCTTCGAACGCCCCGCAGTTGGTCGGGCTCGCAGGGTCGCACTCCTCCAGGCAGACCGGCTCGGCGCCGGAGATGCTCACGCAGAGATCGCCGGGGCCGCAGCCGCACTGAGCGCAGCAGCCGCCGCGCGCGGCGGCGGGGAGGCACGCGCCGCCGCCCGCGCCCAGCGCCACGCAGTCGTAGTCGGGGTAGCAGGGATCGGGCGTGACCGTCTCGTTGCAGGTGGCGCGGCAGAAGGCCCACGTGTCGGACGGACCGACGCACTGCGGGGCGGTGACGGGGCACGGCTCGGGGGCGCAGGCGTCGCCGTCGCCGGCGGGCGGCGTCCAGACAGGTCCGCTCCAGGCGTCGGTGCCGGGCGGCGCGGCGTCCGTTCCGAACGGGAGGGCGTCGGTGCCGCCGGAGACGGCGTCGCTGCCGCTGGGCGTGCCGTCGCCGCCGCTCGAGACGGCGTCGGTCCCGTTGGGCCCGCCCGAGTCGCCGGGCCGATTGCCCGTGTCGCTGGCGGCGGGGAGCGGGCGCGCGCAAGCGGCGACCGCCGCGGCGGCCGCGCCGGCGGCCAGCGCCGTCGCGAGCCAGCGCGTCGGGACAGGGAATGCCGTCCCGCGCCTGCGTGGCAGCCGGCCCCCGTTCATGATGCTGAAAGCATCGGGGACGGATCGCAGCTTGTCAATCGAGCCGGCGGGGGCGCGCGGCCGGCGCGCGCCGCGGCCGCCGCGCCGGCCCGACACCTGCGCGCTACGGGGACCGGCACCCGGAGCACGCACCCCTGGCCCAGGAACGTCCAGCTCGGCACGAGAGCCTCAGGGCGTGGGCGTTCGGGTGAGCGACGACGCGGCGTCGGGCGAGGTTGCGCCGTCGGAGGACGCGGGCGTCTCGGCCATTGTCGTGAGCGCGTTCGCGGGCAGGCTCGGCAGGCTGGGCGGGCTCGCCGGGGGAGGGGCCGCGGCGGCGGCGCCGGCGCCGGCGCGGCCGGGCGCGGGCAGCGGCGGCGCAGCCTCGGCATCCGCCTCGGGCGCCGCCACGGCCGGTGCGCCCGCCAGGGCGTCGGCGAACAGCGTGGACGAGGCGAGGCGCGCGTCGATGATTCGCCAGGCGACATTCGGCGCCGTGACGGTCTCGCGCTTCAAGCGCGCCCAGGGCCTGGTCTGGCCGCGGGCGTTGATTGTGAAGGTGCGGCGATCGAGCGCGGCGCCGCGCACCTCCACCCAGCTGAGCACGCGGCGCCCCACGCGGACGCCGTCAGGCTCGAGGTCGAACGCGCCAAACGACGCGGGCTCGCCATGGGCCAGGCGCTGCATGGCGTCGCGCCAGAGGCGGTTGCCGAGCGTGCCCTCCAGCGTCTCGCACAGCGCGGCGGCGCGCTCCACGCCGGGCGCAACGACCCAGATCGTGCCGTCGTCGAGGCGCACGGCGGCGTGGTACAGCGTTCCGGCGCGGAACCCGCCCCAATAGTGGTCGACGGCGAGCGTGGAGTAGCCGCGCAAGTCACGCCACAGCACGGTGCGATGGCGCAAACGCAGGCCGCTGTCGAGCACCTCGACACTGAACGGCCGGCGCACCCACGCGAGGGCGGCGAGCGCAGCCACGGCGAGCCCGTACAGAACCGTGCCCGCGGGGAAGCCGGCGGCGGCGAAGCCGGTCAGCGCCAGCGTGGCCGCCGGGACGGCGAAGAGCGCCAGGACGAAGCCGGGCAAGCTGCGGCGCGCGCCCACCAGGCGCACGGCCCAGAAGCCGATCGGCGCGGCCGCGCCGCAGAGGATCAGCCGTTGCAGCCACTGGTCCGGCTCCAGCGCCGCGCCGCCGATGGCGCCGTGTGGCCCGGCCGCGCCGGTCGCGTCACCCGACCCGGACAACGCGTAGGCAATGGCGCCCACGAGCCCCGCCCCTGCCGCCGCCGTCGCCAGCAGCGCGCCTCCCAGATAAAGGCGCGAGCTCGGATGGCTCGAGAGGACGAGCCGAGTGCCCCGTGCTGCGGCCATCTCCTTTCGCTAGCACGAACCCACGGCGCGCGGAAAGCACCGCCCCAGGCCGCCTGGGCGCGCCTGGCCATTGCGTGGCGCGTCCGCTACGTTGGCGGCATGCGGCGCGTCTTGCACGTCGATTGCGCGGACGGGTCGTCGCGGCTGCAGGTCCCCGAGGTGCCCGTGCTCGGGCCAGTGGACTATGCGCTGCGGGCGGGCGCGCCGCGCGACGAGCTGGTCCTGGGCGTGGGCCCGCTGGGCCAGGCTGCGGTTCCGGGCGCGAACCGCCTGGTGCTGTGCGGATGGTCGCCGGCGTGGGAGGGATTCTTCGTCTCGACCATGGGCAGCGCCGGCTTGGCGCTGCGCGGGCTGGGCATCGACGCGCTGGCGCTGAGCGGGCGCGCGCCGCGGCCGGCGTTGCTGACCGTGCACGGCGGCGGCGGCGGCAGGGGGGGGCGCGAGGGCGCTCCGCGCGTTTCCCTCGAGCCGTTCGACCTGGACGTGGCCTTCGCCCCTCTGCGCGGCGGGAGCGGCCGCCCCGGCACGTATGCCGTGCTGGAGCGCCTGCACCGCGGCGCCGGCGGCGAGCCATTGCGCGTGCTCACGACCGGCCCGGCGGCCCGGCTGACGCGCTCCGGCGCGCTGGCCTCGGCCGTCGGGCGCGACGGCGAGATCGTGCTGGAGACGTGGGCGGGGCGCGGCGGCATGGGTTCCTTGCTGCTGCAACGCCACGGCGTGGCGGCGATCGCCTTCCGCGGCGTGGCCGACCCGCCGGCGCCGCGGGCCGTGGCGATCGACCCTGCCGACGTGCGCGCCGCCACGCGCAAGTACCGTTACGCCCCCGACCTGCGCACCGGCGGAACGCTGGGCGCGAACCTCACGCGCCTCGGGCCGCTGCTGCTGTCCTTCAACGCGCGCAGCGTGGGCTGGCCGCTCGCCCTGCGCGAGCGGCTCCACGAGCGGCTCGTCGCCGGTCATTACCTGCGCCAGTACAACGACGAGATCGTCGTGCCGCGCCGCTTTCGCGACTGCGGCGAGACGTGCCCCGCGGTTTGCAAGAAGGTGGGCGAGGGCGGCTACAAGAAGGACTTCCAGCCTTACGCCGCGCTCGGCCCCAACGCCGGCATCTTCGACCAGCGCGCCGCCGAGGCGCTGGCCGATCACGCCGACGCGCTTGGGTTCGACTCCGTCGACGTCGGCGGTCTAGTGGCTTGGACGCTGGAGCTGTGTGCCGCCGGGCTCGCCGATGCGCGCGCGCTCGGCGTCGACCCAGCCGACGTACGCTTCCCGGGCGCGGACGGCGCCGTCGATCCCGACGCCTTCGATCCGGCGCACGACAGCGCACACAACGCCCGCGCCGGCCGGGCGCTCGTGGACGCCATCGCCGCCGGCCGCGCGCCGGTGCTGGCCGCGGGGTTGCGCGCCGCGGCACGCGCGCTCGGTCCCGACGCCGCGGCCCGCGCCGCCTATGTCGCCCACGGGGACGGCGACGGCGGGCTCAGCCCGGCGCAGTACTGGGTGCCGGGCATGGTCGCGCCGATGCCCGTGATGGGGAAGTATTACGTCGACTATTCGTTCGAGTGGAAGCCGCCCGACGAGCTGGGGCGGTCGTGCGTGCGGCGCATGGGCGCGGAGCTGGCGCTGGACAACCTGGGGCTGTGCCGCTTCCAGCGCGAATGGGCGGAGGACCGGCTCGACGAGCTGCTGGCGGCGGCGCTGGGCGGTGAGGCGGCGGCGCACGCGGCGCTGGGCGGCGCGGCGGACGTGGAGGCGCACCACCTCGCCCTGACGGCGCGTATCGATCGCGGCGCGAGGCCCCGCCCCTGGGAGACGGCCCGCGTGCGCGCCCTCGTCGCCGGTTACGTGCAAGAGGCGGCGCGCGAAGGGCCGCGCGAGCCGGCGCTAGACGCCTGGGCCGAGCGTTTTAGCCGAGACGCCGGCGCCGCCGCCGACGCATACTGGCGCGACCTGCGGCGCGGGATCGAGGAAGAGTTGGCCGCCGCGGCGGGTTCGGCATCCGACGGAAGGTGACATGAGCGATTCGAGCGAAGGCGGCGACAAGCTGGCGCCCCTGCAGACGGGCGCGGGCGCCGACCCGAATCCGCGCTACCAGCGCCACATCTTCGTGTGCACGAACGTGCGTCCGCCCGGCCATCCGAAGGGCTGTTGCACGGCTTCAGGGTCGGAGCAGGTGCGCACGTGGTTCAAGGAAGGCGTGCTGGCGCGCGGGCTCAAGGGCGTGGTGCGCGCCAATGCCGCCGGCTGTCTTGACCAATGCGAGTTCGGCCCGACGGTGGTCGTTTATCCCGACGAGGTGTGGTACCGGGTCTCGACGAAGGAAGAGGTCGACGAGGTGCTCGACCAGCACATCGTCGGCGGGCGCATCGTGCAGCGGCTGCAGATCCGCTGGCCGGCGGCCGCGGAGGGCGGCGCCGCCGGCGGCGGCCTGTTCGAGGAGCGATAGCATGGCGGGCGGCGGAGGCCGCGGCGAGATGCTCGCCGCCGCGGCGTCGAAGGCGAGCGGTTCGGCGAAGGCCGGCTTGCAGTGGGGACTGGCGGCACTGGCCACCTGTGTCTTCTGCTACGTGGGGAACGTCGGGCATTTCGTCGCCGAGCCGTCGCTGGCGATGGGGCTTGCCGTGCTGCTGGTCGGCGCCTCGGCGGCGTTCGTCATCGTCGGCTACGTGGGCGGCGAGGTGAAGCCCGCGCTGATGGTGGCGGCCATCGCGCTCGCGCTCGCGGCGGCGGCGGGGGCGGGGCTGGTGGGGCTGGCCCCGCTTGCCGGACGGTACGACCTGGTGCGGCCGCTGTGGCGCGCCGCGCTGCCGGCGCTGGTGCTGCCGGCGCTCGGTATCTCGGCGGCGTCGCCGCCCGGGTCGCGCGAGGGGTGGCGCCTGGCCCATGCCACCGCCGTCATCGCCGCCTTCGCGCTCATTCTGTCGGTGCAGGACCACAGCACCCATTCGCTGAAGCACGTCATCGGCGCGACGCTCGGCGGGCTGCTGCTGGGACCGGTCAGCATCGCCGCGGCGCAGGGGCTGCTGCGCGCGATGGGCGTGGCCAAACCGCCTACGCGCAAGGACCTCGCCGCCGCCGCCGATGCACGCGGGCCGGGCAGGAAGAAGTCACGCGAGAAAGCCGCCCGTGCCGAGAAGAGCGGGGTCGATGCCTAGGTGTTTGAGCGCGGCCTTCCAGCGGTCGTCGTAAGGCACGTCGAAGATCAGCGCGCGGTCTAGCTCGGCGGGGATCCACACGCCGGCCGCCATCTCGCGGTCGAGCTGACCCGGACCCCAGCCGGAGTGGCCCAAGAAGAGGTGCATCCGGCGGTTGTCCGGGTGGCGCACGAGGTCTTCCAGGTGGTCTCGCCTCACGGTGAGCACGAGGTCGCGGCCGACGCCGAACACGCCCTCGGAGACTTCACCCCCGTTGCCCTCGTGCAGCAGCCAGGCGACGTTGGGGGCGACGGGGCCGCCTTGCAGCACGGGCTGGTCCGGAGGCTTGCCCTCGAGCCCGCTCAGCACCTCGTCGAGCCGTGCCGGCAGGGTACGATTGATGATGACGCCGAGCGCCCCCTGCGGGTCGTGATGCGCCAGCAGCACGAGCGACCGTTCGAACGGCTCGTCCCGGATGATCGGCGCGGCGACCAGGAACCCCGGGGCGAGGGACCGCTTCACGCCCAAAGCTTCGCGCAAGGACGGCAACCGCGCAACGTCACAGGCGCTCAGCTGCGCGCGACGGCGCGTGCGACGGCGGCGACCGCGGCCTCGAGCCCGAGCCGGCTGGTGTCGACGGTGGCGTGCGAGAGCGCGTAGAGGGGCTCCCGCGCGGCGAGCAAGCGGCGCAGCTCGCGCATGGCGCCGGGGCGGTTGGCCATGGGGCGGCGGTCGCCCTGCTGAACCACGCGGTTCCAGTGGTCGTCGGGGTCGGCGCGCAGCCAGACCGTCCGTGCGCGCGCCCGCAGCAGCGCGTACGTGTCGCCGTGCGTGACGAGCCCCCCGCCCACCGCCAGCACGGCGGGGCGCCGCGCGTCGAGCAGCGTGGACAGGGCTTCGTGCTCCAGGCGGCGGTAGTACTCCTCGCCGTGCATCGCAAAGATCTCGGCGAGCGAGAGACCGGCGCGCTCGGCGATACGGCGGTCCAGCTCCACGAAGGGGAGCTTGAGGCGGCGCGCCAGCCGCCGCCCGATGGTCGTCTTGCCCGCGCCGCGCAGGCCGAGAAGCGCGACGACCAGCGGCGCCTCCGCTGCGGCGTCGGCGCCGTCGTCGAGCAGCGCCGCCGCCGTCGTGCCCAGCGCGGCGGCCACGGCGGCCAGGTTCTTCACCGAGATGTTGCCGCGCCCCGCTTCGAGCTGTCCTAGGAAGCGCTCCGAGAGGGTGGCGCCGCTGGCGAGGTCGCGCAAGGTGAGGCGGCGCTTGGCGCGCAGCGCGCGCACGCGGCCGCCCAGCCGCGCCAGGATGCCCTCCGCCGCCGCGCTGGCCGCGGCCGCCGCTGACCCGTTCATGGTGTTGGAACTATACTGCGCAAAGACGTGCTCGTCAATGAAGTATAGTGCTTGACGGAGATCGGGGGCCGCGCTAGTCTCCGGTTCATGGATCCGATCCGCTTTCAGACCCATCCGTCGCGCTACCGGCACTGGCGCCTGACGATCGACGGCGGCCCCGTCGCACGCCTGGCGATGGACGTACAGGAGCACGCCGGCCTGAACGCCGAGACGCCGCTCAAGCTCAACAGCTACGATCTCGGCGTCGACATCGAGCTGGCCGACACGGTGCAGAGGCTGCGCTTCTCCAATCCGGAGGTGCGCGCGGTGATCCTGACCAGCGCCAAGGACCGCGTCTTCTGCGCCGGCGCCAACATCTTCATGCTGGGAGCCTCGTCGCACGCGTTCAAAGTCAATTTCTGCAAGTTCACGAACGAGACGCGCCTCGCCATCGAGGACTCGTCGGCGGAGAGCGGCCTGCGCTGGCTGGCGGCGGTCAACGGCGCCTGCGCCGGCGGCGGCTACGAGCTGGCGCTGGCGTGCGACGAGATCCTGCTGGTGGACGACGGCTCGTCGGCGGTGAGCCTGCCCGAGGTGCCGTTGCTCGGCGTCCTCCCCGGCACGGGCGGCCTGACGCGCGTGGTGGACAAGCGCATGGTGCGCCGCGACCTGGCCGACGTCTTCTCCACGCTGGGCGAAGGCGTGAAGGGCAAGCGCGCCATGGAGTGGGGGCTCGTCGACCGCCTCGCCCCGTCGAGCCGCTTCGCCGCCGCCGTGGACGAGCGGGCGCGCGCCCTGGCCGAGGGCGCACCGCGCCGCGGCGTCGGCACCGGCGCCGGGCGCGGGATTGTCCTGCCGGATCTGGAGGCGCGCTATTCGCCGGCCGGCGCCGAATACCGCTACGTGAGCCTGAAGATCGATGCCGCCCGGCGCACCGGATCGCTGACGGTGCGCGGGCCCGAGGCCGCCGCCCCGCGCGACAGCGACGCCTTGCGCAGCGACGGTGCCGCCACCTGGGCGCTGCGCGCCTTCCGCGAGCTGGACGACGCGCTCCTGGAGCTGCGCTTCAACCACCTGACCACTGCCGTCGTCGCGCTGCGCACCGAGGGCGACGGCCAGGCCGTGCTCGCGCACGACGAGGCGATGGAGCGGCTCGCTGCCGGCGGCGACTGGCTCGCCGCCGAGGTGCTCGCCCTGCAGAAACGGGTGCTCAAGCGCCTGGACCTGACGGCGCGAACGTTTTTCGCGCTCATCGAGCCGGGCTCTTGCTTCGCCGGGAGCCTCCTGGAGCTGGCGTTTGCCGCGGACCGCTCTTACATGAAGAACGACCCCGAAGCGGCGCCGCACGTTGCCGTCGGGGCGGCCAGCGCCGGGCGGCTGCCGATGTCGAACGGCCTGACCCGCCTGCAGACGCGCTTCCTCGGCGCGCCCCATCGCGCCGTTGCCGCCGCCGCCGCGCGCGGTCAGGCGCTCGACCCTGACGCCGCGCTCGCCGCCGGGCTCGTGACGTTCGCGCCCGACGACATCGACTGGGACGAGGAGGTGCGCGTGGCCGTGGAGGAGCGCGCCAGCCTTTCGCCCGACGCGCTGACGGGAATGGAGGCCAACCTGCGCTTCGCCGGACCCGAGACGATGGAGACGAAGATCTTCGGCCGCCTCAGCGCTTGGCAGAACTGGATCTTCACGCGACCCAACGCCACTGGCGAAAAGGGCGCGCTGACGATGTACGGCAAGCCGGAGCGCGCCGTCTTCGATTTCCGCCGAACCTGAACGAGAAAGGGACCCGCCCCATGTCGACCGTCGACCTCAACCAGAAGATCCCCAACAACGTCGGGCTCGCCGACGACAAGCGGCTCCTGCGCGCGCTGGAGCAGTGGCAGCCCAATTTCCTGCAATGGTGGATGGACATGGGGCCGGAGGGCTTCCAGAAGCACCCCGTGTACCTGCGTACCGCCGTGGGCGTCGACGCGGAGGGCTGGGCCCAATTCGACTACGTGAAGATGCCCGACTATCGCTGGGGCATCTTCCTCGCCGACGCCGTCGCCGACCGGCGCATCGGGTTCGGCGACTTCGAGGGGCAGGCGGCGTGGCAGACGGTCCCCGGCGAATACCGCAACGTGCTGCGCCGGCTCATCGTCACGCAGGGCGATACCGAGCCGGCCAGCGTGGAGCAGCAGCGCCGTCTCGGGCTCACCGCGCCCTCGCTCTACGACCTCCGCAACCTCTTCCAGGTGAACGTCGAGGAGGGGCGGCACCTGTGGGCGATGGTCTATCTGCTGCACTCGCACTTCGGGCGCGACGGCCGCGAGGAGGCCGAGGAGCTGCTGCAGCGGCGCAGCGGCAACGCCGACAAGCCGCGCATCCTCGGCGCTTTCAACGCCCCGGTCGACAACTGGCTCGACTTCATGATGTTCACCATGTTCACCGACCGCGACGGCAAGTATCAGCTGCTGGCGCTGGCGGAGAGTGGGTTCGACCCGTTGTCACGCACCTGCCGCTTCATGCTGACCGAGGAAGCGCACCACATGTTCGTCGGGGAAACGGGCGTCGGCCGCATCGTGCAGCGCACCGCCGAGCTGATGAAGCGCGCGCCCAACGAGGACGTGCGCGCCGCGGGCGGCATCGACCTCCCCACGATACAGAAGTACCTGAACCTCTGGTACGCGCTTTCGCTCGACCTGTTCGGCGGAGAGATCTCGACGAATGCCGCGCAGTACTTCGCCAACGGTCTCAAGGGCCGCGAGAAGGAAGAGCGTTACGCGGAGCACAAGGCGCTCGACCAGTTCTACGCGATGACGGTGATGAAGGACGGCGCGGTGGCGGCGGAGCAGGTGCCGCTGCGCAACGCCATGAACGAGGTGCTGCGCGACGCCTACCGCGACGACTGCCAGCGGGGCGTCGATCGCTGGAACACCGTGCTGGAGCAGAACGGCATCGGCGTGCGGCTGCGCCTGCCCGCCAAGCAGTTCTACCGGCACGTCGGTCTCTGCGCGGGGCAGCCCTTCGACCCCGACGGCCGCCTGCTGAGTGCCGAGGAGTGGGAGCGCCGCAAGGGCGAGTGGCTGCCGGACGACGCCGACCGCGCCTACATCGCGTCGCTGCAGAAGCCGGTTTACGAGCCCGGCAAGATCGCGGGCTGGATCGCGCCGCCGCCGCGCGGCATCAAGGGCAAGCCGTTCGAGTTCGAGTACGTGCAGCTGCAGGACTAGAGCGGCATGGGGTAGGCGCCCGTTCGGTCCGTTGCTCACGCATCGGCGATGCGGGTGTCCGGGTCTGGCCGGTCGATTTGGTGGGGCCGCCGGTCGATCGCCGGCGACGGCGCTCAGAGGGTGAGCCGCAACAGGGCGGAATCGGCTTCGACGAAGCCCCGCGCCGCGTAGAAGCCACGCCGGTAGCTGTCGCGCTGGCGGTTCGTGTGGACCTCCACGCGCAAGCAGCGCATCTGGCGGGCGCGTTCGAGCGCGGCGTCCAGCAGGCGCCGGCCGAGGCCTTGTCCGCGGCGATCGGGGTGAACGACCAGCTCGTCGATGGAAGCCGTGCGCCCGCCGAGCCGGATCTGATGATGGAGCGCTAGCGACACGAAGCCCAGGATCGCGAGGCCGTCGACGGCGACATACACCGTCACCTCGGGATGCGCGACCGCGTTGGCGAACACGTCGAAGTACCGGGACGACGCGCCATCGGGGACTTGGTAGCCGAGCGCCGGCAGGAGGTCCAACACCGGCTTGGCGTCGCCGGGCCGGGCTTCTCTGATCTTGACCTCGCTCATCCGCCTCCGTCTGCAACGTACTTCTTTTTCCAGCGCAGCACCGTGATCGTCGCCGATCCCAGGCCGCGCAGCTCTTCCACCGCCAGCGCCGGG
>DASYRF010000409.1:0-26628 GCA_036004705.1 Myxococcota bacterium
TCTCCGTCGCCGCCAGCGCGCGGCACAACCGCGGCCTTGCGCTCTTCCGTCTCGGCCGCCTGGAGGAAGCGTGCGCGGTGGAGTCCGCCGCGGTCGAATCCCTCGCGGCGCAGGGTGGGCGCCGCCTGGCGGGAGGCTCGCGCATGTACCTCGCCAGCATCCTCTTGGCGGCGGGCCAGGCCGAGCGCGCCGAGCAGGAGGCGCGCGCCGCGTCCCAGGTGCTCGCCGACGTGCCGACGCTGCGGCCCTACGCGCTCGGCGTGCTGGCGCAGGTGCTGCTCGCCACGGGTCGCAGCGCAGAGGCCCTGGCCGCTTGCGGCGAAGCGCTGTCCGCCATCAACGCGGGCGAGGCGGTCGAGGCCGGCGAGCCGCTCGTTCGTCTCGTTCACGCCGAGGCGCTGCGCGCCGCCGGCCAACCCGCCGCCGCGCGAGACGCTCTGACCGCCGCCGCCGCGCAGCTCCAGGCCCGCGCCGCGCGCCTCGCCGACCCGGCCACGCGGCGCGCGTTCCTCGAGCAGATCCCCGAGCACGCGCGCACCCTCGCGCTCGCGCGGAGCGGCGACGAGACGCCCGAGGCGCCCTGAGCGACCTCAGCCGCAGTAGTCGGCCACGCCGGGCGGCGCGATGACGCAGCCGGCGGTGCAATACTGCGCCACCGAGTAGGCGCCGCTAGTGCAATAGTACAACGTGCCGCCGTCCAGCCCGACCGAGCCGCCGCAGTACCAGCCGTCGCCGGACGGGCAGCTCCCCGCTCCGCAAACGTCGGGCACGCCGGGCGGCATCACCACGCAGCCGCCGCTGCAGTACTGGTCGAAGCTGTAGCTGCCGCCGGCGCAGTAGTAGAGCGTGGCGCCGTCGAGCCCCACCGAGCTGCCGCAATACCAGCCATCGCCGGACGGGCAGCCCGTCGGAGGCGGCGGGCACATGCCGCAGTCGGCGGGGCAGCTGCTGCAGGTCTCGCCGCCGCCGCCGTCGCACGAGCCGTCGCCGCACGGCGCGGACGGCGGGGGCGTGGCGGGCTCGCAGTAGTCGGCCGTTCCAGGCGGGCTGACGTGGCAGCCGTTAGCGCAGACCTCGCTGACGCTGTAGGAACCGGACGCGCAGTAGTACAGCGTGCCGCCCGTCAAGCCCACTGTGCTGCCGCAGTACAGCCCGTCGCCGCTCGGACAGCTTCCGGTCGGCGGCGGCGTGCACACGCCGCAGTCGGTCGCACAGCTGGCGCAGTCTTCGCCGGACGCAGGCTCGCAGGCGCCGTTGCCGCACGAAGGAATCGGCGGCGGCGGCGTCCCGCAGTCCGTGTCGCTGTACTGGCAGCCGCAGTCGCACGTGCCGTCCCCGTTCCAGCCCGGCAGGCAGGCGTTCTCGTACGCCGTGCCCAGCCAGCAGTAGTCGCAGCCGGCGCCGCACGACGCCGCCGGCGGCGGCGTCGTCGGGACGCACAGACAGCCCTCGTCCACCTGACCGTCGAGATCGTCGTCGACGCCGTTGCACGCGTCGGTCCCCGGCAGCGTGCCCATTCGCTCGTTCAGCTTCGCATCCATGCGCGCGCGGCATACGGGACAGAACACCTGGTAGTCCATCATCATGCAATGAGGGCACGGGCGAGCGAGGTTGTCGCAATCGAGCACGCGGCCGTAGACGCCCACAGTCGAGCCGTCCGCGCAGGTCTCCTCGTAGGGGATGCCGGCTGTGACGCACTCCCACGGCGGAGGCGAGGAGGTGGCGACGTTCGGGAAGCCCACCCAGCACCAGGGCCAGCCTCGCCCCGGTTCCGGGTACTCGTCCCCTAGTCCGCCGAACGCGTGGCCCATCTCGTGCGCGAGGACGTAACCCTGGCTGTACCCGCCGATTCCCGGGAGGCCGACGTTCGTGCCGATCGCGAACGGGCGAAAGTCGACGTCCGGCACCGCCACGACAAGGTCGGGGAGGCGCGGGAACACGGTGCCGACCCCGAGCGGCGCGGCCGACCACCCCGACGTGGCGATGGCCTCGACGCGCGCAGTGGCCAGAATGCCCGAGGCCGCGTCACTGCCGCCGGGAGGCGCAGCGATCGCGTTGGTGAGCGTGTCGTAGAGCGCGTAGAACGTGAAGCGGTCGGTGTGGCCGTCGTACCAGTCCTGCCCCTGCCATTCGCTGGCGAGCCGGGACGCGGTGGCGAAGAAGACCTCTTTGTCGGCGTAGGAGTTCGCGACGAACAGCACGTATTCAATGTCGCCGCTCGGGCTGACCGGGCCGGCGACGTACCTGAAGTCGGTCTCTCCGACAAGCGCCCCGCGCGCCGTGCCCAGCCGCGACGCCGTGGCGAAGACGCCCAGCTCGAACGTGCGCGACTCGGGCGCGGCATCCGGCACGTCTGCCGGAAGCGTCACGGTGACGAGCAGATGGCCGTCCCCCAGCACTGGCAGCACCAGAACGAGCTCGCCGTCGTCGATGCGCAACTCGTCGCCGCCGATGCCGGTCGCGTCGAAGCGCTCCATCACCACGCGGCGCGGGTCTTCCACCCAGCCATCGAACCGCAGCTTGCCGGCGAGGTCGCTGACCTCCACGTGCACGGTGCCGACGTCCCCCAGCCGCTGATAGAACGTCGGCAGGCCTTCGGGCTGAAACTTCACAAGCTCGACGCCCGTGATCGCGCCGCCCGCCATCACGAGCTTCACTACCGCTTCCGGTCCTTCGCCCGGAGGCGGCACGGCGTCCACGTCGCGGTCGCCGCCGCCCACCGTGCCCGCGCACCCGACGCCCGCGCTCAGCGCCAGCAGCGCCCCCAGCGCCGTCCAGCCGGCGCCGCCGCTCCCGAGCAGACCGTGACGCCGAGCACGCAACCCGCGTGGGCATGGACGCATGAGCGCACCTCCGCGGCTCACCCATGCAACCGGCGCGCCCGAGGCTCGCGACCGCCGCGCCCGGCACAATCTGCTGCCTTGCGGCGACGGCACCTCGCGCCGCCGTGCCCGTCAGCCCCCGCTGTCACCTTTCCGAACGTCGTCGCCGTAAGGTTTCCTTACATGACGCGGCGCGCGAGCGCGGCGCAAACGGGCGCCGCAGGGGGCGACGTTCCCCTCGGTGCGGCCCAGCGATAGGCTCTGGGCGTGGGTGCGCGTGGGCTGGAGGTGCAGACGACGCCGCTGGTGGGCCGGAGCGAGGACCTGGCGGCCATCGCGGCCCGGCTGGACGCCGGCGGCCTGGTCACGCTCACCGGAACGGGCGGTGTGGGGAAGACGCGTCTCGCCGTCGAGGTGGCGCGACGCTGGGAGAGGGGCGCGGTCCATTTCGTGGATCTGACAGAGGCACGCGACGCCGGCGAAATCTGCGCGGCGGTGGCCGACACGCTGCACGTGGGCCTGGCGGAGGGGCGGTCGGCGGCAGAGGGCGTCGACCGCGTGACGCGCGCGCTATGCGCAGCGGGGCCGTGCCTGGTTGTCCTGGACAACTTCGAGCAGGTGGTGGGCTGTGCGGCCGAGACGGTGGCGCGCTGGCGGCAGGGCGCGCCGGACGCGCGGATGCTGGTGACCTCGCGTGAGCGGCTGCGCGTGGCGGGCGAGGAGGTCCGAGAAGTACAGCCGCTGCCGGTTCCTGCGGGGGAGCACGACGACTCGGAGGCAGCGCAGCTCTTCCTGCAACGGGCGCGCCTGGCGCGCCCGGCCTGGGAGCCCGAGGCGCGCGACGTGCGGGCCGTTGCGGACATCGTGCGCGCCCTGGAGGGGCTGCCGCTCGCCATCGAGCTGTGCGCCGCGCGCGTGGGAGTGCTCGGGCCGCTCGACCTGCTGGAGCGCTTGGGGGACTCCTTGGCGCTGCTCGGCGGCGGCGCCCGCGCGGGCGTGACGGGCCGCGCGCGCACGCTGCGCGAGACGATTGAATGGTCGTGGGAGCTGCTGCAGCCGTACGAGCAGTCGGCGCTCGCACAGTGCTCTGTCTTTCGCGGCGGCTTCTCGCCGGACGCCGCCGAGGAGGTGCTCGACGGTGGAGTAGGCGCGCCGTCGCCTCTCGACGTTCTGCAGTCGCTGCGCGAGAAGTCGCTGCTGCGGGCGTGGCAGCCGCCCAGCGCGCCGGGGCGCGCGCGGCTGGCGCTATGGGTGCCGGTCGCCGAGCTGGCCGCCGAGAAGCTGCTCGCCGCGGAGGGCGGCGCGGCCGCAGCGGCGGCGGCGTACCGCCACGCCGAGCATTACCTGCGCGTCGGAGAACGCTGGGCGGCGGAGTCGTACGGCCCCGAAGGCGCGACGCGCCTGGCGGCGCTGGCGCTGGAGCGCGACAACCTCCTGGCCGTGACGGAGCGCGGGCTCGAGGCGGGCACGGCGGAGGGCGTGGCGCGCGCGCTGCGCGCGGTGCTCGCGCTCGACCCGCTCTTCTACACGCGCGGGCCGGCGTTCCGGGGGCTGGCGCTGCTGGAGCGCGTGCTGGGCGCCGGCGCCGCCGCGGCCGTGCCGGCGGAGCTGCGCGCGCGCGCGCTCGCCGCGCGCGGAAAGATGCGGCGTCGCTGCGGCCGCGCGGCGGAGGGCGAGGCGGACCTGCACGCGGCGGTCGAGCTGGCGGTCGCGCACGGTGACGCGGCCGTGCAAGCGGAGGCGCTGCGCCATCTCGGGCAGCTGCAGGTGGCGGCCGGCCGATTCGGCGAGGCACGCGACGCCGCCGAGCGCTCCGTCGCCGCCGCCGCGAGAAGCGGCGACGGGCGTGCCGAGGGGCTAGGCCGCCATCTGCTGGGGAACGTCCATCGCGAAGAGGGCCGCCTGCCCGAGGCGCGCCGCGAGATGGAGCAGGCGCTGCTACTTCTGCGCCGCGCCGGCGACGCCTTGCACGAAGGCGTGGTGTCGAGCGGGCTTGGCATCGCCTGCCTCGACGAGGGCCGCCTGGAGGACGCGCGTGTGTTGCTGGAGCGGTCGCTGGAGGCGCACCGCGCCGCGCGCAACCGCTTCGCCGAAGGGAGCGCCCTGGGGAATTTGGGCATCGTGCGCCAGGAGATGGGCGACCCCGAAGGCGCGCTCGCGCTGGAGCTGGCCGCGGCCGACGCGTTCCGGGACGTGGGCGTGCGCCGGCTCGAGGGTGTGTACCGCGGCTGGGCAGGCACCGCGCTCGTCGAGCTGGGGCGCCTCGACGAGGCGCTCGCGAGCCTGCGCCAGGCGGAGGAGCGGTTGCGCGAGGCGGAGGACGCCCGCTACGCCGCCGTCTTCGCCGCGCATCGCGGCGGCGTGCTTGCTCGGTGCGGCCGGCGCGACGAGGCGCGCGTGCTGCTGGATGACGCCGAAGGCGTACTGGCGGGAGCGGGCGATCCGCTGCTGCGCGCGGCCGCGCGGCTGCAACGCCATGTGCTGGACCCGGACCCCGTGGAGGAGCGCGCGCTGCAGGCGCTGGGGGCGCGGTCGGTCGACGTGCGCGCGTCGCTGCGCCTGCTGCAGCTGGCGCGGGCCGGGGAGGCGCCGGCGGCGCTCCCGCGCGCCGGCGCCGCGGCGCTCGTCGTCCCACCCGGCGCTGAGTGGTTCCGCCTTCCGGGGGGCGAGACGGTGAGCCTGCAACGCCGCCAGGTCCTGCGCGCGCTGCTCCGCCGCCTCGCCGAGCAGCGGCTGTCTGCGCCTGGCGCTGCAACGACCGTTTGGGAGCTGGTGGAGGCCGCCTGGCCGGGCCAGCGCGCCCTGGGCGAAGCCGGACCGCCGCGCGTCTACACAGCCGTCCGCGCGTTGCGCCGACTGGGGCTGGCCGACCTGCTCCTATCCGACGGGGGGGGCTATCTGCTGGATCCCGCGGTTCCGCTGGCCCGCGCCTGAGCGCAACGCAGCGCAGCGCGCCGTGCAGTGCAACGCGGCGCGGCGCGACACAGCACGACCCCGCCACGCGGCTCCGTTCTCAGGCTTTCTCAGATGTGCTTGCTGGAGCCCGCCCGTCGCGGCGCCCAGCATGATGGGCGGAGGTGCGTGATGGGCGAAGGCCATGACGGGAGAAACAGGGCGGCGGCCACGGCCACGGCCACGGCCGCGGCGGCGCCGGCGGCCGCGGCGCTGGCGGCCGCGGCGCTGACCGCGCTGGCCACGCTCGCCGTGGGCTGCGCGCGGCCGATGGACGACGGCGGCGCCACGACCGCCAGCGACGCGGGACCGGACGCCGGCGCCACCGATGCGGCCGAGCCACCGCCGCCCCCGTGTAGCTCGGCGGCGGACTGCGACGACGGCCTTCTGTGCAACGGCCTCGAGCAGTGCAACCCGTTCAGCGGCTGCATGCTCGGGCCTGTGCCCGAATGCGACGATGCCGACCCCTGCACGACGGACGTGTGCGACGAGGGCGCCTCGCCGCTCTGCCGGCACGACCCGGTGGACAGCGACGGCGACGGCGACGGCCCGGCGCCCTTCTGCGGTGGGGATTGTGACGACGCGGACCCCGCCGTCAGCGCCTTGTCCGGCGTCGAGGGCCTGGCCGCCGCCGGCACCTGCGCCAACGGTGTCGACGACGACTGCGACGGCACCGTCGACCTCGCCGAGCCCGCCTGTCTGGCGAACGACACGTGCGCTACTGCGACCGTCGTCACCGCTTCGGCGACGCTCCCAGCCGACACCACCGCTGCCGCGGTCGACGGCGCAGTGCCCGGCGGCTGTTTCGGGATGGGCTCGACGCCCGTGGCGCCCGACGTCTTCTACGAGCTCGACCTGGCGAGCGACGCCTCCGTCACGGTCACGCTCACCGGCGCGGCCAGCGCCGGCGGAGCCACGGGCCTTGCCGTGGCGCTGCTGGCCACCTGCGGGCCGTCCTACCCTGACATCGACTGTGCGGGCACGACGTCCGCGTTCGGCGCAAGCGTCTCGGTGAATTGGGGGAACCTCGGCGCCGGGACCTACTGGCTGGAGGTCTTCACCTGGATCCCCGGCGCGCTCACCGTCGACGTCGCGATCGACCCGCCCGGCGGGCCGGGCAACGACACCTGCGCCGAAGCCGTCGCGCTCGACGTCGCTTCGTGCTCCACCGTGGTGGCCGACCTCGACGGGGCGCTCGACGACACCGCCTCGGGTTGCGGCGACGCCGACCCGCCCCCCGACGCATGGTGGCTCGGCTCGGGCGACGTCTATTACACGTTCACGCTGACCGAGACCTCGGACGTGGTCGTCAACGGCGTTTCCACCGGCGCCACCACGGCCGTCATCGGCCTGCGCAGCGACTGCGCCGACGCCGCCAGCGAGGCCGCCTGCCTGAGCACGAACACGGCCGCCGGCTGGTCGGACACCATCGCCGTGCGGCTCGACCCAGGCACCTACTGGCTCGTCGTGTCCACCAGCGAGACCGACGCCATCGGCGTGGCCTCGGTGACGTTCAGCGCCTGCGCCACGCCCGCGCCGCCAGTCGTCGACAACGACACCTGCGCCGGCGCCACGGTGCTCCTGCCCGGCGTTCCTTACAGCGGCTCGCTCGCCTTCGCCGTCGACGACTACGCCGAGTGCTGGGGCTCGGGCTGGCCCGAGCGCGTCCACCGCTTTTCCCTCCCCGAGACGCGCGACGTGCTCGTCGAGGCGGTCATGGACAATACCTGGGAGCTGCGCGCCGTCTGCGATCCGCCGTCCCCCGCGATCGTCTGCCTCGCTTTCGGCGAAGTGCGCCGCGTGGCGGGGCTCGCCGCCGGCGACTACACGATCGCCGTGTCGAACCTCGGAGGCACGTTCCCTTACACGCTCACCGTAGACTCGTGGCGCGCGGCGCCGCCCTCGTCGCTCGCCGCCGCCGACCGCTGTGACGGCAGTGACACGCTCTGGACCATCGCCGCCGACGCCGAGATTGCCTCACAAGTGGGCGCCTACGACGACGTGACCCCCACGTGCGGCGGCGCCGTCCCCGGCGGCCACGACGCGTTCTACATGCTCTCGCTCGCCGCGCCCGCGCACGTCTTCGCGCGCACGCTTCCACCGGTCCCCCCCGCCTCCGGCAGCGAGGACTTCGTCCTCGGCGTCCTGGACTCCTGCAGCGGTGTCGAGCTCGCCTGCGGCCGCCCGCGCTTCGAGGCCGACCTTCCCGCTGGCGACTGGCTGCTCTACGTCGACCAGCCTGCGTCTGGCCTCGCCTACCAGCCCTTCACGCTGGTCGTGAACGTCACGCCTTAGCTCCGCCGCCGCTCTCTCCTGCTCCCGCTCCGGCGCGCGCGCTGTCTTCCTCCCTTTCCGCTCGGCGCCCACCCGCGCGCCGATCCCGCTTGCACGTGCGGCAGACCTGGGGCGCAATGCGTCCTGGTGGAGCTACCCGCGTCGGAGCCGCTGGAGCCGCAGCACCAGCGCGTCGTCGAGGAGCAGAGCGCGCTGCGCGAGGCCGTGCGCGTCGTGGCGCCGGACGTGGCTGTGCCCTACTTCGCGCACATGCGGCTCCAGAGCGGCGGCCGCAGCCGCGACGTGCTGCTGGGTCCGCAGGCGCGCGTGGCCGCCGGGGTGGCCGTGGTCGACTGGCGGACGGCGCCGCTGGCGGAGGTCTTCTTCGGCTGCGAGGAGGGCGAGGAGTACGAAGTGGAAGTCGGCACGCGGACGCTGGCCGGGACGCTGTTGGAGCGCAGCCTCGTCGGCTTTGCCGACGGCGAGGTGGTCGAGATCGTCCGCGGCGGCGACGTCCTCACGCGGCGCGACGGCGGCGACTGGCGGCGGCTGGCGCGCCCAGCGTGGCTGCTGCCGCGCGCGCCCCAGCTGCGCGGGCGGGAGCGGTCGCCTATCGAGGTGGAGCTGGACCGGGCGCAGCGCCAGGTGGTGGAGCTGCCCGCGGGGCGGCACTCGCTGGTGCTGGGCGAGGCCGGCTTCGGCAAGACGACCGTGGCGCTCCATCGGCTGGCGGCGCTGCGGCGCGCGGCGACCGGTCCCTTCCGCGCGGCGGTCGTCGTGCCGACGGACGGGCTCCGGCGGCTGACCGAAGCGCTGCTGGAGCGGCTCGGTGCCGAGGGCGTGGAAGTCCGCCTTTACGACCATTGGGCGGGGGCGCAGGCGCGCCGCGCGTTCCGCGGCCTGCCCCGCCGCGAGAGCCGCGACGCCACCGCCGGGGTGATCCGCTTCAAGCGCCATCCGGCGCTGCGCGAAGCGCTGCACGAGCTGGCGGCGCGCCGGCCCCGAATCGGCCGGGCGGCGCTCCTGCACCTCTTCGGCGACCGCGACCTCGTCGAGCACGCGGCCGCCGCCGCCGGCGGCGCCATCGCCGCGCACGTCGTCGAAGAGGTGCTGGAGCACGCCCACGTCCAGTTCAGCAACTCCGCCGAGGACGAGTACGCCCACGTCGACGCCGAGCGCCTGCAAGCGCTCGACGGCGCATCGCTCGACGACGGCACGCCGATGGAGGACGCCGGCACCGTGGACGCCGAGGACTACGCCGTCCTCTTCGAGCTGGACCGTCTCGCCGCCGCAGCCGGCGGCGCGCGCCCGATCGCGCCGCGCGCCTACGACTGCCTGGTCGTGGACGAGGCGCAGGAGCTGGCGCCGCTGGAGCTCGCCCTCCTGGGTCGAAGCCTGGCGCGCGGCGGCACGATGATCGTGGCCGGCGACGCCGGCCAGCAGATCGACCCGACCGCCAGCTTCGCCGGATGGGAACGGGCGATGGCCGAGCTGGGCGTGGCCGCCTACGAGACCGCGACGCTGGAGCAGAGCTACCGCTGCCCGCCGGAAGTGACGGCACTGGCGCGGCGAATCCTCGACCCCGCCGCGCCGGCGGGGCCCGCCGGAGGCCGCGCCGCTCTCGCCCGCTTCGACGACGAGTGCCGCCTCGCCGCCGAGCTGACCGACGCCCTTCGCGCGCTGTTCGCCCACGACGCCAGCGCCACCGTCGCCGTGATCACCCGCGCCCCCGAAGGGGCCCGCCGCCTTGCCGGCCTGCTGCGCCGCGGCCTCACCCTGCGCCTCGTGCTCGACGGCGACTTCCAGTTCCAAGCCGGCATCAACGTCACTCACGTGCAAGAGTCGAAGGGCTTGGAATTCGACTACGTCGTCGTCCCCGACGCCTCGGCCGCCGCCTACCCCGACGCCCCCGAGTCGCGCCGCGCCCTCTACGTCGCCTCCACGCGCGCCACCCACCAGCTCCTCCTCGCCGCCGTCGGCCGCTTCACCCCGCTCCTCGACGGCGCCGCGTCTCCCACGTCGTCCCCGCCGCACGAGACCGAATGACATGGCAGGGGAGACCCCGTTGCGCCGCTTCGCGCTGGGGACTCCGACCGACACCACGTTCGACCAGGGGTACGTGGACTAGGTGACCCTGCAAGCCGCCGGCTTCGAGAAGTGGGTGCCAAGCTACCCTGAGCGGGACGGGCGATCGCGCGTCTCAGGGGGCGGGGCCCTCGGGGATCGGGCTCTGCTCGATGACGTCCACCTGCAGGGACTCCGTTTCGGCCCAATCGAGCAGCGCCTCGTCGACGCCGCCCGCCGGCGCGCCGGTGAGCACCACCGCGGCGCGCGCGGCACCCGGGGCCCAGGCGAGCGTGCGGGCGCGCGCGAGCGCCGGAAAAAGCTCCTTGGGCCAATCGCCGACCGGCCCGCGCTTCAAACGGTCGACGGCGGCCACGGCGGCGGCGAGGTCGGCGGTGAACGCGAGCTCCACGCGCGGCGCGATCTTCGTGCCGTAGCGGACGAGCGCCACGCGGCGCCCGGCGGCGCGGTCGAGGAAAGCGCGCAGGGCGCGACGCGCCTCCTTGCGCAGCACGGCCAGGCACCCGCCCATCACGCCGGTCGAGTCGACCACGAGCACCAGGTCCGCGCGCCCTCCGGTGGTCGCGTCGGCGCGCGCGCGAAGACGCCCGGCCGCGGCGGCGAGCGGCGGAGCGGCAGCGAAAAGCACCTCGTGGTAAGTGCCTTCGCGGAAGAGTCCCGCCACGGCGCGCAAGTCGACGCCCTTGTCCGCGTCCTCGGGCCGGTCCGAGCCGGTGCCGTATCCGTCGCCGAGCTCCAGCCGCAACCTGACCCAGCGTAGCGCGCCGGCGCCGGTGGCGGCGGCTGCCTCGCCGGCGCTCGTGGGCTCGAGGCCGCCGGCAGCCACGACGACGAGCGCGCGGGGCGCGCCGGGGCGCCAGGACAACCGCGCCGCTTCGCGCAACGCCGCCGTCACGGCCGCCGCCGGGGGTGGTGCGGTGGCGGTGCCGAACGGGACGCGCGCCAGCGCGTGGCGCACGGCGAGCGCATCAGCGGAGAAGTCGATCTCGCGCCGCGCCGTCACGGATGCGCCGGTGCCGCCGTACGCGCCCGCGAACGAGACCGCCGCCACGCGCGCGCCACCGTCCGTCAGTACGCGCAGGGCGAGGTGCGACAGCGACAGCGGGCGGTGGGCGTCCAGCGACGATGCGTCCACCAGGAACGCGACGTCGAGACCCGCGCCTCCCTCCGAGCCCGCGCCGCCCAGCGCCGCCGCCATGCTCTCCATCAGGGCGATGAGCGAGTAATGGCCGGCGGCTTCGGACACCTCCCACCGCGCCGCGGCGCTCGCCGCGGCCGGCGCCGGGCTGGCCGGCGCGCCGCCAGCGGCCGTCGCCGTCGGTGTGCCCGACGCCCTGGCGCCGGCGGCGCCCGTGGCCGCGGACGAAGCGCATCCTGCGCAGAGGGCCGCGACGACCGCCACCACGCGACGCTCGCGCGCATCCGAGTGTAGTACCGGGCCGCCCGCGCGCGCACAAGTAACGCCCACGCGCGGCTCCGCCTGCGTCTGCGCGTCCGGCTCCGATCGAACAGGCGCCTCTTGCCGCCGCCGCGGCCGCAGTAGGAGCCGGAGCCTTGGGCGGGGCTAGCCTTCGCCGAGCTGGCGGAGGAACTCGGTGGCTTCCGCGAAGTGAGGGTCTTCCTGCAGGGCGCGCTTGGCCCACTGCACGGCTTTGGGGGCTTCGGCGCGGCGGTGCGCGATGCGGGCTTGGCGAAGGAACGCAGCGGCGGGACTGAGCTGGCCGGGCGACTTGAAGAGCGTCACGGCCTGCAGCGCCTTCAGCGCGAGGTCCCAGTCTTCGTTTTGCTCGGCGAGATCGGCGAGCTCGGCGGCGAGGTCGTTGTTCTTCTTGTCGATGTCGAAGGCCTGCTTGAGCCAATCGAGCTCCGCGGCACGGTCGCCGAGCGCACGGGCGACACGGGCGTGGCGGTGCTGCACGGCGGCCAGCTTGGGCGAGCGGCGCGACTTCTGCGCAGCCGTGAGCTGCGTCAGCACGTCGTTCGCTTCGGCGAGCCGGCCGCCGGCGACGTAGGCGTCCACCAGCAGGAGCAACAGGTCGAAGTCGCCGGGCTGCTCCTTCACCGCGGCCTCGAACGTGGCGGCGGCGGCGGCGCCGTCGCCCACGGCCAGCAGGAGCTCGCCACTGTGGCGGAGCAGAGCGAGCCGCACGGTGGGGTCGGGGGCGTGGTCGGCGTCGCTGCGCAGCACCTCGGCCAGCTCGCGGCGCGCGCCGAGCTGCTCGTAGAGCTGCCGCAAGAGCGCGCGCACGGGCTCGGCCTGCGGCTGCGCCTGGAAGACGTACTCCAGCCCGCCGCGTGCGTCGGCGGCGCGCCCGGCGCGCGCATAGGCGTCGGCCAGCAGCACGGCGGCGTCTATCTGCGCGTCGCCCTGCTCGGCGAGCACGAGGCGCTGGCAGGCGGCGGCCACGTCGTCCCAGCGCCCCGCCGCCTCGTCCATGTCGCGCAGCTGCAAGACGGCGTCGCGGTCGCCGGGCTGGCGCCCGACCCACTCGGCGAGCAGCGCACGGGCGGCTCGGCCGTCGCCGGCTTCGCCGAGCACGTGCGCCAGGCGCAGCGTGGCCCCCCGTTCCGCGTCCCGGTCGCCGGCTGCGGCGGCGCCTTGCTTGCGCTGCTGCAGGGCGGCCAATAGCGCGCCGCCGAGCTCGTCGGGGGCCAGCGCGTACCCGGCCTCGAGGTCGGCCAGTGCGGCTTCGGCGTCGGCGGCGCGCAGCTCGGCGCGCAGGCGGAGTAGATGCACGCGGCCGGCGCGCCCGTGACGGTCGCCTTGCAACGCACGGCTCACCTCGCCGTCGGCCTCTGCCGCCAGCGCTGCATCTCCCGACGCCGCCAGGGTGCGCGCGAGCTCGTCCAGCGGCGCCGCATCGCCCGGCGCGGCGGCGCAGGCGCGGCGCAGCAGATCCGCCGCCTGCCGCACGTCGCCCAGCCGATCGCGCTGCAGGGCGGCGGCCTCGCGCCACAGGGCCACCGCCTCGGCCGGGACCTTGCGGCGCGCCGCCTCGTCCGCCAGCAGCGCGGCCAGCCGTGCCCACTCCTGATGCTCGCGGTACCAGCGCTCCAGCCGCTTGCGCAGCGCCTCGTCCGCGGGCGCCGCGCGCCTCCCCGCCTCCAGCGCGCGCTGCACCCCCGCGTCGTCGCCGACGGTGCTCCACAGCATCTCCAGCTCGGCGGCGCGCTTCACCGCCGCCTCGCCCTCGTCCAGCGCCAACAGCTGCTCCAGGACGGCGGCGCGATCCGCCGACACCTCGTCTTCCGGGAACAGCCCCAGCAACGCGTCGAGCAGCCCGCGGTCGCCGGGCGCCAGCTCCAACGCCCCGCGGTAGACGTCCTTGGCTTCGTCGAGCTGCAGCGACCGCTCCAGCTGCGCGCCGAGCCTCCGCGCCAGCGCGGTCACTGCCGCCGCGTCGCCGCGCTCGCGCGCCGCAGCGAGCTGGCGCGACAACAGATCAGCCAGCTCTGCCTGCTGCTCGGCGCCCTCGTAGATGCCGGCGAGCAGCGCCACCGCCTCGGAGTGCTCAGGCTCCTCCATCAGGACGTCGCGCAGGATGTCGACCACCTCGTCGGGCGGCGCGCCCGCCGCTTGCAGGAACCGGGCGCGCGCGACGCGCAGCACCGAGCGATCCGCCGCGTCGAGCAACACGCCGGTCGTGGTCGCCACCAGCTCGTCCAGGCGCGCGCGATCGCCGAGGCGCGCGTAGACATCGGCGAGCGGCTCCCAGACGCGGCGGTCGGTGGGGTCGCGTTCTTGTAGCCGCTCGTACATGCGCGCGGCGGCCGGCAGATCGCCCCCCGGCGCCGAGGCGGCGCGCGCCAGCTCCAGCCCTAGCTCCAACACCCGCGCCGGGTCGCCGACCTCGGCCACCTCGCCCATCCAGCGGATGGCGCCCGCCAGGTCGCCCGCCGCCTTGCGCCGCTGCGACAGCGCGATGGGCGCCCAGAGCGACCGCGCCAGCCCGCCGGGCTGTGCGCGCGCGAGCTCCACGGCGCGCTCGAGCAGCGCCTCGGCGCGCGCCGGCTCGTTCAGCGCGCCCGCCAGCTCCACGCCCTCGCGCAGCGGCTCGGGCGACGTGCCCGCCAGCCCCGCGCGCTGCTCGATGAACTCGAGCAGCAGGCGCGGGTCGCCGGTGCCGCGGGCGATGCGCTCGAAGACGCCCAGCGCCTCGGGCAGGTCGCCCGGCCCGACGCCCGCGGCGCGCACGATCGCCAGCGCGCGGTCGAAGCGCGGCGCCAGGTCGAGCGCACGGTCAAGGGCCGTGACGCCGCCCGCGCGCCCGTCGGGCGCGCCGAGGTGCAGCTCCGCCAGCCGGAAGAGCGCGTCGGCGCGCGCCGCCGCCGGCGCGTCTTCGCCCGCCGCGGCCGCCCGCTCCAGCTGGCCGACCACCCGCGCCAGCTCGGCGCCGTCGCCGCGCGCGCGCGCCACGCGCCCCAGCGCGCTCCACGCCTCCGGCACGCGCTCGCCCGCCGCTTCCACTCGCGCGTACGTGGCGGCGGCGCGCGCCGTGTCGCCGAGCTCCCGCTCGGCGAGCGCGCCCAGACGCAACAGCAGATCGGCCACAAGCGGCGCCTCGTCCTTGCGGCGCAGCCGGTCCGCCAGCGCCGCCAGCGCGTCGGCGTAGCGCGCCGCCGCGCGCTGCCGCACGGCGAGGCCGCGCACCGCTTCGTGCAGCGCCTCGTCGGCCGGCGCAAGGTCCAGCGCGCGCAGCCGCGCGTCGAGCGCCTCGTCGGCGCGCCCCAGCTGCTCCAGTGCGTCGGCACGCGCAGCCAGCGCCTCGGCCTTGGCCGCCGGCTCCTGCACCGTGTCGAGCCGCATGTCGAGCGCGCGCAGCAGCAGCTTGGCCTCGCCGCGCGCCAGCAGCGCGGCCTTGAAGCGCCGCGCCTCCACGTCGTTCTCCACCGACGTCGCCAGCGCCGACTCCAGCAGCTCGCGCGCCTGGTCGGGCTGCCCGCGCGCCTCCGCGATGCGGCTCAGCTCGAAGAGCACCTCGCTCGCCGCCATCGCCCCCTCGCCCGGCTTCTCGCGCCGCACCACCAGCAGCAGGCCGCGGAAAGCGCGCTCGGCGCGGTCGAGCTTGCCGGCCTCGCGCGCCAGCTCCGCCGCCGTCATGAGGATGGACGCGTTGCTCACGTCCATGCTGCTGGCGAGATCGAGCTGCTCGAGCGCCTCGTCTACCTGGCCCTGGGCGCGCGCTACCTGCGCGAGCATGAGATGAACGGCGGCGCGCTCCGGCGTGCGCCGCCGCCCGGCGCCCTTCACCAGCCCCTCCAGCACGCCGCGCGCCTCGTCGAAGCGCCCCCCGGCGCGCAACCCGTCGGCGAGCTGCATCTGCAGCGCGCGGTCCTTGGGCACGAGCGCCACGGCGCGCTCGAGCACAGGCAGGGCTCGCTCCGGTGCGCCCAGCCTCGTGGCGTACAGGTCGGCGGCCTCCCGGGCGTACGCCAGCACCGTCTCCTCGTCGCCCACGTGGGCGCAGGCATCGGCGAGCACGCGCGCCAGAGGCCCCCAGGCCTCCGCCTTGCGGTACAGCTCCACGAGCAAGTCGCGCACCTCGGCGCTGTCGGGGTCGTCGGCGAGCGCGCGCTCCAGCGCGACGACGGCACGGTCGGGTTGCCCGGCACCCATGTGTGCGCGGGCCAGGCTCAGCGCAATCGCGACCCGCGTCTCGGGCTCGGCGCCGGCCAGGCGCCGGTCCAGCCACTCGACGGCGGCGGCGTGCTCCCCGCGCCCCATGTGCAGCCGCGCCAGCGCATCGAGCGCGTCGGGCGTGGGATCGAGCGCGGCCACACGCCGGTGCGCCGCGAGCGCGCGCTCCACGTCCGCGAGCGCCACCTCCGCCAGGCGCGCCACGCGTGCCCATAGCAGCGCGGCGCGCGCGTCGTCGCCCTGGCGCTCCAGCGTGACGGCCTGCTCGGTGAGAAGGTCGGCGAGCTCGCCCTGCCGCGCGGTGCTTTCCAACACCGCGCAGACCGCCTCCACCGAGGCCTCGTGCCCCGGCGACTCGGCGAGGTTCTGGCGCAGCGCCTCCAGCCGCCCGCCGCGCTCTTCGATCGCCCCCACCAGCCGCGCGATCTCCAGCCGCAGCGCCAATCGCCCCGGCGCGTCCTTCGCCAGCTTCAGCTCGCGGCGGCGCAGGGCCAGCAAGTCCGGCAGCCGCTCCTCGGCCTCGTAGAGCGCCGCCAGCCGCGCGGGAGCCTGCGCGTCGTCCGGCGCCGCCGCCAGCACGCCTGCATATAGATCGATGGCGCGCGCGCGATCCCCGACGCGGTCGGCGGCCGTGTCGGCGGCGCGCAGGCGCAGCGCGCGCGCGGCGGCGGCGTCGAACGGCAGGCTCGCCCCCTCCGCCAGCAGCTCCACGACGCGCGCGTGATCGCCGGCGGCGGCGTACAGGCGCGCCAGCTCCTCCAGCGCCCAGGCGGCGGCGTCGGGCGGCTGCTGCGTGCCGCGCGCGCGTGCGCCGCGCCGCCACAGCGCCGCCGCTTCGTCGAGCAGGCGCAGCAGCAGCGGGCGCGCCGCGTCGGCATCGTGCAAGCCCTCTTGCGCCAGCGCCGCCGCCTCGCGCAGCGCGTCCAGGTCGCCCGGCGTGGCGTCGGCCAGGCGCAGCAGCGTCTCCAGCAGCGGGCGCCCCGGCGTGCGGCGCTGCAGCTCGGCGAGGAGGCGAAGCTGCGCCACGCCCGCACCCCCCACGCCCGCCGCGGCGGCGGCCGCCGCCCCCGCCTGCGCGGCGCTCGCCGGCGCCGGGCGCCCGAGCCGCCCGGTAAGCCGCACCATGCCCTCCATCGCGTCGGTGCGTCCCGGCTCGATCGCCACAGCCTCCGAGTAGGCCTCCAGCGCCGCGGCCGCGTCGTCGAGCCGCTTCTCACACACGTCGCCCTCGAGGAAACGCAGCTGCGCCAGGCGCGGACTCCCGGCCGGCAGCCGCGCCGCCGTCGCGCGAACCGCCTCCAGCGCCGCCGCCCAGTCGCCCGTCGCCTCGGCGAGGCGCCAGACGTCGCGCTCCAGCGCCGGGTCCGCGGGCGCGAGGGTCAGAGGCAGCGCCTGGCACAGGGCGCGCAGCGCCGCGGCGCGGTCGCCGGCACGCCCCTCGTAGAGCGCCGCCGCCTCGCGCCACAGGCGCACCTGGACGGCCTCGGCCGCCGCCGCTGCGCCGTCGTCTGCAGCCGCCTCACCCATCCCCGCCGCCGCTGCCACGCGAGGCGCCGTCAGCTCCAGCACGAGCGCCCAGTCGTCGGTGACGCCCGCTGCCCGCGCCAGGGCGTCACCCGCCGCCACGCGCACCGCCGCGTCGACCTTTTCCTCGCGCGCGATCGCCGCCAGCCCGGTGCGCGCGCCGGCGTGACGAGGGTCGGCCTCCAGCGCCGCACGGTAGTGCGCCACGGCGCGGTCGGGCGTGCGCAGGCGCGTGCGGGCCGCGTCCCCCAGCCGGTTCCAGAGCGCCGCGCCACGCGCCGTCTCACGCGCGGCGGCGCGCTCCAGGAGCTCCGCCACTTCCTCCCAGCGCCCCGCGGCGGAGAAGAGGTCGGCCAGCGCGTCCACCGTCTCGGCGTCCTCGCCCATCTCGCGCTGAACCTCGAGCCAGGCCTCGATGGCCAGGTCGGGCGCACCGAGCGGGCCGGCGTGCACGGCGGCGATGCGCACCAGGTCCGCGCGCCGCTGGTGGGGCGCCACGCCCGGCGCGGCCACGCGGCGCCGCAACGCCTGCACGAGCGGCTCCCACCGCTGAGCGCGCTCCAGCAGGTCCACGGTGGCATCGAGCGCCTCGCGGTCGGCGGCGTCGGCGTCGAGCCGCGCCTTCCACGCCGCCAGTGCGCGCTCGCCGTCGCCGAGCTGATCGGCCAGGCGCGCCAGCCGTCCCAGCGCCGCGCGGCGGTCGCCGGGCTTGGACTCCAGCGTCGCGAGCTTCTCCAACACCGCGAGACGCTCGGCGGCGCGGTCGCTGCGCTCCAGCAGCTCGTCGAGCCGCCGCGCCACGGCCAGCGGGGCCGCCGCGCCGGCCGCCGCCGCCGCGCCCGGATGCGCCAGCGCGCGCACGTACAGCGCCACCGCGCCGGCATCGTCGCGCAGCAGCTCGGCGCGGGCGTGGGCGGCCTCCACCAAGAGCTCGACGGCGCGGGCCGGATCCTTGCTGGCGTCGGCCGCCTCCGCCAGGCCGCGCGCGTAAGGCGCGAACACCCCCGTCAGCTCGGCCAGGTGACGCAGCCGTTCCTGCGCCTCGCCGGAGTCGGGGTCCAGGACCAGGACCGCCACGTGCTGCTCCAGCGCCGCGGACGCGTCGCCCGCCGCGGCCAGCCGGTCGCCCGCCTCGCGGTGCAGCGCCATCCGCTCGTCGCGGTCGCCGCTGAGCTCCAGCGCCGTGCGGAGCGCGGCGGCGATGCGCCCCCCGCGCCCCGCCGCGTCGTGTCGCACGCGCAACAGCGCGAGCGCCCCGCGCCGCACTTCGCCTGGCGCCGTCTTCAGCGCCAGGATGCGCTCCAGCAACGCGCAGGCGCTCTCGTCGACCACGTCGCCGACACCACCGGCCCCGTTGTCTCCGTGCGCCTCGAACAGCGCGCGCACCTCGGCCAGCGCCGCGCCGGGGTCGTCGAGCTTTTCCAGCCACAGCGTCGCCACCAGGAGCCGCGCCGCCGCCGCCTCGTCTGCCGGCAGCCGCGGGAGCCGCCCCTGCCAGAAATCGACCAGCTCGCGCCAGCGCTCGCGCCGCTCCAGCAGCCGCTCCAGCGACTGCGCCAGGCGCGCATCGTCGGGACGCAACGGCAAGAGCTGCTGCAGGTAGCCGACGGCGCGGTCCGGCTGCCCCATGAAGTCCTTGGCGATGTTGGCCGCCTCGTCCAGGAGCTTGAGGCGGCGCGCCGTGTCGCGCGTGGCGGCGAGCGTGCGGTCGTACAGCGCCAGCAGCTCCTCCCAGCGCTCGCCGACCGTGAGCACCACGGTGAGCCGCTGGAACGCCCAGTCGGAGTCGGGGTCGATCTCCAGCACGCGCGCCAGCACCTCGGCGAGAGCCGCCGACCCTTCGCCGTACCACTCCTCGTGGAAGTGAACGGCGCGCTGCCCCAGCATGGAGGCACGCTCCGGCGACAGATCCTCGTCGCCGAGAAGCTCGCGGTAGAGCGCGGCCACCTCGTCGGGGCGCTGCTCGGCGGCGGCCGCCTCCTCCAGCTCCTGCCACGCGTCGGCGCTGTCGGGCGCGGCGCGCGCGGCCTTGATGGCGGCGGCGAGCGAGATTTCCTCGCCCGGCGGCGGCGCCTCGGCGGCGGCGGCCTTCTTCGGCCGGTCCGCGGTCTTCTTCGAGGAGTCGGAGGTCTTCTTCGCCATTGCGCCGTGCCGCCCACCCGCCCCGCTGCGCCGTGCCACGTCGGCGACTCCGGCCAGGAGCGGACGTGCATCATATCAACGTTCCGCGGCGGCTTGCACGGCGGCCGCGGCACGGGCGCGCGCGACGTGGGCAGAACCCCACAGCAGCAGCGGCGCCGCTAGCTCCAGGGCGGCCGCGGCGGCGTAGGCGAGGCGCCCGCCGCCGGCGTCGTAGAGCGTCCCGGCGAGCACGTTGCCGGCGAGGCCGCCGGCGCCGAAGACGAGCGACGCGAAGAGCGCGCGGCCGGTCGCGCGCAGCGCCTCGGGCACGGCGCGCTCGAGATGCGCGATGGACGCGACGAAGAAGGCGCCGAAGCCGAGGCCGTGCAGGAGCTGGATGGCGGCGAGCACGCGCCCGTCCGCGGCGCGCGCCACGACCGTCCAGCGCACGGCGGAGGCGATGAAGGCAACGGCCAGCAGGGCGAAGAGCGGCAGGCGCGCGGCCAGGCGCCGGAAGGCGTACATGACCGCCACCTCGGCGCTCACGGCGAGCGCCAGGCCGGTGCCGACCCAGCGCGCGTCCACGCCGAGGTCGCGCAGATGGATGGCGAATAGCATGTGAAAGGGCGCGGCGGCGGCCCAGTGCAGCGTGCCGGCGAGCAGAAAGCAGAGGAGCGCCGGATCGGTGGCGAGGCGGCGCGCGTCGGCGAACGTCGGCCCGGCGAGCGGGACGGTCACGGGGCGCACGAGCAGCACGGCGACGGCGGCGCCGGCGAGCAGGGCGAGCGCCGCCGGCACGGCGTCGGGGGCCGCGCCGCCGCGCGCGAGCCAGGCGCCGAAGAGGTAGCTCGACGCCACGAAACCCGCCGATCCCCAGAGCCGCAGGCGTGCGTAGTCGGTGCGTAGGCGGCGAGCCTCGACGACGGCGACGCTGTCGGCGAGCGACGTGATGGGCGTGTAGAAGACGGAGAAGCCGGCCACGGCGACGGCGACCGCGGCGAAGGACCGCGCCCAGAGCAGCGGCGCGAAGGCGACGGCGGCGCCGGCGCAGGCGAGCTTGAAGAGCAGCGTGGGCCGGCGCGCGCGGTCCGCGAGCCAGCCCCAGGCGAGCGGGACGAAGACGCTGGCGACGGAGGTGAGCGACCCGAGCACGGCGATCGCCTTGCCGTTGAACCCGAGCGCCTTGTAGTGCGGCGGGAGGTACGGGAGCAGGATCCCGACCGCTGCGAAGTAGACGAAATAGAAGAACGCGATCCGCATGCGCGGTGAGGGTCGCGCATGGTATCACGGCGACGATGAGGGGCGAGCCGAGCGACGACGACACGGCCGCACGGGCGCGCCGCGGCGCGCGCGCAACGGCGGGCGAGCTAGCGGGCGCCGCAGCGGCGGCGAGGGCGGGACGCGCGGCGCAGGCGATCGCGACCCGGGGCCGCGCGCCGGCGGCGGCGGCGGCGGCGGCGATCGCAACCTGGGGCCGCGTGCCGGCAGTGGCGGCGGCGGCGGCGGCGATCGCGACGTGGGGCTGCGTGCCGGCGGCGTCGGCGCCGTTGCGCACGGTCGCGTACGGCCACGCCGGCGGCGCGGCCGCGGACACGCTGCTGGTGTTGCTGCCGGGGCGCGGCGACCGCGCCGAGACGTTCGCGGCGGAGGGCTTCGTCGACGCCGCGCGCGCCGCCGACCCGCGCGTGGACGTCGTCGCTGCCGACGCCCACATCGGCTACTATCTTCGTAACGTTATCGTAGATCGCTTATGGGAGGACGTCGTCGTGCCGGCGCGCGCGCGCGGCTACGCGCGGGTGTGGCTGGCGGGCATTTCCATGGGCGGGCTCGGGGCCGTCGCCTTCGCCCGCGCCCACCCCGACGCGGTCGCCGGCCTGTGTCTGCTCGCCCCGTATCTGGGCGACGACGTCGTGGCCGAGGTGCGCCGCGCCGGCGGCCTCGCCCGCTGGCGCCCCTCCGGCGCGCCCGACGACTTCGCGCGCCTCTGGCTCTTCCTCAAAGGCTACACGGCAGGCGCGCCCGGGCTGCCCGCGCTTTGGCTCGGCTACGGGCGCTCCGACCGTTTCGCCGCCGCGCACGACCTGCTCGCTGCCGCCCTCCCCGCCGACCACGTGCTACGCGCCGACGGCGGCCACGACTGGCCCCCCTGGCGGGCGCTCTGGGCACAGTTCCTGGCGCGGCGCCCCCTGCATCCCGACGGCGCCTGAACGTCGCACGCGCGCTCGTCGTCACCCACCCCGCCGATTCTCTGATTCGCGGGCGCACGCCAAGGTGGCGCGGGTCGCAGCGCCGGAGCCATGATGGGGCCGAGGCGCGTGCCAGACGAGCGTCCGACGTTCAAGGAGTGCTTCGGCTTCCCGGTGGGCTCGCCCGAGGCGCGGCGCGACGTGCTCGTGGGCGGGGCGCTGCTCTTGCTGGGGCCGGTCGGGTGGGTGCTGAACCTCGGGCAGCGGCTCGACGTGGTGCAGCGGCTCTACCGCGCCGACCCGCCGTACTTCCGCGGCTTCGCGCCTTGGACGCGCACGTTCGCGCGCGGGCTCAAGGCCGTCTGCGCCATCGCCGTGTACCTGGCCCCGGCGGCGCTGCTGGGCGGCGCCGGCGCCTGGCTCTGGTGGCGGGCCGCCGCCCCGCGCACCGCCGCCGCGCTCTGGAGCACCGCCGCGGCGGCGTTCGCCTGGGCCGTCTTCTCTCTTCCAGGCGGCATGACCTACAACGCCGCGTTCGGCGACGTCTCGTACCTGTACCGTCCCGACAAGGCGTTCCGGCGCGCCCTCGCCGGCGGGCGCGCCTACTTGTGGGCCTGGCTCATCGGCGGGGGCGCCGTGGCGCTGTCGCTCGCGGGCCTCCTCGCCGGCGGCGTCGGCTTCCTCTGGACGAGCGTGTGGGCCTGGACCGTGGTGGGCTACGCTTTCTCGCGCGCGCTGGTGCTTCCGCGTAGGCCTCGCCCGCCAGCGGCGGGCGGACCGGCCTCGGGCGCCGGCGCTGCGCGCACGGGCGCGTGACCCGGCAGGGCGTCGAGCAACGGCCGGCAATCGATTCCGCCGCCCCGAAAGACGCGGGGCAAGAATGGGCCGCCGTTACAGCGCGTAGCTGGCGAGGACCGTCCCCCAGGGGGCGGGGCGGGACAGGACGAGGCGTCCGGTCGTGGAGTCGTAGGCCATGCGCGGCGCAAGCTCGTCGTTCTCGGTGGCCCACGGAATGTGCATGCGGAAGAGCACCGTGCCTGTCCGCGCGTCCAGCGCGTGCACCGAGTCGTAGCCGAGGACGAACAGCAAGCCGCGGTCGGCGGCGAGCGCCGCCTTGCCAACGTAGTAGAGGGCCTCCGGCGCCGGGACGGAGCGAACCAGGCTCAGGTCGTCCGGGTTCTTGCCGGACCAGAAGTCGATGGTTCCGCCCGGGCAAGGGTACTTCTCCATCGTGACGACCTCGTCGCCTCCGCTGGAGGGGCTGACGAAGCCGGCGGCCGGTGCGGCCGGGTCGAGGTCGTCCGCCACGGTGGAGAAGCTGTAGGGCGCGTGGTCGGTGCCGGCCAGGAGCCCTTTCACCGGGATCCAACGGCCGGTCCCGGGATCGCGCAGCTCGTGGTTCGTGTCGCCGTCGGAGAGCAGCAGCATTCCCGCACGTGTCACGCCGAGGCCCGCCGGCGCGCCGCCGCCGCCCGTCGTCCACTCCGGATCTGGCGCCAGGCCCACCCACGCGGGCACGGCGACTGTTTCCGTCACCGTGCCCGTCTCCCGCGCGACGCGCGCGACGGTCGGCACGGCCCCCGACGTGCCGTTCGACAGCACCAGATAGTCGCCCGTGAGAGGGTCGACCGCGAGGTCGTCCACGGCGACCTCGTCCGAGACGTACGTGACCTCCAGCGGCTCGGGCAGCGCCCGCACGGGGCTGTCGTCCACGTAGGGCTCGCCGTTGGAACAGGAAACCAACGCGAGCGCGGCCACCGCCACGCCCCATGCAACCCGGATCGGTTTCATGTCGCTCCTTTCGCGCGGGAAACGGTGCCTCGCGCCCCCGCGGGCGCTGCCCGGCACGACTCGACAGTAGCCGCCGCCCCTTCGCGCGGCTCACGCACGTGCGGCTTCGGGGCGGCGGCGGGTGGCCGGATTTCGGCCGGTGGTGATCGGAAATCGATCAGCGGTGTGCGGCGGCGCGCGGCAGATCGCGGAGTTGCGCACGGCACGCGCATTGCTCTGTCGCGGGGCGGAGGCGCGATGAACGCAGCGACAGTTGCGCTGGGCATGAGCGCGTGTCCAGACGGAGGCGGAGGCGCGCGCGGCGTCGGAGACGCTCGCGACGGCGAGGGCGTGGCGGAGCTGCGTCCGCGCGAGCGGCTGCGCGCGCACGGCGAGTCCTCGCTCTCGGACGCGCAGCTCGTGGCCCTGGTGTTGCGCACGGGGGTGCGCGGCGCGCCGGTCGGGCGCATCGCCGCCCGGCTGCTGGAGCGCTTCGAGGGGCTGTGCGGATTGGAACGCGCGGGGCTGGCGGAGCTGTGCGAAGTGGAGGGCGTCGGCCTCGCCGCGGCCTGCGAGCTGAAAGCGGCGCTGGCATTGGGGCGGCGTGCCGCGCAGGCGCGGCGCGAGCGCGGCGACGTCTTCCGCAACAGCCTGGACGTGGCGCGCTATTACGGCCCGGCGCTGGGCGGCCTGGAGACCGAGGCTTTTCATGCTCTGGTGCTCGACGCCCGGCACCGCCGCATCCGCGACGTGCGCATCGCTTCGGGCACAGTCAGCTCCTGTCCTGTCCGGCCCGCGGAGGCGTTTGCCCCCGCGGTGCGCGAAGCCGCGCGCGCCGTAGTGTTCGCCCACAACCACCCGAGCGGCGACCCGACGCCCAGCGCCGACGATCGCCAACTCACCGAACGGCTGGTGGAGGCGGGCGCCTTCCTGGGCATCGACGTGCTCGACCACATCGTGGTGTGCGCCGGCGACGCTTTCTTCTCCTTCGCTGACGAGAAGCAGCTTTGAGCCCGGCGCTGCTCGCGGCCATCGCCGCCGGCGCCGCCGCAACCCTCGCGCTGGCGGGAAGGCCCGCAAGGCCGCCCGCGCCTGCGGCGGCACGCCCGGAGGCACCGGCGCCCGCCGCGGACTGCGCGCCGGCCCCCGCCGGGGGCGCGCTGGACGAGCCCACACCGTGGCGCGTGACGGTCGACCGAATCGAGGACGACGTCGCCGTGGTGGAGCTCGGCGTCGGGCGCATGGTGACGCTGCCGCGTTGCCGCCTGCCGCGCGACGTACGCGAGGGTGACGTCGTTCTGCTCGGCCCGGAGCCGCCGCGCCACGACCCGGCGGCGCTGCGCGCCCGCCTGCGTGCGGCCCTGGCGCGCGTCGAGGCGCTGCGCCGTCGCCTGCGCGCCGTGAACGGCGCCGCTCAAGTCGAGCTGACGTCGCGCGGAGCCGACCCGTGAGCGCGCGCCCTACCGACCGACCCGAGCCCGCCGCGCCCCGGCGGCCGGAATGTCGGGACCGGGCCTCGCTACAGCCAGACGGGGGCGTCGGGGCGGACGGCGTCGCCGGGCGCTGGCGCCTTGGCGTCGACGCCGAAGCGGAACGCACCGAGCGCCTCGCGGACGCTCGCCTCGGCCGCCGTCATGTTGGCCGGCAACCCCGAGAAGAGCAGCTGGAAGGCCATGCCGTCGTGGTACGTGGTGGCGATCCGGTAGCCGAAGCGCCGCCCGCCGAGGACGACCTCGCCGCCGCTGACCAGGCCCTTGGCGTCGCCGAGCGCCAGTGGCTCGGGCTTCCCGGCAGCCGCATGCGGGTCTTCGGCGATGAGGCGCTCCACGACGAGGCGGTGGTAGGCGGCGGCGTCGGGGCCGGGCGCGCGCTCGGCGATGACCAGCCCCTCCACGCCGAGGCCAGCCTCGGCGACGTGCAGGATCGCTTCGGCGTTCACCAGTCGCGCGTACTCGCCGGCGCTGACGCGCCAGAAGCCGCGCGGCTTGCGCCAGCTGAAGCCGTTGGCCACGTCGCGGTAGACGCCGCGCTCCAACACGTAGGTGGGGCCGAGCTTCATCTCCGGGTCCGGCCGCGCCAGGAACGATTCGGAAAGCGTGCGCGCGCGCTTCTCCTTGAGGAAGGTGATGGACGCGAGCGCGCCGCCGAGCGCCGCCCGCGACGCTTCGAGCCCTGCCGACGGGTACGCCACCATCACTTGCACGCAACGGTCGCCCTCCCAGAGAACGCCGTAGAGCAGCTCGCCTGCGCCGTCGCTGTGGACGCGGTAGGCGCGCAGCTTCAGGGCGCGGCCGTCGAGCGTGGCCTTCACACCGCCGCCCTTGCGCGCCGCGCTCAGCTTCGCCATCAGTCCCGCCTCCAGCGAGGCCTCCAGCGCCGCGCGGTCGGCGCCGGCGGCCGTCTCGACGATGAGCGCGACGAAGGTGCCGCTGGCGTGGTGGACCAGGCCCATCTCCACCGCGCCCGTGCCCTCCAGCGCCAGTGCCCAGCCGCCCACCGGCGTCACGCGTACTCCGGCCGCCGCGCTCTCGAACGTGCCTTCGTGGATCCACCAGCCCACGCCGTAGGTGTCGGCGTCGACGACGAGGCCCGGCCCGGTACGCGGCTCGTCTTCGAGCAGGGTGAACGCCTCGAAGAACGGGGCGAACGCGCTGCCATCGGGGCTGGTCTCGTTGGCGTGCCCCACGGCCACGAGCCGGTACTGCAGCGCGCCGCGCGCCACCGTCAGCACGGCGAAGCGCATCGTCACGTCCTCGTTGCGCGTCGTGAACACGCCGTACGTGGCGTCGCGCCCGAGGAACTTGGCCTCCTCGAACCGGCTCGCCTCGTAGTCCATGGTCGGCATCGAGTCGTCGTCGGCCGCGGCGCCGCCGCCGTCGCTCGTCGCTTTTCCCTTCGCCTTGCGCGTGACGACCACGTAGCCGTACAGGCCTTCGGCGCTGACGGCGCCGGCGGCGGCGCCCGGGATGGTTCGCCGCACGTCCGCCTCGCGCAGCACGCGCCACTCCGGGCCCGGGACGTCGAGGCGGAACCCGCGCGTGTGATCGACCACGGGGTGGCGGGTGCCGATCGGGTACGCGCCACCCTCCATCGCGCAGCCCGGAGCGGCGGCAACGACCGCCGCCGCGCAGGCGACGATGGACCCCACGGCCGACCTCCCGATCGCCACGCTCGCCCGCCCGTCCCGCACGGCGGGATCATAGCGCACGGACGCGGCCGCCGTCGCGCCGGGGCCGGCTGGGCGCGCCCCGTCGGC
>DASYRF010000410.1:0-2032 GCA_036004705.1 Myxococcota bacterium
TCGACGCCTCGACCGGCGTCCTCCACGTGGCCTGGACGGACGTGCGCAGGAAGCGCGGCGACGTGGTGACGGCGCATCTCTCGCCCGGCGCGTCCCGGTGGAGCCATCCGGTACGCGTGGGCGACACGCGCAGCGGCCACGTGCAGTTCACCCCCGCGGTGGCCGCCGCGGGCGGCGCGGTGCACCTGCTGTTCTACGACTGGGCGGGCGCCCGCCGCGGCAACGTGATGTACACGCAGTCGATCGACGGGGGAGCGACGTTCCGCCCGGCGCTGCGCGTCAACTCGGTGCCGTTCGACCCGCGCCGCGGCGTTCGCGACTTCAAGGGGCGCTTCCTCGCCGACTACATCGGGCTCGTCGCGACCGAGAGCTACGCCCAGGCGCTCTGGGTCGACACGCGCTCGGCGTCGGGGAACGACGTCTACACGGCGCGGGTGTCGGCGCCTTCGGCGCGTCGACCTTAAGCGAACTTCGTTGAGGATCAGCGGCTGATGCGGACCACCGGGCCGACCGCCCCGCGCGCGACCACGCGGTAGAGGCCAGGGCCCGGCACCGTCGTGCGGTAGGCGCCACCGCGGCCGGCGAGCGTCGTGGCGGCCAGCCGCCAGTGCCGCCCCACGCGGCGCTGGACGCGCACCTCGGCGCCTCGGCGGACCGGGACGATCCGCCCGGCGAGCACGCCGCCCGTGTCGGCGGCCGCGCGCGCGGACGGCGGCGTGCCGCCCGACGGGTCGCTCGGCGCGGGCGCGGAGTCGGGGTCCTCCTTGTGCGAGGAGATCGCGGTGAAGTAGGCCCACGTGTCGCGCAGGCCCAGGCGCTTGCGCAACATCGCGCCGGCGACGCGGGTGCGGCCCTTGGAGCCGACGACGTCGGCGGCGACGACGCGCGGCGACGCGCCGCGCTCGAGGACCACGACGCCCCGGAACTTGCCCTGCACGAGCCCGCGCAGCTTCTTCGACGCCTGGCCCATCGTCATCCGCACGTTCCAGCGATGCCACGGCGAGACGTTGTCGTAGGGGTCCTCGACGCTGCGCAGCCACGGCCGGGGCGCCGGCCCGAGCACCGATTCCTCGACGTTCTCGGTCCGTCCGCCCGACGTCGAGAAGAAGTACGTGACGACCGGCTTGCCGCCGTAGGTGACCACCTGGCCGCCCGTCGCGTTGACCGCCGCGTTGGTCGCGGGCGTCTCGGCGGCCACGCCGCGGTACATCTGCGAGCGCGTGTCGGCGTACTGGTCGAAGCCGAGCGCGCCCCCGGCGTTCGTCGTGATCGCGTAGGTGCGCGCCGCCACGGCCTGGGCCTGCAGCGCGGCGGCGGGCCACGTCGACGGCGACTCGGCCGACACGACGCCGGCGACGTACTGCTCGAGCCCGAGCGCGTTGATCGCCAGCACGTTGCCCACCGGTCCCGGGCGGAACTCCAGCCAGCCGCGGTACTGGCCGTCGCGCAGGCCGTTGGCCGCCGGCCCGCGCAGCGTGATCGGCTGCTCGGAGGTGACCTGCAGCGGGGCGGGGAATCTCGCGAGCTTGCGGTTGGTGGGGCTGCGCAGCATGACCGTCCCGTCGAGCTCGGCGGTCACGCGGTAGACCTTCTCGGGGTACAGCGGCCGGTCGCCCGCCTTCGTCGCCCCGGTGAACAGCGCGACGCGCGGCGAGCGCAGCAGGACGCGCACGATCGTCCCGTCAGGCGCCTGGCCCAGCGAGGTGCCGCCGTAGTAGTGCCCGAGGATGTCGCGGTAGCCGGCGCCGTGCTGGGCGTACCCCAGCGCACCGAACTGGCTCATCCCGACGCCGTGGCCGTAGCCGGCGCCCTTGATCGTGAATGTGGAGGCGGCATGCGCCGGCGCGGCGGCCCAGGGGGCGGCCGCGATGGCGAATGCGGCGAGGGCGGTCCGTCGCATCAGCAGCGCCAACCGACCTTAGCGCGCCGAGTTGCGGTAGACCTAGCGCTATGGCCGCGCGCCGAGCGTCGGACGTCTTCGTCGAATGCCTCGAGTCCGAGGGCGTCCGCTACGTCTTCGGCATCCCCGGCG
>DASYRF010000411.1:0-38874 GCA_036004705.1 Myxococcota bacterium
CGTCGCGCGCCGCTTCCTACCGCACCTGGTCGTGTCGCACGCGCTGTGCACCGCCTCCGCCGGCGGCGCGGCTGGCCGTCCGGGGCCCGCCGTCCCCGACGTCGACGGGCTCTGCGTGGCTGGCGACTGGGTCGGCGCGGAGGGGCTGCTCGCCGAGGCGGCGCTCGCCAGCGCCCGCGACGCCGCCGAGCGACTATCGGCCGCGCCGGCCCGCCAGGCATTGGCGTCGCGAGCGGCGTAGGCGAAGATTCTCGGCGACGCCGCCATGGCCACACTCGCCGCCGACGCCGCCGCCGCGGCCTTCCGCGAGCACGAGCGCTTCGTGTGGGGGCTCTGCTATCGCATGACGGGCTCCGCCGCGGACGCCGACGACCTTGCCCAGGAGACGTTCGTGCGCGCGCTCGCCACGCCGCCGCCGCGCACCGACTTGCCCTGGCGGCCGTGGCTGGTGCGCGTGGCCGTGAACCTGGCGCGCGACCACCTGCGGCGCCGGCGGCGGCAGGGCTACGTAGGGCCATGGCTGCCCGCGCCCGTCGAGACCGGCGACGGTGACGCGTCGCCGCCGTCGTTCGATCCGCCCGCCGGCGCCACGCCGGCCGCCGCGGCCGGGGGCGACTGCGCGGGGGTCGCGACCGCCGCCGACGCCCGCTACGAGGAGCGCGAAAGCCTCACGTTCGCCTTCCTCCTCGCGCTCGAGGCCCTCACCCCGCAGCAGCGCGCGGTGCTGCTGCTGCGCGACGTGCTCGAATACTCCGTGCGCGAGACGGCCGCCGCGCTGGAGCGCAGCGAGGCCGGCGTGAAGACGACGCTCCATCGGGCGCGCCGCGCGATGAGCGGCTACGACCGGAGCCGCTGCGTGCCCACGCGCGAGCGCCGCGAGCGCACCGCGCGCGCACTCGGGGCGCTGCTCGATCGCCTCGCCGCCGGCGACGTCGCCGGCATGGAGGTGCTGCTCGCCGAAGACGTCGTGTCGCTCAGCGACGGCGGCGGCGAGTTCCACGCCGCCCGCAAGCCCGTCATCGGGCGCGGGCGCGTGGCGCGCTTCTTCTTGGGCGTGGCCGAGCGCGGCGGCCGCATCACGCGCCTGGAGACCCGACTCCTGAACGGCCTGCCTGCGCTGGTGATCGAGCGCGACGACCTGCGCCCCGGTGACGCGCCGCGCTTCGTCATGCGCTGCGACGTCGACGACGACGGCCGCATCGTCGCCCTGCATTCGGTGCTGGCCACGCGCAAGCTCGCCGCGCTGCGTTTCTAGAACCGTCGCTGCCGGGTATCATCGGCGCCGGTGCGCGACATCCTGCACGTCGACATGGACGCTTTCTACGCGTCCGTCGAGCAGCACGACGATCCGTCGCTGCGCGGCAAGCCCGTCATCGTCGGCGGGCCGGTGGCGCGCGGCGTCGTCACGGCCGCCTCCTACGAAGTGCGCCCTTACGGCGTGCGCTCGGCGATGTCGATGGCCGAAGCGTTGCGCCGCTGCCCGCACGCCATCGTCGTCGCCGGCCGCCACGCCCGCTACGCCGAGGTCAGCGCCCAGGTCTTCGCGATCTTCCGCCGCTACACGCCGCTGGTGGAGGGGCTGTCGCTAGACGAGGCTTTCCTCGACGTGAGCGCGAGCCGCGCGCTGTTCGGCGACGGCGCCGCCGTCGCGCAGCGCATCAAGGACGCCATCCGCGCGGAGACCGGACTGACCGCCTCGGCCGGGGTGGCGCCGTGCAAGTTCGTCGCCAAGATCGCCAGCGACCTGCGTAAGCCAGACGGGCTGGTCGTGGTGCCGCCCGCCGGCGTGGAAGGCTTCCTCGCCCCGCTGCCGATCGAGCGCATGTGGGGCGTCGGCCCCAAGACCGCCGCGCGCCTGCGGGCCGCCGGACTCGGCACCATCGGCGACCTCGGCCGCGCCGACCCGGCGCTCCTGGAAACCGTGCTGGGAAGCTGGGGGGCCGACGTGCGCACGCTGGCCCGCGGGATCGACGACCGCGCCGTCCAGCCCGGCTACGCGGCGAAATCGGTGGGCGCCGAAGAGACGTTCGCCGACGACCTCACCACGCGCGACGCGCTGGAGCGCCGGCTGCTCGACCAGGCCGGCCGCGTCGCCCGACGGCTGCTCGCCGACGACCTGTGCGGCCGCACCGTCGTCGTGAAGGTGAAGTACGCCGACTTCACGCTGCGCACCCGCCGCGCCACCCTGGCCGAGCCCGTGGCCGACACCGACTCCATCTACCAGGCGGCCCGCCGCCTGCTCGACCGCTTCGCGCTGGAGCGCCGTCGCGTGCGCCTCACCGGCGTGGCCGTCGCCGGCCTGCAGCCCGGCCCGCCGCCGCGGTCGCTCTTCCCCGACGAGGCCGCCGAGCGCCGCTACGAGCTGGAGCGCGTGGCCGCGCGCGTGACCGACCGCTTCGGCGAGCACGGCCTGGTGCGCGCCACGCTGCTGGACGGCGGCAAGGGTGGACGATGATCGCGCTCTTCACGGCGCTCTCCGCGGTGGTGCCGTCGGCGCTGCTGCTGTGGTACTTTCGCTCGCGCGACGTCCATCCCGAGCCCGGCGCGACCCTCCTCAAGACGTTCTTGCTGGGCGTGCTGATCGTCGTGCCGGTGCTCGTCGTCGCGCTGCCCGTCGCGCACGCCATCGACGGCGCCGCCGGCGACCCCTACGTGCAGGGGGCGCTCGACGCGTTCCTCACCGCCGCCTTCCCCGAGGAGCTCTTCAAGCTGGTGGTCATCGCCGGCTACTGCGCGCGCCACAAGGACTTCGACGAGCCGATGGACGGCGTCGTCTACGGCGCCGTCGCCTCGCTCGGCTTCGCCACGCTGGAGAACGTGCTCTACGTCAGCGACGGCGGCATCGGCCTGGCCTTGGTGCGCGCCCTCACCGCGGTGCCGGGCCACGCGATGTCGGGTGCCATCATGGGGTACTTCGTCGGCCAGGCGAAGTTCGCCTCGTCGGGCCGCAGCGCGCGCATCGTTGCGGGCTACTTCGTCGCCGTCGCGCTGCACGGACTCTACGATTTCCCGCTCATCACCATGAAGGTATTCCACGACCGCCACGAGGAGGTCCCCGGCGCCGCTGCCGCGCTGGTGCTGCTGGCCCTCGCCACCCTGGTGCTCGAATGGGTCTGGGCGGTGCGCCTCACCAAGCGCCTCCGCGCCGAGCAGCAGCGCGGCCTGGCGTTCGCGGCGGCCGTGAGCGTGACGGCGACCGGCGACGCAGCGACCGCGGGCGGCGGGCTCGTCGTCTCCGCCTCGTCGCAGCAAGCCGCGTGGGTCGTGGCCGCCGCCGCCGCGCCGCCGCCCCCCGCCGGCTCCTCCGCCCTCGCCTGGTTCCTCCTCGTGGTCGGCGGCCTGCTCGGCAGCGCCGGCGGCCTGCTGGCGCTGACGCTGGCACTCGGTCTCGTCGTCTCGCCCGACGACGCGCCGCCTCCCGGGACCGTCGCCCTCGCCTTCGTCCTGTTCGGCGCGCTCCCGCTGGCCCTTGGCCTGCTGCTCTTCTCGCGCGGGCTGGGCCGCCTGCGCGCCGCCCGGCCCCCGAGCTAGCTCCCGAGAGATTCGTTCGACACCAGCGCGCCCGTCCACCATTCGAAGTCGCGCCCCAAGCGGTCGCCGCTGGGAAAGAAGCAGAGGTACGTCATCGCCTCGTAGGGCAGGAACGCCGGCGCCCCGTCGGCGCCGCGCCCCATCTGATGCACCGTACGCCAGGTGCCGGTGTTGAAGTAGCAGGCCGGCCGGCCGTCCACCTGCCCCAGCGGCGTCATGGACGAGAAGTGCGAGTGGCCGTTGACGACGAAACGCAGCCCGCGGTATGCGGGCGCGTCGAGCAGCTCCGCGGCGCGGCGCGCGAAGCGCCCGTCGAAGAAGTGCTGGAAGAAGCGGTACACCTGCCCGAGCCGCGCGTCCTTCGTCTTGCGCATGAAACGCCCGGTCGACAGCTGCAGCAGCAGCTTCAGCTTGCCGCCCTCGCTCAGCGCGCCGCCTGAGTGCGCGTGCATCCAATCGCGTACGTACCCGTTCTCCAGAAAATCCTCGACGAGCCCGCGCCAAACGTCGCCCACCGGCGCGAGCACCCCCTTCTGCCGCACCGCGTAGTAGCGCACCCACGCCGGCACCGCGAAGATCGGGCGCACGTCGTCGATGTCGTCCAGCTCGGGCAGCTCGGCCCCGAGCCGCGCGCGGAGCGCGCGCGGGAAGCGCACGATCAGGTCCGAAGCGATCGCGTCGCCGATGGGCGGCCCGCCGTCAGGCTCGTGGCAGATGAAATCGGTCGTGTGGCCGTGGAACGCCAGCACGCCGTGATCGGGGAAGACCATCTCGGCGGGGAAGTCGGCCGGCTCTTCGCGGCCGCGCAGGGCAAAGGCGATGGCGCGGCGCGCGGCTGGCGCGTGCGCGAGCAGGCGGTCGTGGTTGCCGAGCACGTAGTGCACCACCAGCTCTCCGGCGGCGACGCGCGCACGCACGCGCTCCAGGAACGGCTGCTCGCGGGCGAGGATGTCGCCGGCGATGCGCTCCACCAGGCGCTCCTGTGCGGGCGACGGCGCGTGGTAGGGGCGCACCTCCGAGTCGTGCCACAGCGGCGAGCGCACGATGTCGAAGAGGTCGCCGACGAAGCACAGATGGGCGGGCGCCTCGCCGCGCGCCGCGTCGATGCGCACCCAGAACCGGTCGAAGTGCTCGGCGCGCGAAACGCTGGGGCCCTTCAGCCGGTCCGTGAGGTGGATGTCGCTGACGAGGATCAGCATCGGCCGGGCGCGCGCACTCACGCGCCCGAGTCTACAACAGCGCCGCCGCGCTTAGCGCAGGAAGGGACCGGCCGAGTAGGACGCCTCCGCGGCGTCCTCGGCGCCTTCAGTCGGGCGGAACAGGCCGTCGGCCGCCGCGGCGCGCAGCGCCGCCTCGGAGCCCGCCACGACCGAGATCACCTGATCAATCGGAAGCACGGCGAAGCGCACGTCGCTGCCGCGGGCCGCGCACAGCGCGTTGAGCAGCCCGACGACCGCCTCGACGTCGTACCAGTCGTCCAGGTCGCGCGCGCGCGCGCTGAAACGCTGGCCGTCCATCCACGCCACCAGCACGTACGGCGGCCTGCCCGCACCTCCGGGCGCGTCGGCCCCCGCCGGCGTGGCTCCAGTCGGCTCCGGCGGCGGGATCTCCTCGAAGAGCACGCCGTCGAGCGCCGGCGCCGCCAGGGCGGCCAGGCGCATCAGCAGCGCGTCGTGAGCGTTGGGGAACGTGTCGGTCTCGGTGTCGAACGTGTGCGCTCGCCCCCAGCGCTCCAGGACGTCGCGCACGGTCACGGGCGTGAGGTCGCTCCGGAGCTCCAGGTCGAACGCGGTGGCCCCCAACGTCACGCCGCCGGCGGGCGCCGGGGTGAGCCCGACCGCGCGCAGACGCGCCTCGAGGAGGGCGAGGTCGGGGAAGCGCAACAGCCCGTCGCGAACTTCGGCCACGTACGAGTCGTGCACGGTCGGTCCGAGCAACGACCGCGCCGCCTCCACCGCGGCAGGGCGATCCACCGAGGCGAGCAGGTGCAGGCACCGCGCGTTGACGAACGGAAGGTCGTGATTCGCGCGCGCGCAACGCTCCAGCGCGTCCCGCAGGGCACCGCGTTTCTCCGGATGGTCCGCGAGCAGCCGCGCCACGTCGACCCCCATGCCCGCCACGGCGCGATCGAGGTCCGCGAGCGGGTCGCCGGCCAGCATCCACGGCTCTTCCTCTTCCTCGCAGACCGGGTTGCCGGCGCCCTCCGCGCCCGCGCAATACTCTTTCCAGTGCGCGGCGCCGCGCGGGTCCCGCAGCCCCCTCATGGCGCCGGCCAGCGCCCGGCGCAAATTCGGGTCGCGGCTCGCGTCCCACGCCGCCAGCAGCAGCTCCGTGACTCGCACGTCGTCCAGCCCCTGCATCGGCGACAGCGCCCGCCAGGCCCGCGCCGCGTCGCCCACCGCCAGCGCCGCCCGCGCCTCCGCCTCCAAACGTGCGGAGAAGCGCGCGCCACCCGCCGCCCGCATCATCTCGTACCAGAGCAGCGCGTCTTCGAGCGGCGCGTCGGCCCGCTCCATCAGCGGCGCGAAGCGCCCGTCCCAGCAGCGCAGCAGCCCGCGCCACAACGGCGCCCGCACACCGGCCGGCTCGGCCGCGTCCGTGACCACGCCCTCCGCCCAGGCACAGAGCGGCGCGGAGCCGCAGCCCGTCACGTAGCCGCCGTACTGGTCGGCCAGCGCGGCCGGCGCCGCGCCCTTCGCCGCCGCCGCGCGCAGCGCCGTCAGATACCGCACCCGCATCTCCGCGTCGCCCGCGCACAGCCGCTCCGACACCCACGACGCCGGCGGATAGGCCGCCATGTCGCCCGCGAACGCCTCGACGGCGTCGGGGAGCGGCGCGGCGAAGCGCGCCGTCGCGCCCGGCGGCGCCGGCGTGCGCTCCACGGCCGTCGTGTACAGCTCAGGGGCCGCAGGCGCGGCGCCCCTCCGCCCCCACAACCGGCCCAGGCGCGCCCCCCATCCGTCCACCCACTCCGATCCCTGCATGGCCAGCAGCATCAGGCCGCCGGCCGAGACTCCCAGGATGATCATGGCGTCTTGTCGGCGCACCCGTTTGCTCCCCTTCCCCCGCCGCTGAACGCTCGCCTCGTTATACGTGCCGCGGCGCCGGCAGCAACCCCCGCGTTGTCCGCCCGCGCGCCGCGTGGTTGAATCCCGCCGCATGCAACGCCGTGCGCCTCCAAGCCCGGTGGCTGCCCTGGCCGTGGCCGCGCTCGGCGCCTTCCCCGTCGCGGCCGCCACCCTTTGCCTCCCCGCGTGCAAGCCCGTCACGCCCCCGGGCACCTTCCCCGCGCCCGACGCGTGGGGTCCGCTCGACGGCCCCGGCGGGCCCGTCGCCGCCTTCGCCGCCGCCGACCTCTTCCAGGCCTGCGCCTATCTCACCGGCGGCCCCGAGGACCAGGACCACCACAACTTCGTCACCATGTGGAACGGCTGGCTCGTCCTCCCCTGGGCGCCCGAGTGGTCGAACGGCGGGCTCTCGCTCTTCGACGTCAGCGATCCCTGCAACCCCGTCGTCCACGGCGAGGGCTTCGCCCCGCTGATGCGCGAGACGCACGAGATGGGCTTCTCGACCCTGGGCGGCGACTGGGCCGCCGTGGACGCCCTGCTCGGCGTGCAGTTCTGGGACCTCTCCGACCCGGCCGCGCCGGTCGCCGTCGCCAACCTCGACCTCCCCGGCGTCTTCTACCCGGACGCCTACGCCCGCGCCGTCGAATCGGTGTTCTGGCAGGGGCCGTACCTCTACGCCTCGGGAGCGGACAACGGCGTGTACATCATCGACGCGCGCGACCCCACCGCGCCGGTGCTCGCCGGCCAGTACACGTTCGATCCGCCGCTGCGCGTCGGCGCCTTCGAGGTCGTCGGCAACCTCGCCATGGCCACCACGATGGAAGGGTCGCGCGTGGTGCTCGTCGACCTCAGCGACCCGCTCCTGCCCGAGCCCCTCCCCGGCGGCACCTTCGACGTGCACGACGCCGCGGGCGATGCGCGCTCCTACTATTTCGCGACGATCGCCGACCACTACGCCGTCTTCACGCGCAACGGCAGCGGCGGCGGACCGGTGATCTACGACCTGTCCGACCCGTCGGCGCCCGCCTTCGTGGCCGACTACTTCCAGCCGGACGGCGACGGCGGCTACCCATACCTGCACGAGCAGTTCCTCTTCGCGGGCGACTCCAACTTCGCCGCGGTCTACGACCTCGCCGATCCGAGCGCGCCGCTGGAGCTGGGGCGCGCCCTGTTGCAGGGCGACATGGACACCGCGGTGCCCGTCGGCAACGTGCTGGTGCTGTCGGTCGACGACGGCGCCGCGCCCGGGCAGTCCAGCGCCGTCATACCCTGGGCGCGCGACCCGGACGTGCGCGGCCCGCGCGTCGGGTTCGCCTGGCCGCGCGACGGCGCCACGTTCCAGGCGCTCACGACGCGCGTCGGCATCGTGTTCGACGAGATGGTGGAGTCGCGCAGCGTCTTCGCCGGCTCGCTGCGCGTCGCCAAGGCCGACGGCACGCCGGTCGCAGGGTGGTTCAACGCGCAAGAGGCCATCGTCAACTTCACGCCCGCCGCGCCGCTCGCGCGCGACACCACCTACGTCGTGCGCGTGATGGCCGGCGGCATCGTCGACTTCAACGGCAACCCGACGGACGAGACGTTCGAGCTGCGCTTCTCTACCGGCGCGGAGGTCGAAGGGCTCTGATGCGCCCGGCGTGGACGCTCGTGGCGCTCGCCTGCGGCGCCTCTGGTTGCGGTGCGCCGGCCGAGCCGGGGCCGCTGCAGGCCGAGGCGGGCGCGCCGATCGTCGGCTACGTCGGCGAGCCCGTCACGTTCGACGCCTCCGCGTCGACGGGCGCGTCGCGCTACGAGTGGAGCTTCGGCGAGCCGGACGCCGCGCCGGCGATCGGCACGACGGCCGCGGCGACCCACACGTACGCCGCCCCCGGCCATTACGACGTCTTCCTCACCGTGCGCGACGGCGCCGGGCGCAGCGACACCGACGCGGTAGTGGCGACGATCGTCTACCCGCCGCTCCCGTTCCGCGCGTCGGCGTCGGCGACCGTCGACGCCGACGAGGACGGCGCGCGCCTCTTCGTGGTGATGCCCGACTTCGATCGCGTCGCCGTCGTGGACCGCGCCGCCGCAACCGTCACGCACCTCGACACCTGCGCCCATCCGGTGGCGCTGTCGCACGCGCGCGCGCTGCCGTACCTCGCGGTGGCCTGCCGCGAGAGCGACGAGCTGGAGGTCTTCGACACCGCCGCGCTGGCGTCGGTCGGGCGCGCCGCGCTCCCGCGCGCCAGCCGTCCCGCCGGCGTGGTCGTCGTCCCCGACCAGGCCGCCGCCTACCTGGCGCTCGCCGCCACCGGCGAGGTCGCCGAAGTGCGGTGGGACGGCCCCATCCCCCCCACGCCGGCCCTCGCCCGCCGCGTCGCGGCGCTGCCCGATCCGCGCGCCATCGCCCTCGCCGAGGACGCCGTCGTCGTGGCGCGTTTCCGCAGCCCCGACGACGCGGGCGAATGGACCTGGTTGCCGCTGCCCGATCTCGCCCCCGCCGAAAGGCACGCCCTGCCCTTCGACGAGGTCGTCGACAGCGATACGCACTCGCGCGGCGTGCCCAACTTCCTGCTGCAAATCGTCCCGAGCCCCGACGGCCGCACCGCCGTCGTCCCCTCGCTGCAATCCAACATCGCCCGCGGGCTCGTGACCGACGGCCAGACACTGACCTTCGAGACGACCGTCCGCGGCGTGGCCAGCGTCGTCGCCCTCGCCCCCGACCCGACAGCGTCGCTCGGCGACCAGCTCGCCCGCAAGGTCTTCGACAACCGCGACCTCGCCTCCTGCGCCGCCTTCAGCCCGCTGGGCGACTATCTCTACGTCGGCACGTACGGCGCCGAGACCGTCGAGGTGCTCGACGCCTTCACGCGCGACACCGCCGGCGCGTTCCTTGGCGTCGGCCACGGCGTCGACGGCGTCTGGGTCTCTCCGGACGGCGCGGAGCTGTGGGTCAGCGCGGGGCTCGACCGCACGCTGGTCGCCTACTCGGTCACCGACCTCTCCGCCTCGCCCCAGGAGCTACTGCGGCTCGACCTCACGCCGCCCTCCGGCGAAGCGCTCGCCGCCGACGTGCTGCTCGGCCAGCGCCTCTTCGCCGCCGCGGGTGACACGCGCATGAGCGAGGACGGCTACCTCTCGTGCGCCTCCTGCCATTTCGACGGCGAGCACGACGGGCGCACGTGGGACTTCACACAGCTCGGCGAGGGCGTGCGCAACACCATCTCGCTCGCCGGCGGCGCCGGCGTGCCGCCGCTGCACTGGTCGGCGAACTTCGACGAAGTGCAGGACTTCGAGAACGCCATCCGCGCCATCCCCGCCGGCACCGGCCTGATGGGCGACGGCCTGTACGCCGCCACCATGGACCCCCTCGGCCCCGCCAAGGCCGGGCTCGATCCCGACCTCGACGCGCTCGCCGCCTACGTGCAGAGCCTCGCGCGCACGCCGCGCTCGCCCTTCCGCACCCCTGCCGGCGCCCACACCTCCGAAGCCGCCGCCGGCGAGGCGCTCTTCCTGTCGGCGCGGACGGGCTGCGCCGGCTGCCACGTGCCGCCCGCCTACACCGACTCACGCTGGCTGGCCCCCGGCGAGCCGCTGCTGCACGACGTCGGGACGCTGACACCCGCCTCGGGCATGCGCCTCGGCGGTCCGCTGGTCGGCCTCGACACGCCCTCGCTGCGCGGCGCGTGGGCGACCGCGCCCTACCTGCACGACGGATCGGCGCCCACGCTGCGCGACGTGCTCGTCGCCCACAACCGCGGCGACCTCCACGGCCACACCTCGTCGCTCACGCCCGAGGAGATCGACGCTCTCGTCGCCTTCCTCCTGCAGATCGAATGACGGCTCGCTTGCCATGAGCGGCGGCGGCGACAGCGCCTCTCACCTGCTGGCGACGGCGCTCCCCGCGCCGTCGGACGATCCCGAGGGCGCGCGCCTGCCCGACGGCCTTCCGCCCGTCCCAGTCGTCGACGCGCACGTGCATGTGTTCCCCGACCGGCTCTTCGCCGCCGTGCGCCGCTGGTTCGACGCGCACGCCTGGCCCATCCGCTACCGCCTCGACGCGGCCCAGACGGTCGAGCTCCTGCGCGCCCGCGGCGTGGATCACGTCGTGGCGCTCACCTACGCCCACAAGCCCGGCCTGGCCCGCGCGCTCAACGACTGGATGGCGGCGTTCTGCCGAGGCACGCCGCACGTCACCGGCCTCGGCACTGTCTTTCCCGGCGAGGACGGCGCGGCCGCCATCGTCGCCGACGCCTTCGCCGCTGGGCTCGGCGGCCTGAAGCTCCATTGCCACGTGCAGTGCTTCGCGCCCGACGACCCGACCGTCGCCGAGGTGTACGAAGCGTGCGCCGCCGCCGGGCGCCCGCTCGTCATGCACGCCGGGCGCGAGCCCCAGAGCCCGGCGTACCGCTGCGACCCGCATACGCTCTGCGCGGCGGAGCGCGTGGCGCGCGTGCTGGCCGCGCACCCGCGCCTCAAGCTCGTCGTCCCGCACCTCGGCGCCGACGAGTTCGACGCCTACGAGCGGCTGCTGGAGCGGCACGACAACCTCTGGCTCGACACGACGATGATGCTGGCCGACTTCTTCCCCGGCCCGCCGCCACGGCGTCTGGTGCAAATGCGCCCCGAGCGCGTCATGTACGGCACCGACTTCCCGAACATCCCCTACGCGTGGGACCGCGAGCTCGTTCGCCTCGCCCGCATGGGCCTCGGCGACGACGCCCTCGCGCAGATCGTCGGCGGCACCGCCCGCGCGCTTTTCGTGCGACTCACCTGAGAGAACGCGCTCGTCGGGGACGAGCGCGCCTCAGGGGCAGGGCGGGTTCGACGCCCCGGGCGTGCCGAGGTCGCCCGACGCGAGCGGCGTCGTGGCATTGCACCAGTTGGTCGCGGTGTCGTTGGCCAGCGCGTCGGTCGTCGCCGCACCCAGGCTCATCGCCGCGCCGGCAGTGGCGGGCCAGCCGGCGCCGGTCACCCAGGCCACGCGGTCGAGGCTGGTGGGCCCGGAGAAAATCTCGAGCTCGTCGCCGCTGTTGCCCAGCGCCATGGCCGTCCCGTACTCGTAGTCGACCGTCACGCCGCCGTTCGTCATGCTCATGGCGTTGGGGCCCAGCACCACGTAGCCGCCGGCCGGCACGACCAGCGACGTCGTGATGACGAACGAATCGGTGCCGTCGTCCTGGAAGAGCAGCCCCATCAGCTCGAAGTCGAACGCGGTCGGGTCGTAGACCTCGAACCACTCACCCAGCGCGTCGGTCACCGCCGCCGGGTTCCGCATGATCTCCGTGATGACGAGGTCGCCGGGCGCGGTCGGCGTGATCGGCCCGGTCGGCATCGTGCAGACGCTCGGGGCTCCCATGCACACCCAGCCGCTCTCCACGGTGCAGACGTCGCTGCAGCCGTCGCCCGCGCTGGTGCCGCCGTCGTCGCACGCTTCGGTCGCCGCTACCGAGCCGTCGCCGCAGACCGGCCCGCCCGGCACGCAGGCGCTCGTGACGAAGCCGTCGCACGCGGCGTTGCAGCCCAGGGTCCCGCCGCCCGTGAACCCGCGGGTGGCGCACGTCTCGCCGGCCAGGTCGGCCCCGTCGCAGGTCTCGCCCGCGTCCAGCGCCCCGTTTCCGCACGGCGGCGGGGTGCAGCCCGGCATCGTGCTGCAGTCCGGCGGACAGCTCGTGCAGTCCTCGCCGGCGGCCGCCTCGCAGATGCCGTTCCCGCATCCGGGCGGCAGGCAGCCGGGCTTCGTCGAACAGTCGGCCGGGCAGCTCGTGCAGTTCTCGCCTACCGTCGTGTCGCAGCTTCCGTCGCCGCAGACCGCCGAGCAGGCCGGCGTAGCGCCGCAATCGGCGTCGCAGGTCGTGCAGTCTTCGCCGAGCGCGGCGTCGCACACGCCATCCCCGCACGGCGGCGCGCAGGACGGCGTCGCCGCGCAGTCCGCGGCGCACGTGGTGCAGTTCTCGCCGAGCGCGGTGTCGCAGAACCCGTCGCCGCAGGGCTCGGCTTCGAACGCGCACGTCGCCGTGCAGCCGTCGCCCATCACGAGGTTTCCGTCGTCGCACTGCTCGCCCCGCTCGGGGTTCCAGACCCCGTCGCCGCAGTACGGGGGAGGCGGCGCCGGCCGCGCGCACCCCGCCGCCCCGAGTGGCAGCAACAGCAGCGAGGCCGACAGCAGCGACAGGAGCAGCGAAGGCGTCACCCGCAGGCGTAGCCGCAGGCGCAGGCGCGGCCGTACGTGCAGCCACAGCCGCGCGCGCGCGTCCGGCGTCCACGCCCGCCGCATCAGTCGCGCTCCGCTCGGGCCTCGCGCGCCATCAGCCGCACCACCGCCTCGTGCACCGGCATCCCTTCGTACAGGATCTGGTAGACCGCCTCGGTGATGGGCATCTCCACGCCGCGCCGGCGCGCCAGGTCGCGCGCCGCGCGCGCGGTCTTCACGCCCTCCGCCACCTGAGTCATGTCGCCGAGCACCTGCTCGATCGTCTTGCCCTTGCCCAGCTCCACGCCCACGTGACGGTTGCGCGACAGCCCGCCGGTGCAGGTGAGCACCAAGTCGCCCAGCCCGGCCAGCCCCGCCAGCGTCAAGGGATTGGCCCCCATCGCCGCGCCGAGGCGCGCGATCTCGGCGAGCCCGCGCGTGATGAGCGCGGCGATGGTGTTGTGGCCGAAGCCGAGCCCGTCGGCGGCGCCGGCGGCGATCGCCATCACGTTCTTGAGCGCGCCTCCGACCTCCACGCCCACCACGTCCTCGGTGACGTAGGCGCGGAAGCGCGGGCCGGCAAAGACGTCCTGCACCGCGCGCGCCGTCTCCGGCACCTCGCCGGCGATGGTCACCGCGGTGGGCAGCCCCAGCGCCACTTCGCGCGCGAAGCTCGGACCCGACAGATACGTCAGCCGGCGCGCCGCCTCCGCCGGCAGCACTTCGCGGAGCACCTCGGCCATCAGCATGAGCGTGCCGTTCTCGATGCCCTTCGTGCAGCTCACGATGGGGGCGCCGGGCGGCAGCAGCGGCCCCGCCGCCGCCATCACCTCGCGCATCGTGTGCGACGGCACGACCGCCAGCACCACGTCGGCGCGCCGCACCGCGGCCTCCAGGTCGGCGGTGGCGACCAGCGTGCGCGGCAGCTCGATCCCCGGCAGGTAGCGCTTCGTCTGGTGCGTCTCGCGCACCTCCGCCGCCGCCTCCGGCCGGCGGCACCACAGCGTCACCGCGTAGCCCTTGTCGGCGAGGTGCTTGCCCAGGGCGGTGCCCCAGCTGCCGCCGCCGATGACGCCGATGGAACCGACCGCCGCGCTGTGCACCATGCGTCCCGAGCTTACCAAGAAAGTCAGTGGTCTTCGAACGAGCGGATCGACGAATCGCCGAAAAGGCGCGGAACGATGCGGCGGCCGAAACGCGCCGCCGCGGTGACGTCGAAGCCCACCGCCAGGAAGGCGTTGCTGAAGGATGGGTTGTCGTGGTCGCCCGTGACGTTGAAAAGAACCTGCAGCGACAGCATGTCGAGGAGCTGGAACCCCCCGCCGGCCACCAGCTCGAAGTCGAACTGGAAGTTGAGCGGGTCGAACGTGTCGACCGCGCCGACGCCGAACGAGCTGATGACGGCGAGGTTGTCGCCCAGCCACTTCAGCGGCCCGTACGCGCGCGTCGACCGCCAGCCGAAGGAGAACGAGAGCGTGAAGTTGGCGGCGAAGGCGCTGTCGGTGTGGAAGCGGTCGATGAAACGGGTGCAGAGGCTCCCGTCGCAGCCCCGGAGCTGGAAGGCGAGGCCCGTGGAAAGAAGCAGGTTCGTGTACACGCCGATGCGCGGGCCGTCCTCGACGTACTCGAAGATGACCTTCTGCACTTCGTGCGTGGCGCGGTCCTCGATGCGAATGAGCAGCAGGTCGCCGTTGCCGAGCAGCACGCCGCCGTGCGGGTTGGCCAGATCCTTCACGTAGAAGTCGAAGGGGTTGCGGCGCTTCGGGAAGATGTCCTCCAGGAAGACGACCTCGTTGGGCATCTCGCCGCTGATCTCGCCGACCACGCTCAGCACCTCGCTGAAGTCGAGGTCCGAGTCGGGATCGTTCTTCACGAAGAAGCGGACGTCGAGGTCGCGGCGCGGGTCGTCGGCCCAGAGCTCCACGGTGGCGTTGCGCAGCAGGCGCGGCGGGGACGAATGCTCGCCGTGGCGCGACGTGGTGAGCGCGTAGTGGCGCAGCGGACCCGGCTCGTCCGGCCCGTCGGCGTCGTAGGAGACGTAGACCATCTCCGGCCCCGTCTCGAACGTCTCGCCGAGCACGTGCGTGCGCGCGCTCAGCACCTTGCGCACGCGGAAGCACCCCGCCGCCGCCGGCGCCATCAGCACCACCGCCACGGCGGCGAGCAAAGGAACGCGCGCGCGCATGCCCGCGCCGTCTACCACGTACTCGGCGCGGCCTGCCAGGGCGCGCTATCCTGGGCGCTTGAGCGCGCCCCCTGCGCCCACGCCGCCGGAGCGGCCGGGGCTTCCGGAGCTGATCAACGAGCTGGAGCGGCTCGCCGCCCGCGACGCGCCGGTGGCGCCGGAGGAGCTGGCGCGGCTGGCGGCGTTGGCGCGCGCGCGCGCGGCAGACGGCGCGGGAGCCGCCGCGGCTGCGCCGGTGCCGCCGCTGCCGCCGGCGGGCGCCGCGCCCCGCCTGCGGGACCACTACGGCGCGCTGGTCGGGAAGAGCGCGCCCATGCAGGCGCTCTACCAGCTGCTCGACCGCATCGCCGACTCGGACGCGACCGTGCTGGTGCAGGGCGCGAACGGCACCGGCAAGGAGCTCGTCGCGCACGCCATCCACGACGGCTCGGCGCGGGCCGCCGGACCGTTCGTCGTGCAGAATTGCTCGGCGTTCAACGACAACCTCCTCGACTCCGAGCTCTTCGGCCACCGGCGCGGCGCTTTCACCGGCGCCGTCGCCGACAAGCGCGGGCTCTTCGAGGCGGCGCACGGCGGGACGTTCTTCCTCGACGAGATCGGCGACATGAGCCCCGCCTTGCAAGTGAAGCTCCTGCGCGTCCTGCAGGAGGGCACGTTCACGCCGGTGGGAGACACCGCGCCCCGGCAAGTGGACGTGCGCGTCGTCGCCGCGACGCACCGCGACCTGCGCGCGATGGTCGCCGAGGAGCGCTTCCGCGAGGACCTCTTCTACCGCATCAACGTCATCGTGCTGGGCATCGCGCCGCTGCGCGAGCGCCCCGACGACGTGCCGCTGCTGGTCGAGCACTTCCTCGGCAAGCACTCGCCGCGGCTGCGCCGCCGGCTGGCGCGCGACACCTTGGCGCGCCTGATGGACCACGACTGGCCCGGCAACGTGCGCGAGCTGGAGCACGAGATCGAGCGGCTGTGCGTGCTGGCCGGCACCGACACGGTCCTGCGCTCCGAGCTGCTCTCGCGCCGCATCCGCGAAGGTACGGCGCCCTTGCCGGCGGCGCGACGCGCGGCCGCCGCCGCCGCCGTCGCGGCCGGCACACAGGCCCTGTCGGACGACCCGGGCGCCGTCGCCGCCAAGTCCACCGCCGCCGGGCGCACGCGCGGCTTGCCGCAAGCCGTCGAGTCGCTGGAGCGCGCCCTGATCGCCGATGCCCTACGCCGGCAGGGCGGTAACAAGACACGCGCCGCGCAGGAGCTGCGCATCTCGCGCCGCAACCTCATCCGCAAGGTCGCCGCCTACGGCCTCGACGCCAAGCGCACCCGCGGCTAGGCGAGCGCGGATTTCCAGTCGATGACCATTTCGACTCCCGGCACGACCGCGCTGGCCGGAACCGCGACCGCGGGAAGCGTCGCCACGGGCGCGGCGCGCGCCGCGCCGGTCACCCGGCGGCCGGAACGACGGCGGCGGCGGGCGCCGCGGTCGGGGTCGACCCGATCGACGTCAGGCTGGTGCGGGCCCGCGACCGCTTTCATCGCTGCGACCGCAAGGCGAAGGTCCGGGTCGACGTGCTCTCCGACGGTCGACCGCCGCAGAACGGCGCGCCGCGTGGCCGCGCGCCCGCCGCACGAGTGGTCGGCGGCGGGAGCTCTGCGCGAAAGAGGGGCTGACCGCGCTGCGTTTCCCGCCGCGCGGCCCCCGGCGACGGCGATCGCGCGCACGATCGCCGTCCCCCCTGTGCGCGACAAGTCGGCCGCGACGGCGAGGCCACCCGGCGACGGGCTGAGCTCGCGCGGCGAGGGGGCGGCGCCCCCGCGCGGCGGGCCGGACGCGCGGCGGCGTCGATAAAACGGCCCGGGAGACGATGAAACGCGATGGATCAGGTGATCCGGCGCGTCCGGCGACCGCGGAACGGGACGGATCAGGTGATCCGCGCCGTCGGGCGACCGCCTTTTGGCGTTGCACTCCTGATCCCGTCGCAGGGGTCGACCGCGAAACGCGGCGGATCAGGCGATCCGCGCGCTTTCCTGACCGCGGAACGCGACGGATCAGGTGATCCATGGCGCGGGGTCGACCGCGCAACGCGAGGGATCAGGTGATCCGTCGCGTTTCCCGACCGCGGCGGTCGATTGATCAGGTGATCCACCGCGTGGATCGCTGAATTCGGCCACCTTCGGGCCGATCGGCCGACGCTGGCCCCGTGAATCGTCCAACTCTTGGCCGATCGAGGAGGATCCGGCAGTACGGTGGTCCGGACAGCCGGGGCCGGCTACTCTGATGGCGGCCACCATGGTCGAGAACGCACGCCTGACGGACGAACGCCGCAGTTCATCATGAATACGCTACCCGTCCTGTATGAGCAACGGCGTCCGGAATGAGACGACACGCCTTCATAGCCATTGCCGCAGCTCTTGCCTGCGTTGCATCCTCCGAACAGCTCGCTGCGGCTGGCGACTCGGAACCGGCCTCCGCTCCGCCGGCAAGCCTGCCTCTCCCCGTAGTTCCTGCCGCGGGGACTGGCGCTACGGCCGGCCTTGCGAGCCGCTTCCTTCGGTTTGACGGCCCGCGCTTTCTCTTCCTCGGCCTGCGGATGTACCGCGGGGACGAACGTACGCGTCTTGGATTCTTCTTGGATAATCTGCCAGCCCTCGTTCGCGGCTCGAAAGACGGTGAACTTCACGCCCGACGTGCCAGGACCGCCCGCATCTTCGAATTCTCGTTCGCAACGTCATCGGTGCTGGCGATGGGTGCAGGCGCGATCGCGTCATCTGTCATCGACGATCCCGACACCGGCAGAATGATATTCAGTGCAACCATTGCGGCCACAATCGGGTTTCTTGTCGCCGCAGTTTGGGCGGGCGATGCAAAACACGCAGAGCTCATGCGGGCGATAAACGCGTACAATTACGACCTGGTGCGTGGCGCAGTGTCTCCATGACACCAGTGCACAGTGCACTACGTCGATCGTTGGACGGGGATCATCGTCTGGAAGGCGCGGCCACTGGCCGCCCGCCAGCTCAGTCGGGATCGGCGCGGCGCGAGGGGGGGACGGCTTGGGCGGCGCCTTTGCCGAGGCGGGCGGAGCGGGTGGCGATGAGGCGGGCGACGTAGCGCTTCGCGGCGCGGACGGCGACGAGGAGGGGCTCGCCGGAGGCGAGGCCGCAGGCGACGGCGGTGGCGAACCGGCAGCCGGTGCCGCGCATCGTGCGCGCGTGGCCGGCGGGCGCGACGCGCGGGGCGCGCAGCCAGAGCGCGCGGCCGTCGCGCTCCAGGAAGCAGTCGGCCACTTCCGCGCGCGGCGCGCCTCCGACGGCGCGCCCGCGCCCGCGTCCGCGCGCGGGGGCGGCCGCGTCGGCGTCGGCGGCGTCGCCGCCGGTGACCACGACTGCGGCGGCGCCCAGCCGCTCGACGATCGCGGCGGCGGCGGCGGCCACGCCCTCGCGCCCGAACGCGGACACGCCGGTGAGCGCCATGGCCTCGGCGACGTTGGGGGTCACCAGCGCGGCGCGCGGCACCAGCCGCTCGGCCAGCGCACGCGTCGTCTCGTCGCGCGCGAGCGCGCCGCCGCTCGTGGACATGAGCACCGGGTCGAGCACCACGGGCACGCGCGCGCGCGCGGCGCAAAACTCCTCGACGACGCGCACGTTCGCCGCCGACCCGAGCATGCCGATCTTCAGCGCGGCGATGCGCACGTCGCCGGCGACGGCTTCGAGCTGGCGCGCCAGCAGCGCCGGCGCGACCGCCTTGAAGTCCAGGAACTCGTGCGACGACTGCGCGGTCAGGGCGGCCACGGCCGCGGCGCCCGCCAGCCGGTGGTCGCGCACGGCGTCGAGGTCGGCGTAGACGCCCGCGCCGCCGCTCGGGTCCACCCCGCCGATGGCCAGCACCACCGCGTCGAGCGACGCGCCCACGCTCAGCGTCCCTTCCCCGCCGGCGACTTCGCCAGCCGGAGACCGGCGCCGGGGACCGCTTGGTCGAGCGACGCGCCCACGCTCAGCGTCCCTTCCCCGCCGGCGACTTCGCCAGCCGGAAACCGGCGCCGGGGACCACCTGGTCGGGCGGCGCGCCGAAGCGCCGCGCCGCGCGGCAGAAGACCGCGCTCGCCGCCCACCAGCCGCCGCGCAGCACGCGCACCGCGCGCGCCTCGTCGTGCCAGCTCGCCACCCAGTCGACCACCCCGCCCGCCAGGTCGCGCACGCCGTACGGCGACTCGTCGGCGGCGAAGGCCCCCACCTCCTCGGGCGCCGGCGCCCCCGGCCGCGACAGCGCCATCTTGCAGAACGTGGGATCGAACTGGTCGCCCCACGGATGCAGCCGCCCGTCGACGCCCCGCGCGGCCTTCTCCCACTCCTGCTCCGTCGGCAGGCGATAGGCCACGCCGTCGCGGAAGCTGCGCCACTCGCAATAGGCGCGCGCGTCGTCGAACGACACGCCGAACACCGGCCAGCGCGCCGACCACGCCGCCGCCGTCCCCTCCAGCGGCTCGTCGGGCAGACGCACCGGCTCGCCGGGCTCGATGCGCCACGGTGCGCCGCCGTTGCCGCCCACGCGCGGGGCGCGCCGCCGCGCCTCGTCCGCCGACCGCCGCGCCACCTGCTCGATGAACTCGGCGTACTCCCCGACCGTCACCGGATAGCGCCCGATGAAGAAGTCGCCCAGGTCGGGGCTGCCGCGCGCCAGCGACTCGGGCGCGAGCGGGTCGCCCCCCATCACGAAGCGCCCCGCCGGCACGTACACGAAGTCGTCGCCGATCTCGGCGTCGGTGTAGAGGCGCACGCGCACCTTCACCCGCGCCGCCCGCGCCACCAGCACCGGGCGCAGCACCTCGCGGAACCCCGGCCCGCGCAGCGCCAGCAGGTAGCTCCCCAGCGGCAGCGGCGTCAGCTCGATGGGGCTGTGCCCGAGCCGCGACTCCGTGTGAGCGTAGATGCGGCGGTCGCGCTCGGTGAGCCGGTAGAGCGTCACCTCCGCGTCGCCGCCCTCGGTCTCGACCGCCAGGAACCCGTCGCCGCGCAGCTTCTCTTCGTAGCGGCCGTCGGAGTAGCGCTGCAGCAGGCCGCGGAAGTAGATCGCGCCCGCCGTGTCACCGCGCTCCTCCCCCTCGCGGAACCGCTCCCAGTAGAGCTGGGCCAGATGGTTGCGCCCCGCCGGCAAGTCGGGGATGAACCCGAGCGCCTGGTGGAAGAAGTCCTCCGCCTGGCCGAAGGCGCGGAAGGCCTGCTCCTCCAGCCGGCGCATCCGCTCCTCGGCCCGCCAGACGGGGCGCTTGGCCTCCACCGGGTCGAACGGCTTGAGCCCGCGCGCCAGCTCGGCGATCTCGCCGCGCGTGGTCTCCATCTCGCCGCGCAGCTCGCGGTAGCGGCGCGCCGCGTTGATGCCCGCGGAGACGTGCGCCGCCGCCTCGCCGGTGCGGCGCGCGCGCGTGCGCGTCCCCTCCTGGAACTCCTCGACCGCGCGCGCCAGCTCGCGCACCGAGGCATAGCGGTCGCCGGGCTCGCGCGCCATGGCCCGCAGCGCGATGTCCTCCAGCTCGGGCGGAACCTCCAGCTCGGGCGCGACCTCGCTCGGCTGGGGGAAGTCGCCCTCCGCCACCAGACGCAGCACCTCCTCGGTGGGCCCGCTCTCGAACGGCGGACGGTGCGCCAGGATCTCGTAGAGCACGACGCCCAGGGCGTAGACGTCGACCAGCGGCGACAGACTGTCCTCGTCGGCGTTGAGGCGCTCGGGGGCCATGTAGGCGGGCGTGCCGCGCACGGCGCGCTTCTTGGGCACGCGCGCGCGCGTGCGCGACACGGCGCCGAGCGCCGCCCCGGCCGCGGCGGCGCCGGCCACCGCGCCCGCGGTGGCGGACGGCAAGGCCGCGCTGCCCGGCGAGGAAATCTCGTCGCCCCCCGGCGGCGGCGCGCCGCGCGACAACCCCCAGTCGACGACGTACACCTCGCCGTGCTCGCCGACCATCACGTTCTCGGGCTTGAGGTCGCAGTGCAGCACGCCGCGCCAATGCGCGTAGGAGATGGCGCCGCAGACCTGCTGGAAGATGGCGAGCAGGCGCGCGCGCCCGAACTCCGCGCGCATCTCGGGGTCGCCGCCGCGCAGCCCTTCGATGATCTGATGAAGGGAGCGGCCCGTGACGCGCCGCATGGCGAAGTAGAGCGTGCCGTCGCGCAGCCTCCCCAGGTCGTAGACGGGCACGATGGACGGGTGCTCGAGGCGCCCCTGCACCTGCGCCTCCGCGAGGAAGGCGCGCTTCAGCTCCTCGAAGCCACGCTCGTCCTCGCGGATGAGCTTGAGCGCCACGTGGCGGCCCAGGTGGCGATCCTCCGCCTCCCGGATGACGCCCATGCCGCCGCGCCCGATCTCCAGCCCGACCTTGTAGCGATCGCGCGCCAGCGTGGCGTCGAGCGCGGGCTCGCTCGGCCCGTCGGGGTTTCCTTCCACGTCGCCGGGGCCGGAGACGAAGCCGCCGCCGGCGGACACCGGCGTGGATCCGGGCGCTCCCCCCGCTTCGCCGGCGAGCACCACGCCGCCTCGGCCGCGGCCGCCCTCGATCTCACGCGTGTCGCGCTGACCGCGCTGCCCGGTCTTTCGCACGACCCGCGGCCCGCCGCCGCCCCGCTCCGCCACCGCCATGGTCGCGCGGGCGCGCGACTGGCCGCCGAGCGACGCCGCGCGCTCGCGCAGCCGGACGACCACGTCGCCTGGCGACACCCGGCCGGCGCGCACCTCCTCGAGGAGCTGCTGCAGGAACTCCAGCTCGGGATCGCCCGCTGTCGCCGCCACCGCCAAAGATTAGCGCTTCAGGCGATCGCGCAGGTAGCCCCCCAGCCCCTGCACGACGGCCTGCGGGATCTCGTGGCCGCCCGCAAAGCGCAGGAGCGCGCCGCGAAAGGGCCCTTCGCTCAGCAGCGCGTTGAGCGCCTCGCCCACGAAGAACGGCAGGATCGGGTCGCGCGTGCCGTGCGACTGGAAGAACGGCACTCCGTGCGCGGCGGGCAGCCGCGCTCGCCATTCGCTGCGGCATACCAGCGTCCCCGACAGGACGCACAGCCCGGCGAAGGCCTCGGACGCGCGCAGCGCCACGTCCACCGCCAGCGTCGCGCCCTGCGAGAAGCCGCCCAGGACGAAGCGCTCCGCCGGCACCGGCGCGGCGTCGCCGCCGCCCAGCCGCGCGCGCAGCGCCGCGATCCACGCCTGTACGCCGGCGCGCGCCTCGCTCATCCCCTCGGGCACGTCCTCGTAGAACTCGTCGGGCGTCACCTCGCCCTGCACTGCGCGCTGCCAGCGCGAGATGTCGATCATCCACCACGCATAGGACGCGCCGCCGTACCCGGCCAGCGCGTTGGGCGCCTCCGGGAAGGCGAAGCGCACCTCACGCGGCACGTCGAGCGCGCGCCACAGCCCCACCAGGTCGTCGCCGTTGGCGCCGAAGCCGTGCAGCAGCGCCACCACCGGCCCTTCGCCTCCGCCTTGCCGGTCCGGCCCGCCCGTGATGACCGTGCGGAGCCCGGCAATGGTCTCTTCGCGCACTAGCTCGTCTCCAGCAGGCCGCGCAGCTGCTCGGGGTTGATGTTGTAGGCCTTCCCGCAGTAGTCGCAGGTGATGTCCAGCGGACGGGCGTCGCCGACCATCTCGGCGATGTCGGCGCGCGCCAGCGTGGCGAGGCTGGCCACCAAGCGGCTGTGGCTGCAGCGGCACTGGAAGGAGAGCGGATTGCGCGCCAGCGGCGTGAAGGGCATGCCGTAGAAGAGCTCGGCGACGAGGGCGGCGGGCTCGGCGGCGGTCGTCGCCAGCAGGCCGTCGATGTCCTCGAAGTCGCGCAGCCGCTCGGTCATGAGCGCCAGCGGCCCCTCGCGCACCTCGGGCAACAGCTGCAGCAGGTAGCCGCCCGCGGCCGCCACGCGCGCCTCGCCGTCGAGCACGCAGCCGACCGCCGCCATCGACACGACCTGCTCGGAGGTCTGCAGATAGGCCATGAAAGCGCCGGAGATGCCGCCGGCGGACGCCACCGACACGACGCCTTGGTGCAACGCGCCGTTGGGGAGGCTGCGCATGACCTGCAACAGCGCCGCGGGTCCGAGCTGCAGCTGGCCCCCGGCGGAGGCGGGCAGCGTCACCAGGCCGCGCGTCCCGCCGTCGGGGTGCGAGTCGGCGACGAGCCGCCCGGAGGCGCCCATCAGGATCGCCTGCACGCGCAGCTGCGGCGCCATCGTCTCGCGGTACAGCACCGCGCCGGTGAGCAGCTCGCCGAACCAGCGCGCCGTGGCGCCGCGCGCCGACTGCGCGGCGATGGCGCCTTCCACCATCGCCGTGGTGGTGGCGGCGATGACGCGGAACGAGCCGTCGTCGGTCATCGCCCGCAGCACGTGGTCGGAGCCGGCGGCGGCGGGCCCGGTGGTCGGAGGAGAAGTGGTCATCGCGCGCGGCGCCTGCGTCATTGTAGCCTGTCGCCCGGAGGAAACGTCATGGCGGTGCGCGTGGAAAAAGAAGGGCCCGTGACGACGGTGGTGCTGAGCCGGCCGGAGCGGCGCAACGCCGTGGACCGTGCGACGGCCGAAGCGCTGGCCGCGGCGTTCCGCGCCTTCGACGCCGACGACGAAGCGCGCGTGGCGGTGCTGTGGGGCGAGGGCGGCACGTTCTGCGCCGGGGCGGACCTCAAGGCCGTCGCCGCCGGCGACCCGAACCGCGTCGCGCCCGACGGAGACGGCCCCATGGGCCCGAGCCGCCTGCTGCTGGGGAAGCCCGTGGTGGCCGCCATCGCCGGCCACGCCGTGGCCGGCGGCCTGGAGCTGGCGCTCTGGTGCGATCTGCGCGTCGCCGACGAGGATGCGGTGCTCGGCGTCTTCTGCCGGCGCTGGGGCGTGCCCCTCATCGACGGCGGCACCGTGCGCCTGCCGCGCCTCGTCGGCCTCGGCCGCGCGCTCGACCTCATCTTGACCGGCCGCCCCGTCGGCGCCGCCGAAGCGCTCGCCATGGGTCTGGTGAACCGCGTCGTGCCGCCCGGCACCGCGCGCGCCGCGGCGGAGGCGCTGGCGCGCGAGCTCGCCGCGCTGCCGCAAGCCTGCCTCCGCGCCGATCGCCTGTCCGCCTACGAGCAGCACGACCTTGCCATGCCTGACGCGCTCGCGAACGAGCTCCGCCACGGAAGCGGCGCCCTCGCCGCCGGCGCGCTCGAAGGCGCCCTCGCCTTCGCCGCCGGCGCCGGCCGTCACGGCGCCCCGGCCGGACTGCCGGCGATGGCCAACGGCCGCGGGACAGACAGCGGCGCCGGCTAACGCCACGGGCGCTAGGGACCGCTCCCAAGACTCCGGCTGCGGGGCGCGGGGCGGAGCCCCGGCTTGGCGGAGGCCGGCTTTGCCGGCCGGGAGCGGACAACGTTTTGGGACCGGTACTGAGACGGGAGACCTAGGCCGCTTGGGGCGTGGGCGGGGTGGCTTCGTCGGCGTCGCGCAGGCGGGCGCGCACGCGCGCGGCGTCGGCGCTGCGCCCAAGCGCGTCCCAGAGGCGCGCGGCCTCCGACAGGAATGCTCGGCGCAAACGGCCGCACGTCCGCGCTCCGACCCGCTCCGTCGACTCGGCGATCATGCGGTGCAGCACGCCGCCCTGCTGCTGGGCTTGGACGGCGGCTCGGAGCAGGTCCTCCGCCTGAGCGGGGTGCCGCTGCGCGGCGACCTCCGCCACCAGGTACGGGTGCAGGACGCGGAACACCGAATCGGTGGATGCCACGTTCCGGTCCATGACGCGAAGCTGGGCCTCCGCGCCTTCGAGGTCGTCCACGGCGCAGTACATCTCCGCCAAGTTCATTCGGCCGATCGTCGCGTGATAGACGAGCCCGGCGCGCTCCATGCGCGCGACGTAACGCTCGCGGCAGCGGCGCGCGCGCGCGACCTCCCCGCTCTGGCTGAGCACCTCGGCCTTGGTGTCCAGCACCACGGCCTCCCCGTGCGCGTCGCCGGCCTGCCGGAAGCGGCCCAGCGCCGCGTCGACGCAAGCTTTCGCCTCGCCGATGCGGCCCTCGGCCAGCTCGGCCAGCGCCAGGCCGTGCAGCGCCTGCGCCTGGCGGCGCACGTCCCCGGCGGCCCGCGCGATCGCGAGGCCCTTCTCGGCGGCCGCGCGCGCCTCGGCCAAGGACGCCGTGTTGTCCAGGATGTGGGCCAGTGTGATGAGGGCATCGGCGTGCGTGCGGTGCAAGGCGAGCTCCTTCGCCAAGCGCGCGGCGGCCCGGTGCGCCGCCACCGAGCCGGCGAGATCACCGCGCGCATAACGAAGCCGGCCGACGCGGTTGAGCACGTGCGCCATCGGCTCGCGCTTGCCCGACCGCTTCGCCGCTGCCTCCGCCGCGCGCAGGTGCGTCTCGGCCTCCTCCAGGCTGCCGCGCATGATCTCCTCGTGGCCCAGCTCGGCCTGGGCCCAGGCGCGCCGCTCCTCGACGTCGGGGGCCGGGGCGCGCTCGTCGAGCCACCCGAGCAGCTCCTGGTAACGTGCGCGGCCTTCGGCGAGACGGCCGCGGTTGCGCGACGCCTTGGCCGATTCGAGCAGCGCGTCCTCGGCCTGGTCCGGCAGGCCTCCGGCCCGCAGGTGCTGGGCGCGCTCGTAGTCGACCTCCTCGCCGTGCGCGCGCAGCGCATCGAGCGCCGCGGCCGCGACCCGATGGGCGCCCGCCCGCTCGTCCTCGGGGATCGCCTGCACGAGATGGTCGCGGAGCAGCCCGTGCGTCCAGCGCGCCGCGCGGCGCTCGCGGCGGCAAAAACCGGCCGAGAGCGCCGTGTGCAGCGCGGCACCGTACAGCGCCGGATCACCGGCCGCCTGCCCGAGCGCGGCGACCAACGCCGGCGACAGACTCTGGCGCGCGAGCGCCAGCGCCCGCAGCGCCTGCCGTTGCCGCTCGTCGGGGAACGCGCGCGCGATACGCTTCTCCCATAGCGCGCCGATGGTGCGCGGCACCTGCTCCAGATCGAACCCCCTCGCCAAGGCGTAGCGCCCCGCGCGGCGCTCGACGGCGTTCTCCTCGACGAGCTGCTGCACGAGCTGCGTCGCGAAGAGCGGATTGCCTTCGGCACGCTGACCGAGCAGTCCGCCGAGCTCCGCGTCGACGTCCAAAAGGCCGTGCACGAGCCGGCGCGTGGTGGCCGGGTCGAGCGGCGGCATCGGCACGCGGATGGCTCGCTCCGTCGCGCACAACGCCTCGTACGCGGCGGGCAGTGGTTCGTCCGTGCGGATCGTCGCGACCACGCACACCGGGAGCGGGCGCGGGTGGTGCAGGACCTTCTCCAGCAACGGCCATGCCTCTTCCACGCCCCACTGCAGGTCGTCTAGCAGCAGAAGCACGGGCCGGCGCGCGGCGGCGCCTTCCACCAGCGCCAGCGCCACCCGCAGCGAAAGGCCTGGGTCGAGCTCGACGCCCTCGTGCGGCCGGAGCATCGCCAGCACGTCGTCGACGAAGTCGGCGTGATCCCCTTGGATGCCCGCGAGCCACAGCGCGAGCCGCTGGCGGACGCCAGCGTCGTCCTCCTCGCGGCAGTCGAGCGTGTTCTCGACCAAGGCGCGCAGCCCTTCGTCCGCCGAGGGCCGCTCGCTCCACGACGCCTGGATTCCTTCGAGCAGGCCGAGCTGCTCGCCGTGCTCCATCATGTCGTGCGCAAGGCGCGTCTTGCCGACGCCCGCTCCGCCTTCGAGCAGCACCAGGCGCGGGCGGCGCGTCACCAGAGCGTCGCGCACCGCGCGCCACGCGGTGCGGCGCTGGCCGGACCGGCCGATCAGCGGCAGCTCGCGCAGGCCGCACAGTCCGTAGGAGCCGGCCGACAGGTCCGCCGCCGCGCGGCGCGTGCGGACCTGCGTGGCCGACGGGGCAGTCGCCGGCGTGTCCAGCCAGGCGCGGCCGATCTGAGGCGTCGTGGGCACGTCGCACGGCCGCTCGAGCACGGTGAGCGCCGACTGCGGCGACGGCACGGCCGCGTCCGCGGGCTGCCAGCGGGGCGGCGGCGGCGGCGGCGCCATGCCCCTGACCGCGGACGCAGTCTCGACCAGCGTCGCCGGCGCCGCCGGCAACATGTCGCGAAGCGCGGTACGCAGGTCCGCGGCGAACCGAGGCCTGCGCTCGAGCTCGATCTGCAGCATCTGGTCGACCAGCGCGCAGAAGGCGGCCGGGACTTCGTTCCCGTATTCAGCCCGAGGCACCAGCGGCGCCGGCGCGAGACGGTGCTCCCTAGTCAGCGCCTCCATGTCGTCGGCGTCGAAGGGTCGAAATCCCGCTACGATCTCGTAGAAGACGACGCCGAGCGAGAACAGGTCGGTCGGCCGCCCGATCTTCCAGATCTGCCCCGTGCACTGCTCGGGCGCGACGTACGGCACCGTGCCCGCGACCCCGCTGCGCGCGGACCACCAGTCGATGCCACGGCCGGGCCGGCGCACCCGAGCGATGCCGAAGTCGAGCAGCGTCGCGCGCAGGCGGCGCGCCTCCCAGCCGAAGAGGATGTTGCCCGGCTTGATGTCGAGGTGGAGCACGCCCTTGCTGTGCGCGTAGCCGAGCCCGTCGAGCAGCTCGTCGGCCAGGCCCCAGAGCAGCGGCCAGGGCGGCGGGTGGGTGCGCAGGCGGCTCAGGGGGAAGGTGCCCCCGCGATACTCCATGACCAAGAAGGCGCCGACGCCGGGCTCGTGGCCGACGTCGTAGATGGGGATGCACACCGGGTGGGCGAGGCGCGCCATCGCGAGCACCTCGTCGCGGAACAGGCGCTCCGCCCATTCTTCGGAGGTCAGCTCACGGCGCAGGACCTTGACCGCCACGTCGCGGTCCTGATCGAGGTCCCGGCACCGCCAGACTTCGCCCATACCGCCGCGACCGATGGGGAGATCCGCGCGATAGCGGCGTCCCAGCTCGCGACCCGGCTCTATCAGCAGGCCCTGCGCGTTCATTCTGTAGACGTTTCATAGTTCGCAAAATCCGTGCCCCAGGAATGTCAAACGGTTACGGGATTAGCAGTGCTGGTTCGGTCACGTGCCGCGCGGACCGCGTTACCGCGACGAGGTTCTGAGACGGGCACTGGCCGCGGAAAAGACGCCACGCGTCAGGCGGGTGAAACACCGGCCCGACGGTATCCGAACACCGACATTTCGGTGCCGTCGCCGGCCATTGGCAAGAAGCTCGCGCACTTCCAGGTGGCAGAGGAGGTGCAATATGCCGAGCCCCTGTTGCGTACGTGCATTACCTGTCTGGGGGCTGTTGGCCGGCTCCGGGTTGATGGCTGGCTGTGAGGGAGGCCCGCCCCCGGAGGACATCGGAAGCCTCGCCAGCGGGCTCTCCGTGGAGGAGCCCGTCGGCCTGGCCACGCGCGTCGCCGCCACCGCCAGCGCGACGGACTGCGTCAACGCGCCCGGACCCGTCATCACCCTCAGCGGCACCATCGTCCTGGCCGGCTTGGACGGGCGTTTCGTCTTCCGCAACAACCGGCGCGGAACGCAGGAGTCCGCCACGACGGTGGAGCTGCGCGGCGGCGGCGAGACGATCGCGATCGACGACGTGCCGGTGGCCAGCGGCGTCGGCGGCAACCCGTTCATCTGGATCCAGCTCCTCGACGGCGCCGGGACGCCGCTGACCGGCGAGACGTTCCTCGGCCGCTGCACGGACGGGCTGAGCGACGTCGACGTCGAGGCGCTCATGCCGTCGACGGCCAGCGTCACGGTGGAGGCGGTCGATTGCGCGCCCACCACCGAGTCGCGCATTTCGGAGTCCGGGTCGCTGGCGCTCGGCGGCCTGAAAGCGCGCTACGTGCTCCGCGACGGCGAAGACCCGGCCGCGGCGTCCACGAGCGTGACCACGACGCTCGACGTCGAGCTCCTCCCGCCGGGCGAGACGCGCGCGTTCCCCGACGAGACCGTCGCCAGCGGCGTCGGCGGCAACCCGTTCATCTGGCTCCAGCTCCGCGACAGCGACGGGGCCCCGCTCACCGACGAGCGGCTCCTCGATCGCTGCCAGGCGCTGGTCGCGGGCGACTAGGCCGCCGCCGTGGCGCGGCCGCACTGCAATCCGAGCCGCTTCATGCGGCTCTGCAGTGTCGACGGCTTCAGGCCCAACAGGCGCGCGGCGCCGCGCTCACCGTAGACCCGTCCGCCGGTGAGCCCCATCACGTAGGCGATGTGGCGGCGCTGCACCTCGTCCAGCGAAGAAACCATGCCCGGCAGCGGGGAAGCCACGCCCGCGGCGCTCTCCACCGGCGGCAGCAGGGGCGGCGGCCCGCGCGGCGGCCCGGGCGCTCCGCCGTTCATACGGGGTGGCCGGCCGGGTACCCGGCCCAGGTCGAAGAGCTCCGGCCCCAGCTCGTCGGCCGGCGAGAGAATGACGGCACGCTCCAGCGCATTCGCCAGCTCGCGCAAGTTCCCGGGCCATTCGTGCGCCAGGAGCTTCTCGACGGCCGCCGGCGTCAGGTGCAAGCCCGTCCGCCCCGTGCGGGACGCCAACTCGCCGACCATCAGCTCGCACAGGAACGGCAGGTCCTCCAGCCGCTCGCGAAGCGGCGTCAGCTCCAGCGGGAAGACGCCCAGCCGGTAGTAGAGGTCGGCGCGGAACCGACCCTCGGCGATGGCGCGCTCGAGGTCGACGTGCGTGGCGGCCAGCACGCGCACGTCCACGACCACCGACTCGTCGCTGCCCACCCGGAAGAAGGTTCCTTCCTGCAGCACGCGCAGGAGCTTCGCCTGCAGGTCCGGCGTCAATTCCGCGATCTCGTCGAGCATCAACGTCCCGCCGGTGGCGGTCTGGAAGCGGCCGAGCCGGTCGCGCGTAGCCCCGGTGAAGGCGCCCTTCACGTGACCGAACAGCTCGCTCTCCAGCAGCGTCGCCGGGATGGCGGCGCAGTTGATCTTCACGAAGGGCTGGTCGGCGCGCCGGCTCCAGTCGTGGATGCCCAGGGCCAGGTGCTCCTTGCCGGTACCGGTCTCCCCGAGGATGAGGATCGACGTGTCGGTGGGCGCGACGCGGCGCGCCTTCCACACCAGCTCCTGCACGAGCGGGCTGAGGCTCGCCGTGAAGATGGTGTGCGGCTCGTGGACTTGCGTCCTGGTGACCTCTGCCGGCAGCCCCATGACCTTCGCCCCTCGCGCCCTGGGCGCGGGGTAAACGTACCCTCTCGAAGCGAAGCGTCAACCGCCGCGGCGGCGAATCGCGACGACGAGCGTCCGAGCCCGGGCCACTGCGGTCGGTCCCGGGCGCGTCGGGTCAGAGCAAGACGCCACGCAGGATCAGGCTCGCCACCGTGAAGTAGATCACCAGGCCGCTGACGTCGACCAGCGTCGCCACGAACGGCGCCGAGGCGCTGGCGGGATCGAAGCCCAGGCGCCGGAGCACGAACGGCAGCGCCGAGCCGGCGAGCGAGCCCCAGAGCACGACGCCGACGAGGCTCATCGACACGGTCGCCGCGACGCCGAGCCAGTGCGGGCCGTAGGAGTGCAGCAGCCAGTGCCAGACGGCGATGCGGGCGAAGCCGATCGCCCCCAGCACCGCACCCAGTGCGAGCCCGACGACGAGCTCGCGCCGCAGCACGCGCGTGATGTCGCGCAGGCGCACCTCGTCGAGGGCCAGCGCACGGATGACCAGCGTCGACGCCTGCGACCCCGAGTTGCCTCCGCTGCTGATGATGAGCGGGATGAAGAGGGCCAGCACCACGGCGCGCGCGATCGCCCCTTCGAAGTACGCCATCGCCGACGCCGTGAGCATCTCGCCCAAGAACAGGATGGCCAGCCAGCCGATGCGCTTGCGGATCATCTCGCGCACGCCGGCGTCGGAGTAGGTCGTCTCGAGCGGGCCGACGGCGCCGATCTTCTGGATGTCCTCGCCGGCCTCCTCCAGCATCACGTCGATGACGTCGTCGACGGTGACGATGCCCTTCATGCGGCCCTCGCCGTCGACCACCGGCAGCGCCAGGAAGTCGTGCGTGCGGAACAGGCGGCTGACGGCCTCCTGGTCGGTGTCCTCGCGCACCGTAACGAGGTCCGTGACCATCACGTCGCGCACGCAGCGGTCGGGCGGCGCGGCGAAGAGCTCGCGCAGCGACACCACGCCCATCAGGCGCTGCCCCTGATCGAGCACGTAGGTGTAATAGATGCTCTCGACCCGCTCGCGCAGCTGGCGGCGCAGGTAGGCGATGGCCTCGTCCACGGTCATGTCGGGGCGCAGGCGCGCGTAGCGCGGGTTCATCAGCCCGCCCGCCTCGTCCTCGGCGTAGGCGAGCAGCGCCTGCACCTCGCGGCGACCGGCGTCGTCGAGCAGGTCGAGCAGCGGCTTGCGCAGCTCGCCCGGCAGCGCCTGCACGACGTCGGCGGCGTCGTCCGGCGGGAGGATGCGCATCCAGCCACGCCGCTCCACGGGCGGCAGCTCACGCACGAGCGCCGCCTGCTCGCGGACGTCGAGCGCGAAGAAGAGGCTCTCCTGATCGGGGCGCGTCAGCGCCAGGAAGCGACGCCCGCGCTCGGGGCCGTCGAGGTCCGGCCAGCACTCCATCAGCTCGGGCAGTCCCTCCACGGCGGTCGGCTGGCTGTCGGCCATGGCTGCTCGTCTTTCAGCCGCCGAACCGGCGGCGCGCCCGCTGGACCTCGACGCTGCTCGCGACCGGTCAGAACACGCCGGCCGAAGGATCGCGCCGGGCGCCGGCTCGGGCGGCAACGACCGAGTGTTACCCCTGTGCGCCTCCGATTGCCACAGTGAGAACGAAACGACTCAGCGAAAGGGCGGGTCTCACGGCCGCGTGGCGGTCGCCCGCCGGGCGCTTCGGGCGTGCGCCGCGGGCGGGCGGCCCCTTTGTCGGGGCGGATTCTGCGGTTCGGCGAGATAGACGCGGGGCGCCCCTGGGCCCGCGCGCGCCCGCGCCACCCGCCGGGCCCACGCTGGCCGGACAATTGCTACTCGTCTCATACGTATGATTGCTTGCACGGTGTGTCTGGAGCTGGGGGACGGAGCCGTCTGTCTGCGCTGCGGGGCGCGGCCGGACGCGCCGGACGCCTTGATTGGCGCCACGATCGCCGACAAGTTCCGCATCGAGAATCTGCTCGGCGAGGGGGCCGTGGCGCGCGTGTACCGCGCCTATCACGTGGTGCTGCACAAGCTCGTTGCGTTCAAGCTGCTGCGGCCCGGGCAGGTCGTGGACGCCGAGGCGCGCGAGCGCTTCTACGGCGAGGCCGTCGCCACGAGCCGCCTGTCGCACCCGAACGCCGTCGTCACGATCGACTACGGGGTGACGCCGGCCGGCCAGCCGTATCTAGTCACGGAGTTCCTGGGCGGGCGGAGCCTCCGGGTGATCCTGGACGAGGACAAGCGCCTGCGGCCGGCGCGTGCCGCGCACCTCGCCGGCCAGCTGCTCAGCGCGCTGGAGGACGCCCACGCGTGCGGCGTGCTGCACCGCGACGTGAAGCCCGAGAACCTGCACGTCGTGACGGCGAGCGGGCTCGAGTGGCTGAAGGTGTTGGACTTCGGGCTCGCCAAGATCGTCGAGGTCGCGGAGCCGCGCCGCTCGCGCGCGACGGCGGAGGGCGTGGTGCTGGGCACGCCCGAGTACATGTCGCCCGAGGCCGTGACCGGGCGCCCGCTCGACGCCCGCAGCGACCTCTATTCGGCGGGGCTGGTGCTCTACGAGATGCTGACCGGCGTGAACCCGTTCGTGGGCGGGACGCGCTTCGAGGCGGCCGCGCGCCGGCTGGTGAAGACCGCGCCGCCGCCCACGCGCGTGCTGCCGCCGGGCAGCGTTCCGCCGGCGGTGGACGCCTTCGTGGCGCGCGCCCTGGCCATCGCGCCGGCGGACCGGTTCGCGGACGCGCGGCAAATGCGCGCGGCGCTGATGGCGACGCTGGAGGGGTGGGGCACGCGCGAAGCCGACGTCGACGGCGACGCCCTCGGGCGTCGCGCGCGGCCGCTCGCCGCAACCGGCGCAGCCGTCGCGCCGCCGTCCACGACCGCGCCGGCGCCCGCGCCCGAGCGCGCGCGCGCGCCTGCTCCCGCCGAGCGTCCGGCGAGCGTGCGCGGCTTGTCGGGCGCGTGGGCGCGGCGGCACTGGCGCGCGGCGGCGGCGGTGGGAGCAGGCGGGGCGCTGGCGGCTGCCCTGGCGCTCTTCGCCGGCTGGGGCGCAGCCACGGCACCTGCGCGCCGTGCGGAGACGTCGCCGTCGCCGGTCAGCGGCGGGCCGCGTCCTGTCGTCGTGTTCATTCCGTGGCTCGTCTCGGCGCCCGACGACCATTGCGAAGCGACGCCGGCCACCGGCGCGCCGGTCGCGCCGCCTTCGCTCGGCACCACGGTCGCCGCCGCCCTGCCCCGTCCGCGCCCGAGACCTCCGGCACTCGGGGTCACGGCGGCACCCGCCCCGGCCCCGTCGCCGTCGCCCTCGCCCGCCGCCGTCATCCCGGCCAGCGTCCTCGCCGCGCCCGCGGCGCCCGACCCCGTGCCCGAGTCGCCGGCGACGGCCTCCCCGCCCGACCCCGCACCGGCGCCGACGCCCGGTCTCGGGCCGGCGGCGCGCGCGGACAGGGGGTACGGATCTTGACGATCGGGGGGCGCGCACGGGGGCCAGCCGCCCCTCGTCTCCCGCGACGGCGATCGATGCCGATGCTCGCCGCCATCGTCATCGCCGGCGCGACGGCGCTTGGTTGCGCTCCGAGCGGTGTGCTGCTGTCGATTCAGCTCAGCAATGACTGCACGACCGGGGGGACGACGGCGCCGGCGGCGAGCCCCGTCGTGGCGGCGCTGCGCATGCGGGTGGTGCCCTGCGCCGGCACGGACCCATGCTCGGCCGAGCCCACGACGCCCGTGGCCTGGTCGGCGGAGTACATGATGGCGGTCGAGACCGCGGACCTGTCGCCGTCGGATCCGTACCGGGTGATGCTCGACCACCTCGACGGCGAGCCCGGCACCTGGGTGCGCATCTCCGCCACGGCGCTCGCCGCCGACCAAGCCACGTCCGTGGCGGAGGGCTGGCTCGACGTGCTCATGCAGCGGGCCGAGGTCATGCGCCCGGATCAGCCGCTCAGCTTGCACCCGACGTCGTGCACGATCGTGCCGCCGCCGCCCGGCCTCGACCTGGACGTCGACGGCGACGGCGCCTGCGCGCGCGGCGCCGACGAGTGGGCCGCCGCCGAGAGCACGAAGATCCCGGCCGATCTGCGCGCCGCATGCGGGAACGTGTTCGACGACTGCGACGACCTGGACGCCGCCGTCGTCGCCTGCCCGTGTGACCTGGACCAGGACGGCTTCTGCCCGGAGGACTTCGTCTGCCCGCACTGGCTGGCGGAGTACGGGACGACGGTGGTGTGCGCGGCGGGCGGCGACTGCTGCGACGCTGCGCCCGGCGCAGGCTGCGAGACGATCTACCCCGGCGCACCGGAGCTGTGCGACGGCACCGACAACGACTGCGACGGTCTGTTGGACACGGGCGCCGACGCCGCCGCCGCCTGCTTCGCCACGTACACCGACGCGACCAGCACCGCCTTCTGCGGCGCGGGCGTATGGTGCCCGTCGGCGGTCGACCCCGGCGCGCAGGCCTGCCACGACGTCGGCGCCGACCCGCTGCTCGACGCCGACTCGGTGGTGTGCGACGGGCCCTTTGCACCCTCGTGCCCCAACTCCGGCGGCCCGAACACCAACGAGGTGACGACTTGCGCGTCGGTGCCCATCACCGTGCAGGTCGACTGGGGCAGCCCGCCCTCCGGCTCCGTCACCTGCGACCGGCGCGTGCTGACCCCGACCGACCCATTGGTCGTGACGCTGCTGACGCCCGCCTCGGCCGTCGACACCGCCTGCGCCACCTGGACCGTCTCCATCGACCCCTCCGCGGCGACCGCCCCCGGCGCCTACACCGTCTACGTGATCGACACGCTCGACCTCGGCATGGGCGTCGTGACGCTCGCCTACGCCATCATCGTGATCGTCGATCCCGTCGCCTGCCCCGCCACCACCGCGACGACCTGCACGTTCAACTGACCTCCGCGCCCCGCCGCCCGCCGCCCGCCGCGTTCCGCGGGGCTGCAGGGGCCAGGCCGGCGGCCGAATGGCGCAGGCCGGCACGCGCGGCTGAAACAATCTGAGAATCACTTGCCGTCGCTGGCGGCCCGTCGTGGCGCCGGTCATCGTGACCGGAACGACTTTCGGGAGGCCAAGCATGCACGGACAAGGCAAGAGCGCTTTTCTCTTCGTGGTCGGCTGCACCATCGCGGCCTGCACGCCCGGCGGCGCCGGCGAGGAACCGACCGGCGAGACCACGCTCGACATCATCGGCGGGACGGTGGCCGGGCCGGGCGTCCTGGAGGCAGCGGCCTACGTCCCGGGCGGCTGCACCGCGACCCTCATCTCGCGCTGGGCGCTGGTGACCGCCGGGCACTGCGTCTGCGACCCGGACGACTGCGCCGGCATCGACGACTGCTATCCGGGCTGGTGTGCGCCGTCCTTTCCGTCTGCGGGCACGCCGCCGGTCGGCTCTCTCACGTTCGAGGGCGTCTTCACGCCGTCGAGTCCTACGGTGCGGACGAACGCCGACGTGTCCGGCGAGGTTTTCGTCCACCCCGCCTTCAGCTGGCCGAGCTTCTCCACTACGCCAGGCCCCGACATCGCGGTCGTCGTCCTCGACGATCCGATCGAGACCGACGCGTTCGTGACGCCGATCGCGATCCCGATGACGCCGATCACCCCGCTGGCGGGCGATTCCGTCACGATCGCCGGCTACGGCGACTGCACCGGAGGCGTTCGCACCTGGGCCGACGTCGAGGTGAGCTCGTTTGGCTGGGAGCTCGCGGGCACGTCGCGCCAGGAAGTCATCGTCAGCTTCGCCGATCCCCTCATCGGACTGTGCCATGGCGACTCGGGCGGCCCGATGATCCTGGACGGCCGCGTGATCGGCGTGGCCAGCACCGCCTCGCCGAGCGCGCCGTACGACGGCTCCTACGTGGCGACGTTCCCGGACGACGACTCCTCGGACCCGCTCTCGGAAACCTACCGCACGCCGGTGCGCCCCTGGATCGAGAAGTACAAGTGCCCCGTGCAGGACCCTGCGGACGACAGCACGTTCTGCGACGACCCGTTCTGCCCCTGTCAGTCCGGCGAAGGGAGCTGCTCGAGCGACACGGAGTGCCTGAACGAGCTTGGCCCGCCGCCGCTGGGCCCGGTACTCCGCGCCTGCGTGGAGGACATCGGCTCGAAGATGGGCCTTCCCGCGGCGAGCGACGTGTGCTGGTGGAACGCGCTCACCGTGAAGCTCTACTCGGGCGCGTCGTTCAGCGGACTAATGCAGCAGCGCCCCGAGGGCACCTGGACGTCGTTCGCGCCGCTGACAACGATTGGGACGAGCGCGCCCTCCTCCATCAAGGTGCCGCCCGCCTACGCGGCGCGCCTGTGCACGCTCACGCTCCCGCCCGCGGCTCCGACTTGCACGAGCTTCTTCGGCGACGTCGCCTCGCTCCCGAGCCCACACAACGACAACGTGGCGAGCGTCGACGTACAGCCGGGAGCCCGCTTCTATTCGTCTAGCTCGTCTGTCTGGAAGCCGCCGGGCGCGGCGAAGATCTCCAACTCCGCCGAGATGGAGCCGGCGATCGGCGGGCCGGTGACGAGCCTCGCCATCGCGCCCGGCATCCTCGTCGAGCGCTGCGCGACGAAGACCACCTGCGGAGGCGTCCGCTACGTGAAGGACGGGCCCATCGGCGGGGTGCCGCCCGTCTACTGGCGCATCAGCAAGGGCGTGACGCTCTACAGCGGCCGCGGCTTCACCGGCTCGGTGGATGGCCTCCCGGCCGGCTCGTGGACCGCGAGCAACCTCAACATCTACTTCGGTGCCACCGAGATCACCTCGCTGGTCGTGGCGCCGGGCATGCAGGCGAACATCTGCTGGGGACCGGCGGACTGCCGCACGTTCACCGGCTGGGCTCCGCACGTCGACATGGCCCACACCGATCGCGGCGTCACGTCGATCGTGGTCTCGGCGCTACCGTAGCGCCGCGGTCGCATCGGCCTCACGCGCGTCGGATCACGGCCAACGCCGGCGCGCGGTGAAAGGGAGCCCCCGCGCACAGACCCGTCGGCCGCGCCGAACGCGACACAGACACCGGACGCGAGCGCCACCAGCGAGCGGTCTGAACGATCTGCCCGGCGTCGATCCATTCACTCCCGTCGCCAGCGCGTCAAGGACCGTAGATCTGGACCAAGTAGGTCTCGATCCAGAAGCAGCGGGCAAATTGGCCGCCGGCCTCGCAATTGAACGGCTCCGCCCCGATCACAGGATCCCGGAGGGGGACGCAGGTCAACAGCCCGTGCTCGGTCCACGGTTCGGTACACTCCGCTGAAAGCAAGCCACCGCCACTTTGCGCTCCATCATAGGCCACGCAGTGATCGAGCCGTTTGGGGGTTTGGGGATAGTCCCAGTCGCAGGCCATGCTTCTTCCTGCGGGCAGCGTGTTGAATCCGCACGGTGCCATGCTGCATTCCTCGCCCACAAGGAGGCGGTTAGGGCCCGGGTATGAACAAGTCGATCGAACGAGGTGGATTGGGGATCGACAGGATCGCGTGTTTGTGATCTACGGTAGGGGTGACCACCGAAGACGCGGTTCGGCGGAAGTTTCGCAGGCTGAAGGGGTCGATGGACGAGCGCCTGAAACGGCTCTGGGCAGGGGCTGAGGCGGAGGCCATCGGACACGGTGGGCTCGCCGCCGTGGCGCGAGCGACCGGCCTCGCGATCAGCACCGTTCAGAAGGGTCGGAACGAGTTGCGCGCGGGCGCGCACACGACCGACCTCGTGAAGGTCCGGCGCAAGGGAGGCGGGCGGCGGCCTCACCAAGTTGCGCACCCGGATCTGCTGCCGGCGATCCAGAAGCTCGTGGATCCGGCGACGCGAGGCGACCCCGAGTCGCCGCTGCGCTGGACGTGCAAGAGTACGAAGGTGCTCTCGCAGGAGATGTTTGACGCGCACGGCATTCGCGTCGGCGCCAAGACCGTCGCGAAGCTCCTTCGAAAACTCGGCTACAGCCTCCAGGCGACACACAAGACCGTCGAAGGAGCGCAGCATCCTGATCGGAACGCGCAGTTCGAGCACATCAACGCGAAAGCGAAGGACTGTCTCGAGCGCGGCGTTCCGTTCATCTCCGTGGACACGAAGAAGAAGGAGCTCGTGGGCAACTTCGCCAACGCCGGCGTCGAGTGGCAGCCGAAGGACGCCCCGGATCTCGTGGACGTTCACGACTTCCCGGACGACGCCGCGGGCAAGGCGATCCCCTACGGTGTCCTCGATGTGGCCGACAACAGCGCGTTCGTGAATGTCGGGACCGATCACGACACGCCAGTCTTCGCAGTGACGTCGATCGCCGCGTGGTGGAAGCGCATGGGCAAGAAGCGCTATCCCGACGCGCGCGAGCTGTTCATCACGGCCGACGCTGGCGGGAGCAACGGCTACCGATCGCGCGTCTGGAAGGTCGAGCTTCAAGATCTCGCCGACGAGTTCGGGATGTCGATCCACGTGAGCCACTTCCCGCCCGGCACGAGCAAGTGGAACAAGGTCGAACATCGGCTCTTTTCGTTCATCACGATGAACTGGCGCGGGCGGCCCCTGCGCACCTACGAGACAATCGTCAGCTTGATCGGCAACACGACGAACGACGCCGGCCTCCTCGTAAAGGCCGCGCTCGATCGTCGTCGGTACCCGGTTGGACTCAAGGTGACAGAGAAACAGATGCGCGAGCTCGAAATCGAGGGCGACGCCTTCCATGGCGATTGGAACTACACGGTTCGCCCGCGACAGAAGTCACAGTGACCTGCCGACTTGTTCATACCCGGGCCCTAAGCCCGCGCCCAGCATCGCCACCGGCAGCGCCAGCGCCGCGGCCCCGTAGGGGCACGCGCTACGGCTCTTCGCGGCCTCCCCGCTCATGGGCCTCCTCGTTCGAGCCCCCAGACTGGCAAGCCGGGCGCGTCTGCGCT